>NZ_JADKPZ010000001.1 GCF_016106035.1 Arcobacter vandammei
TGATACTGTTGATTTATCTACACTTATAATTGCAAATACTTCATCACCTTGATTTCCTGGATTATTTGGATCCTCTGGGTTTCCTGGTGTTCCTGGTTCATCTGTGATTGTACTTGTTGCTGTATCTTGTGTTCCAACTTTTATATTCTCAAACGATGTTACATCTTTATCTAAGTCTGTGATTTTTACTACTAAATCTTCACTTCCTTCTGCAAACACATCATCTACTGTATTTACTGTAAATTCTGTACTACTATTTCCACCTGTTATTGTTACACTTGTTGGTCTTCCTGTTGTATCCGTATCATTTGCAGCATCTCCACTCCAAGCTAGTTTTACTTCTATCTCTTTTCCAGCTGGTACTTTTACAGGGTTATTATTTTTATCTACTAATGTTACTGTATATACTAAATCTCCACCTTCTGATACTGTTGATTTATCTACACTTATAATTGCAAATACTTCATCACCTTGATTTCCTGGATTATTTGGATCCTCTGGGTTTCCTGGTGTTCCTGGTTCATCTGTGATTGTTGTATTTACTGGTGTTGTATCTACTGTTGATTTCTCAAACTGATCTAAGTTACTTACAGTTTTAATAGCTATATCAAACTCTTCAGTTCCTTCAGCATATACATCATCTACAGTTTTTACAACTACAGGTACTTCACTACTTCCTTTTGGAATTACTACACTTACAGTCTCAACTATATCATCACCAGAAGCTGATTTATATGTATATGTAAACTCTACAGTTATAGGTTCTCTTGCAACTACTGGGTTTCCTTTATCATCTGTTAAAGTTACTTTATATGTTGCATCTTCACCTTCTGTTACATTAGTATTTACACCTACTAATTTAACATTTACATTCTCTTTAACTCCTGGCTCTTCAGGGTCTGTTGGATCTGTTGGAGTATCTTTATCATCATCAAGAATAGTTGATTCTATCTCTCTATCTCTTACTGTTAAATGTTCAAACTGATCTGCTCCAACTACTGTTGTTAAATCTTTATTTAATGTTACATTTAAAGTTTCTGTTTGTTCTGCATATACATCATCTACAGTATCTACTTTAAATGTTGTTTCACTACTTCCTTTTGGAACTGTTACTGTTTTTACTTCTACTATATCACTTCCATCTGCTGTTACATATTTATATACTACTTCAAATGTAATATCTTTATCAGCTTTTACTGCTCTTCCATAATCATCTGTTAATGTTACTTTATATTCAAAGCTATCACCCTCATATACTGTTGTTGTTACACCTATAATATCTACATTTACATTATCTCTTGTATTTGGAACACTTGGATCTTTTGGTTCATTTGGATCTGTTGGATCTACAGGGTTTGTTGGATCTACTGGTTGTGTAGGATCTACTGGTTCTGTTGGTACATATGGTTTATCTTCATCAGTTATTGTTGTATTTACTGGTGTTTTATCAAGAGTTATCTCATCTGTAGAGTTTGTAGTAATCTCATCTATAGAAATTTCAAACTCTTCTGTTCCTTCATTATAAACATCATCTACTATTTCTATTTCAAACTCAATACCTGTTTCACCTTTTGGGATTGTAACACTCTTAACTTCTACTATATCATCACCAGAAGCTGTTTTATATGTATACTTAAAAGTTACTGTTATATCTTCTGAAGCAATAATAGAATTACCATTTTCATCATATAAACCAACTTTATAGATAGCTTTATCCCCTTCAAGAACATCAACAACTTTTAAACCTTCTAATCTAATAATATATCTTGGAGCTTCTATTTCTTCAGCTGGTGTATCTCCAGTCTCAACAGGTAAAGAAGATATTTCTCTTGATAGATTTTCCCAAATTGCTGTTTCTTGAAGACCAAATAAAGAGTCATTTATAGAATCTGAAGAACCTACTTTAATACCACTTGTTCTCGCAGTTCCCTCTCCACCAGCAGCAGCAGCTTCAAGAGTTTCAACCAAAGAAGCAAAGTCATTAACTAAAGCTAAGCTATTAGGCTTATTAGAAATTAGAGCTTCTAAATTATCAATAATCTCACTACCATTAAATACTTTGTTATTTACAACACTATCAATATTTTGTTCATTTAAATCTTTATTTACTACAACTAATGTAGGATTTGACATACCATCTTTATTTGCATTTAAAAGTGGGACTATTCCATTTAAACTTACATTTACAGTTTTCCCATCAACTTTAAAAGTAAAAGCTACAGATTTTTGATTATCTGTAAACTTCATAGTATAACTTGAGAATCCATTTGAGAAAATGAATTGTTGCCCTTTTTTAGCACTAATGCTAAAGTCTTTATTTAGTTCAACTACCTTGCTTGAACCGTTTGCTTCTCTAATCGTCAATTTCATAATAAGCTCCTTGAAACATTTTTAGATTTATATGCTTGTATTATAGATTAAAAAAGTCTCTAAAAAGTTTTTTTATGAAGAAATTTAGAAATTTGTAAAAAGATAATTGAAAAATTCAATTATCTTTCATGAAGTGAGTCTTGTTTTACTTTTAAAATAGGTTTTAGTATAAAGTCCATTATAGTTTTTTTACCAGTTACTATATCAACTGTTGCAACCATTCCAGGAATAATTGGAAGTTTTTTACCTCTTCTTTCAAGGTAATTTTTATCTGTTTTTACCAAAACTCTATAGTAACTTTTACCCTCTTTTGAATCTTTATCAACTATGGAATCGGCTGAAATTTCTATAATATGCCCTTCTAATCCACCATAAATTGAAAAGTCATAAGCTGTAATTTTAATTATTGCTTTTTGACTTGGATTTATAAATGCAATATCTTTAGGGTCTATTTTTGCTTCAACAACCAAAGCATCACTTAAAGGAACAATTTCAACTAAATCAACTCCAGGTTGAACAACTCCCCCTATTGTATTGAAATTCAACTGCTTTACAATTCCATCAACAGGAGAAGTAATTGTTGTTTTATCTACTTTATCTCTATCTCCTACAAGTTTAGCTTCAAATCGATTTATTTGACTAACTGTTTTTTGTAACTCATTTGAAGCTTCACTTCTAAAAGTATTCAACTTTTCTTGGATTTTATTTCTTGCTTCTTGAATCGCATAATTTGATCTTGTAATAGATAAATTTGCAGTATTTAAATCACCACTTGTTTGGTTATATTCTTTTTCCATATCAAGTAAATCAATATTTGATTTAATTTTTCTCTCAACTAATTGTTTAATTGTCTTTTTTTGCTCATCAATAAATCTTAAATTATCTCTTAATTTCTTAATTGTACTCTCAATTTCTCTTAGTTCTTGAACTTTTTGACTCTCTTGAGTAGCTAAAACACTAAT
Organism: Arcobacter vandammei; assembly: GCF_016106035.1. GTDB lineage: Bacteria > Campylobacterota > Campylobacteria > Campylobacterales > Arcobacteraceae > Aliarcobacter > Aliarcobacter vandammei. The sequence goes on from NZ_JADKPZ010000001.1 coordinate 3,333, forward strand.
AGAAGATTTCAACTCTCTATATCTATTTTCATAAAGCATTTTTTCATTTAAATCATATCTTGAGCTATCTTCAAGTACTTTATCATCAAATTTTAATTCTTGTAAAGGAGCATTTATATCAACAACTGCTTCTTTTTCTAATCGTGATTTAAGTGCCAAAAGAGAAAGATATTCTTGACGGCTCTCTTCTAATGTTGCTTGAAATCTTGTAGTATCAATTTTCATCAAAGGAGCATCAAACTTTACAGTATCTCCTTCTCTTACAAATATTTCAGAAATAATACCTCCATCAAGGGATTGAACAGTTTGTATTTTATCAGTTGGTATAACTTTTCCAGCACCTCTTGCTAACTCATCAATTTCAGCTAAAGTTGCCCACAGTAAGAAAACAGAAAAAACACCTACAACTATAGTAAATATAATTTTACTAACTAAACTAGACTCTTCATTCGCATGAGAATAATTTGTGTAAATAAAATCCAAATCCTCTTTTTCATTATACTTATCATCGCCTAAGCCATAAATAGCTTTTATATTATTTTTAAATTTATTAAAGATTGTATCTTTTTTCTTTTTTATAGGCTTTTGAGTAGGCTTTATTTTATTTGCAACAATTAGATGTTCATTCGCTTCTACTATATCAATATTTGTAGTTACAATATTTTGTTTTTCTAAATTTTCCATATCAATCAACTTTTACAGTAAATACTTCATCTTTTGGTCCATCAACAATAATAGACCCATTTTCAATAATAATAACTCTATCAACAAGCTGTAGGAGTGAAGTTTTATGTGTTACAACAATTAAAGTTTTATCAGAAACAATATTTTGAAGCCTATTTATAAATGCCTTTTCTGTTTGTCTATCCATAGAGTTTGTTGGCTCATCTAAAATAATAATTCCAGGATCTGAAATTAAAGCTCTAGCTAGTGTAATAGATTGTCTTTCTCCACCAGATAATCCATCTCCTCTCTCTCCAACAAGTAAATCATATCCAGCTTCATGTTTTCCCAAAAATTCATCAAGACCTGCAATTTTTGAAACTCTTAAAATCTCTTCATCTGAAACATATTGCTCACCAATAGTAAGATTATCTTTAACTGTTCCCATAAATAAAAATGGCTCTTGTGGAACACTACCCATAGCATGTCTTAAATCAACAGGGTCTATTTGTCTAGTATCAAGACCATCAATCAAAACTGAACCTTTTGTTGGTTCATATAAATTCATTATTAATTTAAGTAAAGTAGATTTACCTGAACCAATTTTCCCTAAAATTGCAACTTTTTCACCCTGTTTTATCTTTAAATTAATATTTTTTAAAGTCTGATGATTTTGCTCTTTATATGAAAATTGAACATCTTTTAGCTCAATATCTCCTCTTAAATGTGGTCTGCTTATATATAATTTATCCTCTTTTTCAACAGGCATTTTCATAACTTCATCAATATTATTTAAAGATAGCATTACTCTATCAAATCTTATAATCATACTAACAAGTTGTGCTATTGGTGCAATTACCCTTCCATTTAAAATCATAGAAGCAATAATAGCTCCCATAGTAATTTCACCCTCTTTTGCCAAATAAACACCAGCTGCAACAATTGCAATATTTGAGAATTGTGATAAAAAAGCTGTAAAATAAGTAACTGATTGAGATAAAAAATGGCTTTTATCTGAGTAATGTGTAGTTTTATTTACAGAATTTACCCAATGTGTCTTCATTCTATTTTGAGCTTTTACACTTTTTATGATTTCCAAACCTGTAACAGCTTCGATTAAAGTTGTTTGCTTTATTTGGTCTTCTTTTACACTTTTCTCAATAATCTCTTTTAATGGCTTTTGAAAATACCAAGATAAAAGTATAGAAATAACAGCTGTTCCTATAGAGATATAAGCTAATGGACCACCAATAAAGAATATAACTGCAATAAATATAAATACAAATGGTAAATCAACAATTGTTGCAATTGTTGCACTTGTAAAAAATTCTCTAACACTTTCAAAAGATTGAATTCTACTTACAAATTGTCCTGTACTAGCTGGTTTTGCATCTAATCTAATATTTAGAAGGTGGTTAAATATATTATTTGACATAACAGTATCAGCTCTTTTTGCTGCAATTCCAAGAAAATAAGACCTTAAAACTTTTAGAAGTAAGTCAAATATCATAACTATAGAGATTCCTATAAATAATGCCCATAAAGTCTCAATTGCATTATTAGGTAAAACTCTATCATATACATTCATAGTAAATAGTGGTGTAGCTAAAATAAAGAGATTTATAAATAAAGATACAACTATCACTTGTTTATAAATATCTCTGTTTCTTTTTAAAGTTCCCCAAAACCACTCTTTTGGGTTCTCAACTTTTACCTCTTTTTCAATTCTATTATTAAAGTTATATTCAGGTTTTATAATAATTACTTCACCTGTATATTCTGATTCAAGTTTTTCAACCGTAATTTCTGTTTCACCACTACTTAAACCAGGAATTATTACCTGAGCTGTTCCATTTTTTAAATCATAATTCAACAAAACACAAGCTCTATTTTTATTTAAAATTAAAACAGATGGTAAGGCAAGTTTTGTAATATCTTTTAATTTTTCTCTATTTACAGTTCTTGTAGAAAATCCTATTCGTGAAGAGGCTTGATGAAACATAGCAATATTCATCGAAGTATTATGTATTGGTAATCCATAAGTTAGAGATTCAGCTGAAGTCTCTCTATTGTGGTATTTAGAAAGAAAAAGTAGACAACCTAAAAGGTCATCTACTTTTCTTCTATCTTTTAAGTTTCCAAGTGTTTCGTTCTCTAATTGGCTAGAGTATTTATTTTCCAATTATTCCCTCTAAATTATTTATGATATTTGTCATAAAGTTTTTGGTGTTTAGATACATTATCAACATAAGGTTTTTGAGCTTTTACAGAAGCTGGTAAATTATCCATTGCAATATTTGCATCTTTTACTGATTTAAATATACCATATATAACCTTAGCACTTGCCATTTCAGGACCGAATGGGTATGTATATGTAGAGTTCGAATCTAAACCACTACTTCTTACAAATCCATTAGCGGCATCAATACCTTCTGTTGTAGTAATATTGATCGTATAATATCCAGCTGGTGCTTCTTGAAAGCTTGCAAATTTTTCACTCTTAGCTGTTTGCTTAACTGGTGCTACAGGTGTAGGTGAATGATGCATTGGTTTTTCTACTACATTTTCTTGTTGAACTGGGGTATCTCCTAAAAGAGCTCTTAATTCATCATTTGCTGTAATAGTATTTTGTGGCTCACCAGTTAAATTATTTAAAGCAACACCATTTGAACAACCATCATTAGCTGGAGATAAAACCGTATCTGTTAAAATTGAAAGTGATGATAAAATATCATAATAGTTTCTATATAACTCATACTCTCTATTAATCAAGCTTTTTTTAGCTTCATAAAGAACTGTTTGAGCATCTAGTATATCTACAAATGTTCTAGTTCCAGATTCAAATTCACTTTTATAAACTTCAACAATATTTTCATTTGAAACTACATAATTTTTAAGAATATTAATTCTATCTTTATTTTTTTGGTATCTCTCAAAATTTACTTTAATCTCTTCAACTACTTTATTTGTAATTGCATCTAATCTTTGCTTTTGTTCTGCTAAAAATAGAGTTTCTTGCTCACTTACAGCTTTATCAGCTCCACCATTAAATAGATTCCAAGCTAAGTTTATTCTTCCAAAAGCTTGATTTTCTCTACCATTTTCATTTAAAGATAAATCATTATCAGTTAAAGCCTTTAATTCTAAACTAAAATTTGGTAAGAATTTTGAATCAGCTTGAGCAATTTTTTCTCTTTGAGCTTTTATTTTTTCAATTTGTTCTTTTATCTCATAGTTATTTAAAACTGCTTTTTCTACTAAATCTTGAAGATTATTTGGAATATTCGTTAAATCCATTTTTGGTCTACACTCATTACCTGCTGGTTCTTCTCCAACAAATCTTTTAAAAGTTGCAATTCTTGAATGCTTTAAATCTTGCTCTTCAATATATTTCTCTTTCATGAAGTTAAGTTTTCCCTCAGTTTCATAAGTCTCTAAGATTTCTCCACTTATAGACTCTTTCTCTTTAGCAATTCTAAGGTTGTCTTCATTTGTTTGAATCATAGATTTTGTAAGATTTAGCATCTCGTCATATTGAACTAATCCTGTATAAGCATTAACTGTTTCATATACGATATTTTGAATGTTATTATTTGATCTATATGTATTTGATAAATCATTGTGTTTTGCTTCTCTTATTTGAGCAGGAGTCAAATCACCATCATAAAGCATTTGATTAATAGCTATCCCTAAATTATAACCATCTTCTTGTTCTGAACCATTTTTATTAATTGTTTGGTCTTTATATTTTTTGTCAGAGTTACTTTTTTCTAATCTTCCATCTATATCTAATCTAGGAAGATATTTAGCTTCTCTTTCATCAATATACTTTTTAAATGCCTCTTGATTCTTTTTCTCTGCAATAATCTCTGGATTATTGTTAAGTACTTTCTCTACATTATCTTTTAAACTTGCAGCTTGTATGCTAACACTTGCAAATAAAGATAGACAAATAACTTTTAAAGCTTTATGTTTCATTTTGTCTCCATTCTAATTTTTTATGAAATAATATTTATCGTTATAATAATAACTTTCAACTTAACTTTTGGTTAATTTTATCTTACTTATTCTTAAATATTATTAATTTATACTAAGCTTTATTATTATATTATAATCAAAATATTTACAAAGAGGATATTTTGATTAACAATAACTACACAAAAATACTAAGTAATTTAAATATATTATATATAGAAGATGAGATAAAAATAAGAGAAAATGTAAAAGAAACTTTAAAACTTTTTTGCGAAAATATTTTTGATGTATCAAATATTGAAGAAGCAAAATCTATTTTAGAAAAACATAGAGTTGATATTATTATTTCAGATATAAACTTACCTGATATAAATGGTATAGAATTTATAAAAGAGTTCAGAAAAATAGACAAAAAAATCCCAATTATTATTCTAAGTGCTTATACAGATAGAGATTTCCTACTAGAAGCTACAAAATTAAAACTAGCTGATTATCTTACAAAACCTATTGATTTTAAATCTTTACATTCTGCTCTTTATAAATGTGTTGATGATATTTTAGAAAATTCAAGATATATAATCTCTTTTAAAAATGGTATAGAGTTTAATGTTTTACATAAAAAACTTTTTTGTAAAGAAAAAAATGAAGAAGTACCTTTAACTTCAAAAGAGTTAGTTTTACTTGAATATTTAATAAATAACTCAAATAGAGTTTTATCTATTGATGAATTAAAAAATTATATTTGGGAAGATGAGCTAGAAGCAACTGAATCTGCATTTAAAAATTTATTAAATAAACTTAGAAATAAAATAGGGAAAGAGTCTATTTTAAATATTTCTGGTGTTGGTTATAGACTAGAATATTAAAATTATTTGCTGTTTTGTTACAAATATAAACAATAAAATTTTACTTATGAAGAGCCAAAAAATAATTATATTCTTTTAGTTATTTTTATAATACAATATTTGTATCTTATTTTAAGGGTTTATAATGTCTGTAAAAACTAGGTTGTGGTTATTATCATCTGTTTTACTTTTTGGTATGTTAATTATTGGATATATTGGATTTAATAGTGCAAAAACTTGGTCTAATGATATAGAAGAAGTTGCCCAACAAAGAGTTCCAATTTTATTATCTTTAGCTGATTTAGACAAAGAGAGAATGGATATTCGTTCTATTGTTCATGAGTTTAACACAGTTTATTACACTAACAATACTAAAGAAAATCTTCAAAAAGTACAAAAATCAAAACTTGATACTTGGAGTAGAATTCAAAAGCAGTGGGATTTCTTTAAAAGTACACCAAGAAAAACTGAAGCTGGACAAAAAGCTTTTGCTGGTTTAGAAGAAGCATTTAACGACTGGAAAAATATTCATATAACTTTGGATAATCTAATAGCAAAAACGATAGAAGCCTCAGATAATAAAGAGATTCAAGCAACTTATGCAAAACTTTATAACACAAATATTGCAAATTTAGTTGTAATTTCAGAGAAATTCTCAAAACTTCTATTGGAACAAAGAGAAAGAACATTTAATTTTTCTAAAAATATGATAGAAAATTCAGTTTCTAGTGCTAATAACTCTATTGTTACTATAGTTGTAGTATTTCTTGTAATAGCTATTTTAGGTTTAGTTTTTGTATTTATTACTATAAATTTCATTACTAATTCTTTAGAAAAAATAAAATCTGGAACACTTAGTTTCTTTGATTTCTTAAATCACAAAACAACTTCTAGTTCGTATATTGATATAACTTCTAAAGATGAGTTTGGTGAAATTGCAAATGTAGTAAATACAAATATAAAAAATTCAAGTGATGGAATAAAAAAAGATAATGAATTTTTAGAAGATGTAGAAAGATTTGTAAAAGAGCTTTCAAATGGAAATATGCTTGCAAAAATAGAAAAAACAAGTGATACTCCAAATCTAATAGCTCTTAAAGGACTATTAGATCACCTTCAAGATTATCTTGAGCATACAATAGCAAGAGATGTAAATAAACTTTTAAGTGTAATTGAAAGCTTCAAACAACACGATTTTACAGCAAGATTTCCAAGTCCTTATGCAAAAGTAGCTGTCGCTATGAATGAGTTAGGTGATGAGATTAGTGATTTATTAAAACAATCATTAAATGTTGGTCTTGTTTTACAATCTAGCTCTAATGAGCTTCTTGAAAATGTTGATATTTTAAATAAAAGTTCAAATAGTGCTGCTGCTTCACTTGAAGAGACAGCTGCCGCTCTTGAAGAGATTACAAGCACAGTTATTAGTAATGCAAATAATGTAGCACAAATGTCAAATTTATCAAGTCAAGTTTCTAATTCAGCAAAAAAAGGTCAAGAGTTAGCAAATCATACAACAACTGCTATGGATGAGATAAATAATCAAGTAAATAGAATAAATGAAGCAATTGCTGTAATTGATCAAATTGCATTCCAAACAAATATTTTATCTTTAAATGCCGCTGTTGAAGCAGCAACAGCTGGAGAAGCTGGAAAAGGATTTGCCGTTGTTGCAGGAGAGGTTAGAAATCTAGCAAGTAGAAGTGCTGAAGCTGCTAAAGAGATTAAAAATCTAGTAGAGTATGCAACACAAAAAGCAAATGAAGGTAAAAATATCAGTTTTGAAATGATTGAAGGATATACAGAACTTCTTGAAAATATAAATAAACAAGCAGAAACTATAAATGAAATAGCAAATGCTTCTAAAGAACAACAAGCTGGAATTACTCAAATAAATGATGCAGTAACAGGACTTGACCAACAAACTCAACAAAATGCTAATATTGCTGCAAATACTAAAGAGATTGCAGTAAAAGCAAATGATATAGCTTACAAAGTTGTTGAAGATGCAAATAAAAATGAATTTATTGGGAAACAAGAACTTCAAAATGAATTTAAAAATAGTGCAAAACCTGTAAAAAAAGATGCAACAGTTAGTGTAGCAAATACTAAAACTGAATCAAAAGTTATTAAACCAGCAACAAAAGAGATAAAATCATCTTCAAATGATGATGAGTGGGAAGCTTTTTAAAATAGAGCTTTCTGCTCTATTTTGGTAAAAAACTTGAAACAAGAATTTTTATATCTAATAGAAAAAGAGAATTTAGAAGATAAAAATACTCTTTTTGAAATTTACAAAAATAACAAAACAAACTACTATGTAAGCTTAGATTTTTCACAAGAGTTTTATATTCTTCTTGCAAAAACTGGATTTATTTCTACATCTATTTTTATTGAAAATGAGTTTTATTTGCTACCTGAAATACAATTTGAGTATGCAATTTTAGACTTCTCTAATCTTCATATAAGCAAAAAGGTAAAAAAACTTTTAAATCAAAAAAACTATCAATTTTTTATAAATAAAGATATAGAAAAAGTTTTAGAAAAACTTGAACTATATCATAAAGAAAATTGGCTTTGTGGAAAATATAAAGATTTAATTTTAGATTTATATAAAAATCCAAAAGATGATTTTGAGATTTTTTGTGTAGAACTTTATGATGATAATAATATTATAGTTGCAGGTGAAATAGGCTATAAAATAGCTAAAACTTATACTTCGTTGAGTGGTTTTTCAAGTAAAGAAAAAATTTACAACAACTGGGGAAAACTACAACTTGTATTACTAGCACTTTATTTAGAAGAAAACAGTTTCTCTTTTTGGAATTTAGGTCACCCTTATATGCAATATAAATTTGATTTAGGAGCAAAACTATATAGTAGAGATGAATTTTTAAAAAGGTGGTTACCGCTTAGCTTTAGTAATTTATAGATACATAAAAACTAAACTCAAACTCATCATCTAAATCTATAAAATCTGGTTTATCATATATTGCAAAAGATGGTTTTGTAGTGGTTTCATATTCACTTTTTGGTAACCACTCATGATAAACCCACTGGATAAAAGGCAATAAATCCTCATTTTTTACCTTTAAATCAAATTTTGCATAAACCCCACCAGCTATATTGAATTTTGGGATTCTATCGCTTTTTATACTTTTATCATCATCAACAATAATACAAGCGATATATTGACAATCATCAAGTGGTGTAATTGTAGGATTATCGTGAAAAAGTGCAGCTCTTTTATATGATTTTATATTATTTGTTAAAACCCAAGTTTGAAGCTTTTGCCAAGTTTCTTCTATATTTTGATTATAACCCCTATTTCTTAAGTAGTAACTCTCAATGTCTTTTGTTTTTACTATTGTTGGAGTGATATTTTCAAAACTGGCTTTTGATTTCATCGCAAATTTTGACTGCTTTATAATCTCATTTGAATACTCTTTATATCCACCATTTTTCCACTCTTTTGGACTCATTCCAAATCTCTCTTTAAAAATTTTTATAAAAGATGATTGAGATGAGTAACCGCAAGAGTTTACAATACTTGAAATTGTTGAGTACTTATTTGTTAAAAGTAAGTTTGAAGCTTTTTGTAGCCTTATTGATTTTATACTTTCATATATGTTTCTACCAAAAATCTCTTTAAAAATCCTATGCATATGAAATTTACTTACTCCTAAATCCATACTAAGTTCTTCTATATCTATGTTTATTTCAATATGGGTATAAATATAGTACATAATATCATTTGCTATTTTTGTTCGTTTTTCTAAAGTCTCTTTTTTCATAAGATAATTTTATCAAATTTTAGATAAAATTAGCACTAAACAACAATTTATAAAGCACCAAAAAGGAAGAAGAAAATATAAAATTTTCCTAAAATACGGTACTTTAAAACAAGTGTTAATAAATACTTAAAGGAGAAATGTGGAAGCCTTATTACAAGCAATATTCAGCTTTTTTATAATTATGGGGGTAGTTTCAACTATTCTATTAGTTATTGGATTTTTGCTAAAAGCAAAAGGTGTTACTTTTGTTGAATTTTTTCCAAAAAAACCAGAGCCTGCAACATCTCAAGTTATCTATAATAATGTTATTTCTCAAGCACCAGCAAATCCTTATGGAATTGATGCTAGAAAAGTAGCTGCAATTATGGCTGCAATTGAGCATCATACGAAAGCAAAGGCATAGTTTATGGCAAAAAAATATATTGATATTATGGATACTACTTTCAGAGATGGATTTCAATCTGTTTTTGGAGGAAGAGTTTTAATGAATGATTTCTTTCCAGCTGTTGAAGCTGCGAAAGATGCAGGAATTAGACATTTTGAATTTGGTGGAGGAGCTAGATTTCAAAGTCTATTTTTCTACTTAAATGAAAATGCTTTTGACATGATGGATAAATTTAGAGCAATCGTTGGTCCTGATGCAAATCTACAAACATTAGCTCGAGGTATTAATACTGTTATGCTTGATACTGGTAGTCGTGAATTAATTGATTTACATGCAAAACTTTTTGCAAAACATGGAACAACTACTATTAGAAATTTTGATGCACTAAATGATGTTCAAAATTTAGAGTATTCAGCGCAATGTATTAAAAATCATGGATTAAAACATGAAGCAGTTGTTACTTTAATGGATTTACCACCAAATTGTACAGGTGCCCATGATGTACCTTTTTATGAAAAAACTTTAAGAAAAATTCTTGATAGTGGTTTACCATTTGATTCTATTTGCTTTAAAGATGCAAGTGGTACAAGTAGCCCAAATAAAGTTTTTGAAACAATTAAAATGGCAAGAAAACTTTTAGGAGATTCAACTCATATAAGACTTCATACCCATGAAACAGCTGGTGTTTCTGTTGCTTGTTATTTAGCAGCACTTGAAGCTGGAGCTGATGGTATAGATTTAGCAGCAAGTCCAGTTAGTGGTGGAACATCTCAACCAGATATTCTTACAATGCTACATGCTACAAAAGGTATGAACTACGATTTAGGTGGATTAGAAATAGATAAAATCTTAAAATATGAAGAGGTTTTAGCTGATTGTTTAAAAGATTACTTCTTACCACCAGAAGCGACTCAAGTATCGCCACTTATTCCATTCTCACCAATGCCAGGAGGTGCTTTAACAGCAAATACACAAATGATGAGAGATAACGGAACTTTAAATAAATTCCCAGAAGTGATAAAAGCTATGCAAGAAGTTGTAGTAAAAGGTGGATTTGGAACATCTGTAACTCCTGTTAGCCAGTTTTATTGGCAACAAGCTTATGCAAATGTTATGTTTGGTCCTTGGAAACAAATCGCTCCAGGTTATGGAAGAATGGTATTAGGATACTTTGGAAAAACTCCAGTTCCTGCTGATGATGAAATAATCAAACTAGCAAGTGAAAAACTAAAACTAGAACCTACAACTTTAAACCCACTAGATATTGCAGATGCAGACCCTAAAAAAAGAGTAGATGTTTGGAAACAAAGACTAGAAATTGAAGGAATAGAAGCAACTGAAGAGAATATCTTTATAGCTGCTGCTTGTGATGAGAAAGGTATTGCATTTTTAAAAGGTGAAGCACCTTTAAATGTAAGAAAAAATTGTACAAATGAAGTAAAAGAGACAAAACAAAAAGGAGAAAATAAAATGGCAAATGGAAATTATACAGTAGTAGTAGATGGTCAAAGATTTAATGTATCGGTTTTTGAAGGAGATGTTCAAAATATTCAAGTAGCACAACCTGTTGTTCAAGCACCAGTTCAAGCTGCAGCTCCTGTTCAAGCAGCTCCAGTAGCACCTGCAAAACCAGTTTATAATGGTACAGAAGTTCCAGCAGCTGTAAATGGAAATGTATGGAAAATTCTTGTAAAAGAGGGCGATAGAGTTGAAAAAGATCAACAAATTATGATTTTAGAAGCTATGAAAATGGAAATAGATATTGTTGCACCAGTTTCTGGAACAGTAAGTAAAATCCTAACTGAGCCTACAAAAGCGGTTGAAGAAGGACAAGTTTTAGCTGTTATCTCTTAAATAATATTAGATAGAGTTTTCTCTATCTAATAATCTACATTAAAATCTTTAATTAATCTTATTATTATAAAATACTCAACAAAAAATAAAAAAGAGTTATTATGTTAAAAATCTTACAAATAGTTTTAATGATATTTATTATTCTTAGCTTCAATGCCTGTTTTACATCAGCTCATATAAGTAGTGGAGGAAGTGTTGGAATGAGTGTTGGTGGAAAAGTTTTTTAAATAATCTTTTATAACTAATAATTTAGTGGTACTCCCAGTACGATTCGAACGTACGGCCTACGCCTTAGAAGGGCGTTGCTCTATCCAGCTGAGCTATGGAAGCATAGTTTAAGAGAAATAAAAAAGCCTTATATAAAAAGTAATCTTCTTATATAAGGCTTTATGGAGCGGGAGACGAGACTCGAACTCGCGACAGTCTGCTTGGAAGGCAGAAGCTCTAGCCAACTGAGCTACTCCCGCTTAAATAAATGGTGCGGATGATAGGATACTGAAATCCATCAATCACAATGTTTGTGGGAAGTGTAGAATTTTCAAACTTCCAAATAAAGTTTCCCATAAGTTTATCAGTCATTTGTAATTATAATGTCTGTATTCTTACTTTCATCTTTAACGAATGGAAGTATAGCGAATAAAACTTAGAAAAATATTAAAAAATATAAAATAGATAGTAATTATATATATAAAAGTTTACTATGAAAACAAAAAAAGTTTGGGAAAAGAAAAGAGTATATCAATTTTTGATGGTGATATACTCCATCCAATGTAATAAGACTTTAGAATCAGTTTTATGGTTTTCTTTGGATATGATAACTTTTATCCACCAAATTCATCAACTCATCAATCTGTTGTGTGATTTTTTCATCCTCTTTCTTTTTCAATTCTCTCTCAAAATTAACAACACAACACATAACCAAATGGGATTTTTTAACATCTAATTTTTTTGAAAAGAAGTTTAAAACTTCCAAACAATCGAATGGTAAAGTATAAAATTTTGGTATTGTATTTTTTCTTTTTCTAATACTTTTTATAGGTTTACCATTACTACTTTCCAATTCTTCATACATTAACTCATAACCATTTTGAATATAAAACAATAAAATCTTACTTTTTGGAATATTCTCCATCAAACTTCTTTTTTCAATAATATCCACAACAGATTTTTCTAATGTATAACAAACTTTTTTGTGTTTTCTCATTATAAACTCCAATTTATTCTATGTATAAATCTATTTATAATGGATTTCTAAATATATGTTTAATAGTATGAAAAAGTTTTTAAATTTAGTGAAAATATCAATAAAATAAGGTTTATTTTGGAGGTTAATTTACAGTTTAGATTTGATGATAATTTTAGATTGTAGAGTAATAGAATGATGGAAGAAATCCATTATTCTATTACACAAATTTGAAAGGTTGATTTGAAAATGGTTGATAAACTACTTTATTACTCAAATTTTTTTGATACCATTAAAAACAAATTTGTTGGTATTCTCATCACTAAAAAATAGAAGTGAACTTTTTAATTTTTTCAATATCTCATTTGGAGATTTTTTAGTTTTAATTGTAAAGATTGATACATCACCTAATATATAGTGATAATCAACACAATTAAATCCAAAAACTCTTTGATTTGGATATTGTAAGAAGAAATTATTTGAAGTAAATAATCCATCCTTATCACCAATTTTGTATGAAATAAAATCATAAAATGGAAAGTCAATCAAATCCCTCCCCTTTATATCATATTCTAAATTTTCACCAATATAAATAACTCTTTCACTCTCAACCTCTTTAAATGGGTTGATTAAAAATGTTAATTCTCTCATAATATTTCCTTATAAAATAGAATTTAGAAACTCTCAAAAGGATGAAATCCTCTTTCCCCTTTTCATACATAAATTATAGGAAATTAGTGAAACTTAGGGAGTTTCACTTCGTTTGTATAATATGAATGTAAAAGAGATAAAAGGTGTGGTTTAACCACTTATACAAATATTGGGAGTTTAATTATGAAAAAAAGAAAAATCAAATTGGATGATAAGTTTATATCAGTAGTTAAGGAAGTTGTATCACATTGTTACAATTCATATAACCAAACTAAAGGAATTCAATTCAAAAATTATGGTGATATTATCAATTCAATTGTTAATGGTAATGTAAATGATTTTTATTTGGGTTATTTAGAAAGTTTTTCTAAATCACAATTAAAGATGGTAAATAAATCTCTAAAAAATAAGAGAAATACTAAATCTGAAATAGATTATTATAAAAATCAAAAAAAGATTTTTATTTATCTTTGTGATTGGTTTGAAAAAAATCCAAATCCATCTGTTATAGTTATCTAAATCCTTCCCTTCAACTAAAAAAATCGGTATCATCCTATAAAATGGATTGATACCAATGTTAAAAATCTTCATAACTAACTTATCAGAATATAACAATGAAAACCTAATTGATAAATGGATTCTTCAATCAGATTTTTCATTTTTAAACCAAACTATCATAAAAATATTATTATCAGACGATAGTAAAAAAAATTTCATAATAGATTGGAAATTAAATGATAAAAATATTTTTCAAATTATAAAATAATGATACTTATATACTCTCCATTTCCACTTAATGAAAATCAAATCTATAACCAAATGGAATTATTCAAAGATAAATTGTCTATGTTTTTTGTAGATGACAATAGTTTTATATACAGTAGTGAAACAAATCAAAAATTACTAAGAGAAATTATCATCAATCATAAGGTATTTTTATTTTATACCCACTCTATAAAACAAATGGGATTCACACCAACTCAAATAAGTGAATTGATAATATTTTTGTTAAAAAATGGATGTGAATTTCAATCTGAATTGGAAAATTTGTATTTCAAAAAATCTGATTTAGATACTATATATCCTAAGATATTTGAAATTTTTAGAGATAAAACTAATTCTTTCCAAAAGTAAAAAATAAATTCTCTAAAACTCTCATCTTTGTTATATCTCTATCAAATCCTAACTGTTTGGTTGATTCATCATAAATTTTTTGAAACCTATCATCTGAAATCATTTCCAAACAAATATCTCTATATAGTTGATACTGTTTAACATCCTTATTCTTATTTTGATAAGTTGGTTTCCATATAGACTCCAATAAATGATTTTCTTTAAAATAATTTTTGATTCTACTATCAAATATTGGATAATCTGTTGGATTGATAAAATGGATTAATTTAGATACACCTACGATTGAATTATTAATACAATCAACTAACTTTCCATATTCAATATTATTAATTTCAATATGGTTTTTAACCTTATTTAAAATGGTGATAACATCATCGATATTATCTTTTGTATTAAATTTTTTTAAGATGGTTGGCATCCATCCATAAGTAAAATATGATGAAATAACTAATGAATGATAATCTATTGTTTCAATTCTTTTGAAAAACTCTACAAATTCAAAATAACTCTCAAAATAAGATATATTTTCAAATTCTATTTTATAATTTTTTAATGATTCAAAAACTAAATCAATATCTTTTTTATTAAAACTCATTTTATTTCTCCAATAGATTTTTTGTAATAAATTTTACCTTTAATATCATCTATTTTACATTATTTTAAACATAATTATTATTTTTAAATAAGTATCAAAGGTTTGTAACCAACAAAGGGAGTGTCGTAAGACACTACCAACTGAAGTCTGAAAGACAAAGAATCCTTTTCTTTTTTTCTTTATTTAATTTATTTCTTTATTTGAGAGGATTTACCTCTGAGAAACACTTTATTATAAAGGTGAAAAATGGTGATGAGTTAGAATTTATCCAAAATGAACCAACTTTTATCCAAAATCATTCAACTTATTCCAATATAAAGTAAGTTTTTTCCAAAATAAATCACATTTTTTCAAAAATCAATAAAAAACTTTTTAAGATTTGTAAAATAGTTATATATACAATAAAGGAGTATAACAATGTTTACAATTAATAGAGGTCTATGTGAAATTGAATTTAAAAATATCAACTTAGAAAATATTGATGTTGATGTAATGGAATATTTGTGGTTTAAAATCAGAGAAAGATATGAAACACCTACTAATAATATTGAAATAGGTTTTAGTGAAATAAAAGAAGGAATTAGAAGATATAGTAAAGATTCCTTTATTTCATCAATACAAAGATTAAATGGTATCACCATTATTACAAACATAAAATCAAATAAACCATCTAAGAGATATAAATTTTATTTTACATTATCTGAAGACAAAAAGAGTTTCAAAGTTGAATTTGATGAGAAGATTTTTGTATTGTTTGGTAAATCCAAATCATTCAATTCATATCATCAACATAATATTTATCAGTTTAATGAAAAATATTCAAAACTATTTTACAAATTTTTGGTTGGATACAAATTTCTAATAGGTAAATCAATCTTTGTGAGAAGTAATGTATTGATGAAGATTTTAAATATCCATACTGATAAATCTATAAGTAAAATACAAAGTGATATTTTTAAATCATCTGTGAACAAAATCAATGAAAAAACTGATTTGAATATCTCATTTGATAAAGAGTGTGTAGAGTTTGAAAATGGATTAGAAATTGTAAAATATAGAGTGACTATCAACAGTTATAAAGGAGATACTGATATGAAAGGAAATGATTTAAAAAGAGAAACTTCAAAGAAAAAATCAGATTATGAAAAAAGAATAGATAAGCGGATTAATAACATAAAATCTGAGTTTGATGGAAAATTTGATACAACAAATACAAATAAAATTCCAATTGTTATTCTTAAAAATAAAATTACAAACTTACCAATCTACATTGATGGAGAATACAGATTAACAGATTTTTTTAATTATTTTACAAAAACACCATTAGAAACATTGAATAAAATTAATGAATGGATTAAAAATGATGATTATAATTATGATATATGGTGGGTAGATACTTATTTTAAAACATTTGAAAAGGTATGTTTATTGTCACAGAGTGAATTAAAACAAAGAGGATTAATTTAACCATTACTTCTTAACACAATAACCTCTTTAAAATCAACGGAATCAAATCACCCCTCACATTGGTATTCTTTTTATAAAAAAACCTTTGAAGAGAAGATTTGACATTTTTTTTACATTCTATGTATAAATTTAAAAAATACATAGAATGAGTATAAATAAAAATAAAACAGTTGGAGTTGATGATGAGAAATCCTAATGAAATTGAAAATCTAATTTTTAAATCTGTTAAACAATCAAATTTATTTGATGGTGAATGGGAAAGTATGATGTATTCAAATCTTTTAAAAATGATAATCATCAAAGGTGGTGGAATTGAAGAATTTATTCAACACTATTCACCGTATTTTGATGTATCTGATTTAGAGTATTACTTTAAAGATGATTTAATAAAAAGATATGGAAATGATGGTTATCAACTCTTTATTGATTTTGTTGTAGGAGAAAATGATGTTATTGAGAGAAATAAAAGTAGATGAATTAATTTTTAAAAGTATTTCAAATGATGAAACTACTTATAAAGATGAATTTGAAAGAGAGTTTGTTTTATCAATTGTAAAACATTTTTTTAATGAATATGATTGGAATAATTTTGATGGATTTTATGTAGATACGAATACTTATAATAAGTATTACAGAGATTTATTTTTGGAATATTATCCATTTTTAGAAAAATACCATATTCAAAAATTACTTAGGGAGAATAGAAATGAATCTATATGAATTTTTAGAAAATAGAGATTATGAAGAAATTGAGAGTTACATTACAGATTGTATATCTCATAATAAAAACAATGAATTAGATAAATATAGAAAATTAGTCTTAGTATTAATGTTAAGTGAATTTTTTGAAAGAAAAGATTTCAAACATTTTTACAATAATCATCAATTTGATATAAAAGAGTTAAACCAACAAATAAAACAGTCAATAAAAGAAAAATTAAATAAGGATAAAAAAAATGAAAGTAAGTGATTTAAACAAAGATATTCAAAATATCAAAAATCAAAAACCTTTATCAAATGAGAATAAAGACAAACTGAGAAATGTTTTAACAAATATGTTTGATGTAATAGAGAAATTTGAAAGAAATGGAGTAATTGATAAAAACTCCACTCAAAAAATTGATTTTTTAAAAGATACCATAAAATCAATTATCAAAGACGAGGATGAGAAGAAAATCATTAGAGGTGAATAATAATGAAAGAGTATGAGATATTTGATGATTTTTTAAAAAAATCCAAAAAAATCAGAGAGTTTTGTGATGATAGAGAAAAAATGTTATTTGAATCAATCAGAATGGAAATTTCAAATGATGGAAAAATCCATTGGTTGAATTCCATTGTGTATGAAATTGATAAGGTTTTATCTTTTATTGACAGATTATCAAATGAAAGAAAATCTCAATTTAATTTAAAAAAGTAATCCATTTTATTAAAAATGATTTTTATATTTAAACAATTTTGGGGTAAAATCTAAAAAATAACTCTAAGGAAACACAATGGATAAATCTCAGTTACAACTTCAAATTTTACAACTTAGTGAATTACAAAATATCTGTAATGATATTATTGAAATTGAATCAAATAAACAAAATGATACAGAATTAGTAAAGTTATTAAAAAAAGACTATAGATTATCAAATGATGAAATTAATTCTATTTCAACGATTGTTTTAGGTAAGAAAAAAGGTGAAAGTGTTGATAAAAAATCATTAGATTTATTAAAAAATAAATGTGAATCTTACTGTATGATTTGTGAAATCAATCCAAAAGATAAAGATGGTAAATTTATTGGTTATGGAAAAATCAAAACTCGGTCATCTAATAAGAAAAACTCTTTAAACAAGAAGTTAAAAGAGATGGGAGAGTAATTAGTCTCCCATTTATAATTTATTAAATATTTCTTTCCACTCTTTCTTTTTATCTTCAATAGAAGTTCTCTGTTGAAATGATGGAGATTTTAACTTTACCCATTTAATATTTTTATCATCAAAATTTATATTATCAAATTTATTAGTATCTTTTTTAGAATCTCTATTTACACAACATTTTATTTTTTCAGAAAAAAGTGATGTTGAAAGTTTTTCTACATATTCAGAAGTAAATAAAATTGTATCTATCTCTGTATTCTCAATATATTTGAAAATATCTTTGAATGATATAGGAATAATATCTGAATCAGATGATGATTGTTTATGTCTATAAATTTGATGGAATAAATCAATAAATCCAATATAATTTTTTGTTGAAAATTCTTTTCTTTTTTCAATTGAATCTAAATCATTTAAATCTACATCAAATACAGATGAAATTATTTCCCAAAAACTATTATCTTTACTACCATAAAACCAATTAACATCATCATCTTCTAAACGATTAATACAAAATCTATGTGGTGGAATTGTTCCAACAATAAGATATTTTGTATCATTTTTTATAAATGGTTCAAATGGGTGTGTATCTACATTAACTATGTTATTAATAATAAAATCCATATTTATAACTCTCCTCTAAAAGCTTTATCCAAAATTGAAGCCTTTAATGCTTTAAGGCTATCCATTTTTTCTTTTTGGATTGATTTAACTTTTTCTATTTTTTCAGAAATTTCATCCATTAATTATTTCTTTGATTACTTCTTCAAAATACTCTTTTGTTTTTTTGTCATCTTCACTACAATTAGAATCATTATAAAATGGTAATCCAATTAATCTATAATTTTCTGTTTCATATACAATTTTGTTGTTTGTTTCAAATACAGATTGAACCTCATTTAAAAAGTCTTTTTCTTTCCATTTATCATTTTGGATTAAGTGACATCCTTTCGGTTCAACAAACAATTGATATTTTAATTCTGAATCTGAGTGTTTAAAAAATATTAGAAAATCTGTTTCAAATCCTTTACCATTTTTGAATCCAAATGTCTTTAAAACACCCTCATTTCTAATTAAGTAAAAATAATCAAATTCTCTATCTGTATTCTCTCTATACTCTTTGATTAATTCATTAACAAATCCAACTAAACATTTTTCTTCAGTTGTTCCATAACAATCATCATAAACATACCAATCTTCATCTTTTATTGATACTTTCTTAGAATGTTTATCAATAGAATGTCCTTCCCCATCAGTATTAGTAGTAATTTGTTTGAATTTTCTTCTAAAGTCTTTGAAAATATCTTTAATTGGTTTTCTTTCAAACTCTTTACTACCTTCATCATCTGTATATTTTTTCTTCATCTGTTTTTCAATCTCACTAAACAGATTGTTTGATATTTCCAATAATTCTTTTGGTTGTAATGATGATAAATCAAATGATTTAGGTATGTTGTTGATGTAAATACTGATTTGTGATACATTATCATTAATAAATGTTTCTATTGAATCAATTGGAAGATACTTCTTTAAGTTATTATAGAAAAAGAAACTATTTAGAGATAGAGATTTTAAATACACTCTTTTTGATATAGTAATCTTCTTACTCTCCACATCTCCAAAGTTATAACTCTCTTTTTCTAAGAATGGATTATCAGTAATGATTTTTTTAATATCAATCTCAAAATCATATCTTTTCTCTACACCATAATCTTCAAAGAAATCCACTTTATCTTTATCTTTTTTAATCTGATAGTTTTTGAATACAAACTCATCATTATAAAAATCAGTTTCTTTGAATTCATCTTTGAGTTTAACTTCTATCTCTATCTCATCAGTATCAATCAATCCCTCTTTTACTAAATTATCTTTGAGTGATGAAATAAATTTATCATTGTTTTTAGAGTGGTAATAAAACTCCTCTAATACTCTTAAATCATTATCCAAATCCTCATCAAACTTTCTTTGAAATGTTTCTCTACCAACTACTTTAAATGGGAATATCCTACAACCTCTACCAATAAGTTGTTTATCACTTATAACAGTATCTTTTTTACTACTATTTGATTCATCTAACCTAACAATATCAAAAAGGTTTAATACATCCCATCCCTCATTTAACATATTAACTGCGAAAATTACTCTTATAGAGTTTTTTTCTAATTCATTCAACTCTTTAACAATGGTTTCATTTACAGAAGTATTATTTACAATCCTAATACTTTCATCAACATAGTTAGATTTGAAAATTGTTATGAGATTTTCATAACTAAATCCACTATCTTTTTCAAAGTATGAAATCGCTTTTTGTATCTGTGGATTATCATAATCTTTAAAATATTCAAAATCAGATACAGAAAGATTTTTAATTAAATCCAAAAAATCTTCCATATCAGATTCAGAATCTTTTATCTTCATTGATTTAATTAGGATGGTTGGTTTTAGATTTATTCCATTATCAGAAGCAACTTTCTCTCTATAATATGAGAGTAGTAATGCAGATAATATCCTTTTATCTTTACTCATATCAGATTTTAGAAGTGATATATCTTTAGAATACTTATCCTCTCTAAATTCCTTTAGTGAATATCTTATAATAATTTTATCTTCATATTTTTTTGCGATATTTTCATTATCCAAATCTATTGTAGCTGTATATTCCAATAATATATTATCTCTATTTTGTTTTAAAAGTTTTGATACAGTTGATTCCCATCCATTTTCTTCTTTTTCTAATTCTTCTATTTCATTTTTTTGTGTAGCTGTTTGTAAGTGATGAGCTTCATCTGATAGTAATACTATTTTTAAATCTTTTACACCATCATATGTGATTTGATTTTCAGTAGGTGTATTTAGTTTTAAATGTAAATTTTGGATTGTAGTAAATATAATTTGTATCTCATCATCATTAGTTTCTTCAAATGATGTAACCTCTTTTACTTTTATCTTTTGAGAGTTATATACAATTTCATCTTTGAATAGATATTTATCTGATTGAACATTTACAAAGTTTTCTTTTGTCTTTTTTACAATTACATCTCTATTTACAAAGAAGATAAAGTTTCTGTATCCCTTTTCATAGAAATACAAAATATTTGAAGCCATTAGTAGTGTTTTTCCACTACCAGTAGCCATATTAAATAGAATATGTTTTGATTTATCTTCAAAATATACATCATCATTCTCAATTACATAATCCAATCTACTAATTGCTTCTAATTGATATGGACGAAGTGATAGAGATTGATTTAATTGAGATATAAAGAAAGGATTTGTATCTTCATACTCTTTTCTTAATTTCTCTAAATCTTTTTTTGTTTTCTTTGTTTCAAACTCTTTGAATAAGTAATCTAAATCATACATTACTTAACCTCATAAAATTCTCTATTGAATTTTTTTACTTCATCTGATATATCAAATTGTATATCATCTATTTCAGAATAGTTTACATAAAGATGATTTTTATCCAATATTTTAATAAGTATTTCTTTTTGTTCATCCATTGGTAATGTATCAAATTGATTTTTATCATCAAATAGATTCTCATCTTTAACTTCATATCTTATGAAGTTAGAATTTTTCAATTCATTTTTTATTTCAATTAGTTGTTCTGATGTAGTGGACTCAGTAATAGCATCTATGTATGTTTGATTATTTTTCATCAATTCCATATATATGAATGAACCTCCACCATTCCAATTAACAAATTTAGATATACCACTTTTGTCCCCATTAACTACATTTTTCAATCTACATAATGTATCATTATCTCCATAATCTAATTGTTCTAACCCAATAAATTGTCTGTTAAGTTTTTTAGCTACTGATACTGTTGTTCCACTTCCACTAAAAAAATCCATTACAATATCATTTTCTTTTGTAGATAATTCTATAATTCTTCTCAATAATTTTTCTGGTTTTTTAGCATTTTTTAATGTTACTCCACCTTCATTAGCTATTCCATCCCAACTTATATCTCTCCAAAAATCTGTAAGTAATTCAGTTGATGTTTCAACTCCATCTATAGTTTTTACTTTATTGGAATAAAACGATAATGCTCCTCCATTTACAATATATCCAAGACTTCCATCTTCTCTATTATATGTATAAACTTTATTTCTATCAGTAGATGATAAATTCATTAATTCTTTAACTTTATCAGATGGTTTATGTGGATCTCTTATACTAACAACTTTATCTTTATGTTTTAATGCATATTCTGAGATTAATTGTTCTCTAATCACTTTCCAATGTATTCCCCATTTGTTTTCTGCATTTTTATTTGATTTATGAAATGTATCACCAATTTCTATATTATTTTCTCTATATACACAATCTCTAATGTTTTCCAATTTCCATTCTGTTGGTTTGTCTTCAATATTTATTATTACGAATTTATAGTTATCATCATATTCTGTAGGTACATATTGTTTATTAAATTCAAATTCTTTTCTATTTTTTACATAAAATAATATATATTCTGTTACATCTATTGGTCCTGGATTAACTGTTTTAAATCCAGCAGGTGAAGCAGTTTTCACTGAAATTAATTGAACAAAAGATTTATTGTTCTTTTCTTTCATACTTTCATTAAATAATTCATCTATTAAAATTTTAAGATATGCTAATTCATTATAATCTATATGTACAAATAATGCTCCATCTTTGGATAATAATTTTATTGCTATTTCTAATCTATTTTTCATAAATGTAAGCCAACTACTATGATTAAATTTATCATTATATCCAAAGCTATCAGAACCAGTATTGTATGGTGGGTCAATATAAATTAACTTTACTCTTCCCTCATATCTTTTTGATAATGAATGTAACGCAATTAAGTTATTCCCTTTAATCAATAAATTGTCAGTATGTTTGAAAGTTGGATTTTCTTCCATTCCATTTTTTGTATACTTTTTTATATTTGTAAATACTTTTGGATGTAATAATCTATCTACTTCATCATTAGCTAATGTTTCATTGTAGAAAAATTCTTTTAGTGATTGTTCTTCTTTACTTTGTCCACCCTCTAAAATACAATCTTTATAAGGAAAATTCAATACAACATCTTTTGATTTTTTTATAAAATCTGTTCCATCTGATAATCCAATATAATTCAAATATGATGTATAAGATGATGGGAAAAATTCTTTATGGTTGATTGTATTGATAAACTTATCTTTCAAAAATATCTTTGTATCTTTTACTGTTTTAAAATATGTGTTTGAAAGTTTCACATCTGATAGTAATAATTCTAATATTTCCTCACTATCATTTTGAGAATCATAAATCACTTTTGATTTAAGTAAATCTCCATTTTCATCAAAATACTGTTCTTTTGTTTTTAATTTCTCTATTAAATTATCATATGTTTCTGTTAATCTCATTTATTTCCTTTATTTTAAAACTCAAATATATCCATTGATGGAGTTACTTCACCAATTAATTTAGTAATTTTCTCTTTTTCTTCTGATGGTAAATCATTTATCATCTCTCTTACTTTTTCAATATCATCTCTTAATCCATCTTCTGATGAATTTTCAATTGAAAGGATTTGTTTTATATCTGATTGGTTTTGAGATATGAAGTTATCAAAATGAATATCAAATCCATTTTCTTTGATAGTTACTTTTTTAATTTTTGTATTGTTTAATTCAATAGTGTTTCCAAAGTTTTCAAACTTTACATTTACATTGATTTGAGAATCAATAATACTCATAATTACATCTAATGGATACCCATTAGTTTTATCACTCATATTTTGAATATTATGGTGTTTCACAACTACTTTACCAATGGTTTGAGATACAAAATCTGTTTGAAAACCAAATAGTTGTGATTCTAATACTGTTTTTATCAATTCATCATATATAGTTAAATCTTTTATGGATAAAACCATAGATGAAATATTTTGGGATAATTTAATTCTTCCTTCTTTAGTTTGTGGAATATGTAAATCTACACCATAATCTTCATCTTTATCATCAATATCTTTATCATATAATCTAACTCTGTATTGATTAGGTTTTAACTCAACTATATTTCCATTATTATCAGTTATCTCAGTAACCTTTACAAAGATACTACTACCTACATAAAAATCAACAACTCTTTTAACCATAGATTTAACTGATGTATCTGTTGGATCATCAAATAGTTTTTCTCTGATTTCACTATTCATAAAGGATTTACCTTTATTTTCCATCATTAATATTAATACATTCACATATGTATCAAATATAGTATCTTTTGTGTGAATTACTTTTCTATCTGTTTTATTTTCTTCACTCATCATAATCTCTCTTAAAATATATAAAAAATAGTTATTGATTTTACCTTCTTTTCCGTTAATTGTGGTTGAACAAAAAACCGACTCTTAGAGAGATTAACTATGATTGTAATATATGAGTATCAAAAGGAAAAGATACCTATTTAAAGGGATTTTCCTTCGGTTATGAGAGTTGGTGGAGCGAATTTTATTGAGATTCGGTAGTTAGGAATAATTACAGTAACAAAACAAAAAGAAGGAGTTACCAATGAGTAATTACAAAGTAGAAGATGTTGTAAAGAGTATCAAAAGTGATTGGTTGTATGTGATGGGTTATCACAGATGTATAGAGTTATACAATGATGATGAGTGGTGTAACCAATTCCTATCTTCTCAATATCAAAACTTTGAGATAGTGATTGTAAGAGATGTTGATGGTATGGAAGATGGGTTTTATATAGTTGATAGAAACTATACAAAATTCACACATTCACCATTCATAAGAAATCTTATCTCCCAAATAGTAGTTAAGGAGAAAAGAAAAAAAAGAGTAAGTATGATTGATGGTTTTGTAATCAGAAACAAAACCTATTCAAAAAGTATTGATAAGTTTTTTATCAACTATATCAAAAACAATACCATTGTTTATTACACTTATGATGAATTTGTAGAAGAGTTTAACCCTTATAAAATAAAACCATCAAATAGAGGGGATTATAAACCTCACACAAAATCTCATCACACAGTAAATGGGTTTTGGAGAAAACAATGGTATGGAAGTAGAAGTAACCCTCAATACAAAATGATTTGGATTGAAAGTTTTGAGAGAGGTGGTAAAAAGGTTGGGTAATTCCAACCCCAACCAACTACTGAATCTCCCTCGGATTCACTCTCTTTATATAATTTATATACAAAGGAGGAAGTGATACTTCCTCTTTAAATTCAATACTAAGGATACAAAATGAAAACAATAAATTTTTCATTATCAACAAAAGATGTTTTGGAGTTACTTCCATTCACTAACCAAAATGGTTTAAACATTCTATGTGATAGTGGTAGATTGAAAAGAAAGAAAAGATTGGGAAAATGGGTTTATGATAAAAATCTGTAAACTCATTGAAACAACAAATTGGTATGGATGAGTATGTTTCAATCTCTGAAACTAAACAGATGTTGGAAACCAATGGTATCAAAGATATTTTCCAAAGATTCTCAGATAAGAGTGAAACTCTCAAATGTAAGTATCACAGAGTAACAAATGAGTTTCCAATGAGTGTATCTAACCTAATCAAATATGGTTACTTAGATGTTGATGGTGATATAACCCCAAAGATGATTAAAAAAGAGAGTGTTATCAAAACTATCAAACACTTTTCAAAAGGGGTGAAACAAAATGTTTCAACTCCTTCAAATAATATAGGTTTTAACCAACAGAAAAAAATTGGATAACCGAAACTGAGGGAGATTCAATATCTCTCTATAATAAAGATGTAAATGGGAAAGAAGTGAGTTTATCTCAATAATTAAATTTAAAATAGTAAGAAAGGAAAATACTACTATGGGTAATTGGGTTTATAATGAAGTAAATATGATGGGTAAACAAACTGAGGTGGATAGATTTGTGGAAATTGGTATGGATATTTCTGAAAATGGTAATAAAATGTTTAACTTTCATAATTTCTTTACTAATACAGATGTAACAATTAATGGTATTCAATATAATGAATTAACAGAAGTTATTCAAAATAAAATTTGGAGTAGATTTATTCAAACATCAAATGGATTTTACTTATCAACTGAATATGAAAATAAATCAATGAGATATGAAACAAAAGGGTATCCTCCATTGGGATTTTATATCACATTTGGTTTGATGTTTGATATTATCTTTAAAATTAAATCTGAAGATGATTCTGATCAATATTGGGATTACATTGTATATAAAGGTGAAATTATATACAGAGAGTTTTCACAATACAATGATGAAAAAAAAGAAAAAATTCTAACAGATGATTTTATGGTTTACAGAGAAGAAAAATTTGAATTAGATAACAATGGTGTATTTAACTTAGATTTCTAAACATATTAAAACAACCATTTTAATAAGATTTCCCTAATTAAGGGAATCACTTCAAAACCCTAAAAAGTCGCCCTTCCGTAAAGTATTTTTTTACGGTAGGATGATATTTATTAATACTTTTAAGGGATAAAATCAATGAGACCAAAAAATACACAAAGAAATTCAAAACCAATTTTAGAAAGAGAATATAAAATTCTTAAATCATATATAAATGGATTAGAAACATTTGAAACGACAAAAATCAAATGGTTAAGAAGTTTGGAAATTTTATATATGGGTGGAATGAGAGTATCTGAAATTTTAGATATTAAAATCAAAGATATAAAAGATGGAATTGAAAAATCTGAATTAACTATATATGTTAAAAAACAAAAAATTATCAGACATATTCCACTATCTGAAAAATCTGTAAAGGTTTTAAAAAAACTGATTGAAAATGAAACTGATATAAATGGTTACTTTATCCATAAAAGAAATAATGTAAGAAATAATCTTAATTCAATTGGATTTACTAAAGATTTCAATCAACTTATTCAAATTGTATTAGGGAAAAATTATTCAACACACAGTTTTAGAAAAGGAATTATCACAGAAATGGGTGTAAGTGGTATAAATCCAAAAATCATTCAACATTTTGTATCACATAAGAATATATCAACAACTTTGAATTACATCAATCCAACATCTGATGATATTAGAAATTCTTTATTGAGATAATTATCTCAATTAACCCAATTATTCCAAATAAACCAAATATCTTTAGGAGAAAAACTATGAAACTACCAACAATTATAAAAAACATTCTTATTGAAACATATTTAGATTTTGAAAATATTAATACAGATGGTGATGTATCAAAAATAAATTTAAAAAATCTATTATTAGAGATTAAAAATGGAAAAGATGAAATCAATATATTAGATTCATCTGTATTGTTTGAATTCTTTTACAATGGATATAAAATATTTAAAAAATCACAAAATATAGATGAAATTAGATTACAGAATGACACTATCAACTACTATGATGATTTACACAAAAAATATTTTGATGATATAGATTTTAAGAGTTTGGATAAAAATAATCCAATAACTTTACAGATTATGAGTAATTCAATTTACTGTGAAAACTTTATTCTAATTGATTGGATAAAAAAGAATTTTAACATTGTTTATTTTGGGGAATAATTTCCCCTAACTTAGATAGGTAAAAAATCAGATGATGAAAAATAGATAGAGAAATCAACCTTATCTATTCTTTCTTTAAGGGTTTTCCAATTTCTCTTACCCCTAATGTAGTGGGTATCAGTTACATCACTTTTTGTAGAGTGACCCACCAATGTTTTAATCTCTAAATCTGAAAAAAATCCACTTAAACTGATAGTTTGTGAGAAATTTTTTCTAAAACTATGTAAATCAACAACTTTTTTAGTTTCTTCTCCAACAACATCTTTAATGTAACCATTTAATTTAGTTCCAATTTTTTCACTTCTATATTTATTGGTTAATTTTATATTGAAAAATAAGTAATCATCACTATTTTTTCCATCCATTTGTATTTTTAAATCATCAACTATATCTTTATGAATAATAGAAATTCTTTTAGAATTTTTGGTTTTTTTACCATCAATTTCAATCAAAGATTTCTCAAAATCAATATCACCAACAGTAGGTATTAATCCCTCTTCTCTTCTCAATCCACAGTAAAGTAAGAATTTCATAAATCTATATTCTTCTATCAAATCTTTAGTATTTAAATAAAAAAATATTCCTTTTAATTCACTCTCAGAAAATTCTCTTTTTTCTGTTTCTACTCTTTTAATACCATTTCCAACTTTTTTAAATGGATTTTTGTATATATAGGTATTTTCTTCAAAATATTCAAATATTGTTATAACTTTTTTAATAATCTCATTTACAGTTGATACTTTAAGTTTTTCATACTTATCTAACATTTTAGGAGTTTTCTCATAGATTAGTTTTAAATCTTTACCAACTAAATCTTTTTTCTTTTTCCAATCTGATGGAATTGATAGTAAAAAAAGTTGAAAATCCATATTATCTTTTTGTGTAATATCTTTCACTAATTTTTTTTCACCAAAATATATATTTAGAAATTCAATACATTGTTTAAATTTATACATTACTTTTACAGATGTTTTAACTTTCTCTCTATATTTAATATATTCATCTGTTAATTTTTTAAGACTATTTGTATCTCTTATTTCATCAGTTTCAATATTTACACTATGTTGTTGAGTTTTTAATCTTTTGATTTTATTTACAATAGTTTTTTCAATCTCTTTAAGTAACTTTTCTTCTGTCTCATTTTCTGCGACTAAATTCAAAGAATTCTTACCTATAAATGTTGTGTATCCTTTTCCGACAAATCCCATCTTACTCAACCTATATAATATTTTTAATTTTAAAAGGATACCTAAAGTGAGGTTAGATGTATGTAAAGATTTTTTAAAAATAATTGATTCATTAAATCTTATTACAAAATAATAAATACCATTCCTATTGAGTAAATATTTCTCATTATATAATGATAATTTCTTTAAAAGTTTCTCAGTTTGATTAAGTTTATCAAAAGTTTCCCAAAGTGTTTGATTGTACGATAAAATGGGGGTTTCTGAAGTGTTTGTAGTGGTGCGGATGAAGAGACTCGAACTCTTACACCGCGAGGCACCAGATCCTAAGTCTGGCGTGTATACCAATTTCACCACATCCGCATATATTGTTTTAAAAGTTTAGTTGGTATTCTAAACCAAAATGGTACTCCCAGTACGATTCGAACGTACGGCCTACGCCTTAGAAGGGCGTTGCTCTATCCAGCTGAGCTATGGAAGCTTAAAATAAAATGGGGTAGATAATGGGGCTCGAACCCACGACCCTCGGAACCACAACCCGATGCTCTAACCAACTGAGCTATACCTACCATTGAAAAATAAATGGTCGGGGCGAGAGGATTCGAACCTCCGGCCCCCTGGTCCCAAACCAGGTGCGCTAACCAGACTGCGCTACGCCCCGAATTTCACTCTTTATTCTTAAAAAGTGGACGGAATTATATTATATATTTTTTCTTTTGTCAAGGGTTTTTAGAAGAAATTTAAAAAAAATTCAAATTTCCTCTAAATTACTAAAATTGAATCAATCCATTAAGAGGTGAAGATGCACTTGCAAATGGCTTTTTCTCTATTCTTCCTGCCTTATATCCAAGTCTTCCAGCTATTACTGCATGTTTCATAGCTATTGCCATAGAAATTGGATCTTTTGCACAAGCTATTGCTGTATTTGTTAAAACTCCATCAGCTCCTAATTCCATACAAATAGCTGCATCACTAGCA
Organism: Arcobacter vandammei; assembly: GCF_016106035.1. Taxonomy (GTDB): domain Bacteria; phylum Campylobacterota; class Campylobacteria; order Campylobacterales; family Arcobacteraceae; genus Aliarcobacter; species Aliarcobacter vandammei. Next base: position 33,444 of record NZ_JADKPZ010000001.1, read on the forward strand.
CATCCAACTCCTGCATCTACAATAACAGGAACTTTTACACTATCTTTTATAAAAGCTACATTGTATCTATTTTGAACACCTAAACCACTTCCTATTGGTGCAGCTAAAGGCATAATAGCATCAGCTCCTACATCTTCAAGTCTTTTTGCAACAATTAAATCATCACTTGTATATGCCATAACTGTAAAACCATCTTTTTTTAATATCTCACAAGCTTTTATTGTCTCAATAACATCTGGATATAGGGTTTTAGAAAAATCTCCAATAATCTCTAGTTTTATTAAATCAATTCCTGTAGCTTCTCTCATTAGCCTAAAAGTTGTAACAGCTTCTTCGGCATTTTTGCAACCTGCACTATTTGGCAAAAACTTAATATTTGTATCTTTGAAATAATCTAGTAAATTCTCTTCATTTGGATTTGTAATATTTACTCTTCTTATAGCAACAGTGATTAACTCACTTCCACTTGCAAGTGTTGCTTCTTTAGTTGTATCAAAATCTTTATATTTTCCACTTCCTACAATCAATCTACTATTTAGTTCATATTTTCCAATTTTTAATATATCGCTCATTTTGTATTTTCCTTAATAAATTTTAAATATTCTTTACTAACATTTTTTAGTTTTATCGAAATAATTTCGGGCAAATCATAACTATGTAGTTCTAAAATTTTGCTTTTTATTTTCTTAAAACAACTTTTTCTTGTTTTTATATTTAAAAGTGTTTCATTATCACTACAAACTCTTTTTTCCCAAAAATAAAAAGATTTTATATCATAAGTTTGTACACAAGCAGCCAATTTCTCTTTTATTAAAATTTGTGCAAAATCTTCTGCTTCTTTTTGATTTGTAAAAGTTGTTTGAATCATAATTGCTTTCATAGTTTTTCAACCATTTTTATAATATCTTGTGGTTTTAGTGCATAAGAAGATTTTTTGACTCTATTACTAGCAAGGGTATGTGCTAAACTGCCACAGATAGTTGCATTTAAAGCTTCATAGCCTTGAGCTAAAAGTGAAGCTACTAAACCACTTAAAACATCTCCACTTCCACCTTTACTCAATCTTGCTTTTCCTAGGGTGTTTATATATATTTTTTCATTTTGTGAGATTATTACATTTGCACCTTTTAAAAGCAAAGTTGTTTTTGGATATTTTTTACAAAACTCTTTTACATAGAAAAATCTATTCTCTTGCAAAGTTTTTATATCTATATTTGCAATATTGCTTAATGCTAAAAGTGATACAAACTCTTTTGGATGTGGAGTTAAAACAACATTTTCATCTAAATATTTTAAAATCTCTTTTTCATAAAAAATATCAGCATCCAAAACCTTTGGAATATTTAATTTTAAAATATCTATATGCTCTTTTTTAAACTCTCCTAAACCCATTCCAAAAGCAATAGCTGTGCAGTTTTTACTAATAGTGCTACTTTGCATAATATGATATGGCAAGGCTATTTTTTGATTACTTACAACTGTAACAAGTCCTGAACCAAAAGAAGAAGCAGCAAGTGCTGCTAAAACTCCTGCACCCTCTTTTTCTCCACAAACTATATTTGTATGTCCAAAACTTCCTTTATTGGTACTTTTTTGGCTAGTTTTATCTTCTCTTTTTGGTAAAACTAAATCTGATTTTTCAAGTAAAAATATATCTGTATCATCTTCATACTTTTTGCTATCAAATCCTAGATTTACAATTTTAATTTTTCCTACATAATCTTTTGCTATATCACTAAAAAGTGCCAGTTTTAAAGCTCCCATTGTAAAAGTAATATTACTTTTAAATGCTACACTCTCTATTTTTCCATCTATATCTATTCCACTTGGAATATCACAAGCTATTTTAAAAGATGAAAAAGAGTTTAAATTTTCAATTAAAGATATTGTTTTTTCATCTATTTTTCTATTTAGTCCACTTCCAAATATACAATCAACAATAATATCTGCTTCATAAACTTCACTTACAAAATCTAATTTTAAAGCTTTACATCTTTGTTCTTGTAGTTTTGCCATAGAAGATTTTGCTTTGTTTATTTGAAAGATTTTTACACTATATTTCTCTTGTAAAAGTCTAGCTAATGCCAATCCATCTGCACCATTGTTTCCACTTCCACAAGCTATTAAAACAGTGCTATTTTTTTTAAAATTCTTATTTATGTAGTTAAAGATAGAAAGACTTGCATGTTCCATCAAAATATCTTCACTTAAAAAATATTTTGTGTAAGATTTTTTATCTAAACTATTTACCTCATAAAAAACCTTTTTCACAAGCTTGTCTCCTTTTGTTTTAGTTTTTAAATTTCCACCCATTATCAACCATTATGATTCTAATTTTATCTTTTAAATCACCTTGAATCTCTATATTTTCATCTTTTATTGAGCCACCACAGGCAAGTTTAGTTTTAAGAAGTTTTAAAATCTCTTTTCTTTTTTCATCTTCAATTTGAAATCTTCCAACAATAGTAACTGGTTTTCCATTTCTCTTTTCTAAAGAGAAAACCAATTGATGTTGATTTTTTGCTAAGATTACTTTTGCCTCTTCTTTTTGAACCTTGATTTTTCCTTTATCCTCTTTTTTTGTGTCAAAGCTATTTCCTTCAAGCTTCGCACCAAGCCCCAAAGCTAACTTCTCTGCAATTCCCATCTTCTAATAATCCTTTAATCTTGTCTTTATATCTAAATCTTCTAAATTTATAAATTCACCTATTTTATACTGTTCAACTGCAACTCGACCAATCATTGCAGCATTGTCTGAACAATATTTCAACTCTGAAAGGTGCAATCTTGTATCATATTTTTTACATAAAGTTTCTAACTCTTTTCGCAAAAATAGATTTGCACTCGCCCCTCCAACTATTGCAAAATCTTTGGGTGCTTTTTGTTTAAACAGCTTCTTTAATTTTTGAATAATATGTAAAACTGCTGTTTTTTGAAAACTAGCACTTATATTTGCAATATCCTGCTCTTCTAAAGTGGTGCGTTCAAGTTTCTCAATTTCAAGTCTTACAGCATTTTTAAGCCCTGAATAACTAAACTCAATTCTTCGGCTTTGACTTAATGGTATTGGAAAATCAAATCTATTTTCATCTCCATTTTTTGCATATTTTTCAATCATTGGCCCCCCAGGGTAACCTAGATTTAACATCTTTGAAACTTTATCAAAACTCTCACCAAAACTATCATCTAAGGTTCTAGCAACTAGTTTCATCTCATTTAAAGAGTTTGCTTCAATGATTTGTGTATGTCCGCCAGAAACTAGCAAAACTGTAATTGGGAAAATCTCCTTTTTTTCTATAAAAAGAGAGTAAATATGACCTTTTAGATGATTTACAGCAATTATTGGAATATTGAGTGCAATGCTTATAGCCTTTGCCATAGCAACACCCTCTGTTAGAGTTACAGATAATCCAGGGGCATTTGTAACTGCGACAGCTTTTAAATCTTTTAGGTAATCTTTACACTCTGCTAAGATTTTTGGAAGTGCTTCAATATGAAGCCTAGCAGCAAGTTCTGGAACTACTCCACCATAAATGCTATGCTCTAACTCTTGAGAAATTTTTTTATGAAAAACTAGCTCCAAAGTCTCTATTTTTGTAATAGATATAGAACTATCATCGCAAGAGCTTTCAATCGCTAAAATCATAGGTTTTATCCTTATAAAAAGATTCATACATTTCAGCAATCTTTGATTGCGTGAAATTTATCCCGCAGGAGTTTACGACGAGGACAATCGCTAAAATCATAGATTTTATCCTTATTTTTCTGCTGGGATTCTTGTGCTTTGCACTCTCTTTGAGAAAATCCCAGTTCCGTTACAAGCTTTTATCCATTCAAAAGCACAATCAAGTTTTCCAAATCCAGCACTTGGATTTATATGCCCTGCATTTTCCATAATCTTCATTCCGATATTTAACTTACTTTGCAGATTTATAGCCTCTTCTATACTCATATATGGGTCATTTGTTGAAGCTGCCATAATTACTTCAATAGATTTTAAATCTTTTGCAATTGGGTATGGAAAAAAAGTTTTTGCTTCTTCTAAAACTTCGTTTCTAACAGGTGCTACAAGCATTAGTTTTTCTAATTTTATATCAAGCTCATCACAAATATGAAACCATAAAATATTTGCTAAAGAGTGGCAAACTACAATATTCGGCTTAAAATACTCTATCTCTTTTCTTATAAACTCTTTCCACTCATTTAAATCTGGGCTATTTTTATTTGGTAAGCTTGGAAAAGATACAGTGTAATTCTCTTTTATTAAATCTTGTGCTAAATGATTTTGCCAATGTGGAAAATCACTTCCACTAAGCCCGTGAAGTATTAAAACTCTTTTACTCATTGTTATTTCCTATTAGTTTTGTATCAAATTTTGCTCTTTTTAATCTATCTTCAATATCTTTAAACATCTCAACTTTTAACTTATACTCTTCTTCAAAGACAAGTGCGACAAGTTCTTTTCTTGGTTTCTCTTCTGTTTGTATTGGAGTGTGTTTTTTCCACTCTTCAAACTTCTCTTCATAAAGTTTTAGCATATCTTTTTCAAATTTTGTTCTAGTATATATTAAATAGATTACAAGTATAAGCAAAATTGCAAATGGTATTAGTAAATCAAGAGTCACAATATTTTCTCACTTCTTTATCTATTAAAAAAATATCATCTATATTTGAAGCTTTAAGTCTATGAAATTTATTTATTGCATCAATTGAAATTTTTGAAATATCCAAAAAGCCAATTTTTCCAGCCAAAAACTTTGAAACTGCTACTTCATTTGCAGCATTTAAAATAACTCCTAAATCTGGATTATCTAAAATTTCATTTTTTAAATCCCAAATTGGGTATCTTGAACTCTCTATTTTTTTAAACTCCAAAGATGAGATTTCAAGCAGATCAACAGGTTTTAAAATCTCATCTTCTATTTTATCAAGTAAGGCATAAGCAATTGGAAGTTGCATTGAAGCATTTGCAATATGTGCTGTTGTGCTCCCATCTGTAAAGTTTATAAAGGCATGAACCAAAGATTTTGGCTCTATTATGGCATCAAGTTTTTTTGTGTCAAAAAGCCAAAAAGCTTCAAGAAGTTCAAACATTTTATTTGTCATTGTTGCACTATCTATTGTAATTTTATTTCCCATTTTCCAGTTTGGGTGATTTAAAGCTTCTTTTACACTTACATTTTTTAAACTCTCTATTGGGGTATTTCTAAAACTTCCACCACTTGCAGTTATTAGCATTGAGTCTATTTTTTTTTCTTGTTGTAAATACCATAAAGCAAAGTGTTCGCTATCTATTGCTCTAAGGTTTGATTTATCTATAAATTTTCCTGCAACAACTAAAGATTCTTTATTTGCTAGACACAACTTTTTGCCACACTCTATGGCTTTTAAAGTTGGTTTTAGTCCCAAAAATCCAACAAGTGCATTTACAACAATATTTGATGAACTATTTTGTATAGCTTCTAAAATAGCCTCTTCACCAAAACTTACATTTTGATGATTTACTTTGTGTAAATCAGCTTTTGAAGCAATTATCACTTTTTTTGGATTATGCTCTTTTATTTGAGAGTTTAAAAGCTCTATATTTTTACCTGCAACTAAAACCTCAACACTTAGTTTATATTTTTTTGCAATCTCTAGGGTATTTACCCCAATAGAACCTGTACTTCCTAAAATTATCAAATAATTACTCTTAATAAAACTAGCATTACAATTGCACCAAAAAGGTAACCATCTATTCTATCTAAAACCCCTCCATGACCTGGAAGAATATTCCCACTATCTTTAACTCCAGCTTCTCTTTTTAAATAGCTTTCATATAAATCTCCAAATACACTTGCAAGTGATACAACAGCTGAAACAATAACTGCACCTAAAATTCCTATTTCATTTATAGAAGTTAATGTACCTAAAATTATTGCTAAAACCATACCACCAACAACACCTTCAAGTGTTTTATTTGGGCTTGTTTCACTAAAAGGAGTTTTTCCAAAAGCTTTTCCTGCAAAATATGCTCCTGTATCAGTAGCAGCAACAATTACTAATAACCAAAATAGGACCATTACTCCAAATTCACTATAAAGTGATATTAAAAATACAAATGATGCTGTTGGGTAAAGAAGAGGTAAAACCATTTTTCTATCAAGTTTTCTTTTATATGCAAGTTGTGAAGCATATCCAACAGCTACGATGAAAATCAAATCTACAGGCATAGGATAAAAATAGACTGCAACCCAAAGTAACACAATATAGATATATATACTTTTATCTTCTAATTTGTATAAATCCTTTGACTCTTTTACAGCAATTAAAAGCATAATACCAAATACTAACCAAAATAGAAAATATGAATCAATGTAACCAATAATTAATGTTACAATCATCAAAACAATACCAGTTTTTACTCTAGTAGATAATCCACCTAAAATTTCTAACATCTTTTTTTGACCTTAAAATAAAATTGTTTTATTTTACTAAAAATTCGCTTTTAAATGGATTTTGTTAATTTTTAAAGAGTTTAATAAGAAAAATGCACTAAATTTTAGTGCATTTTTATTTTTTAGAATAGACCTGCAATTTGATTTGAGATTTGTTTTTCTAAAATAGGAGTAGCTTCAGCTAAAGTTAATTTCATTTTTGTAGCTTCAGCAAACATCATAGTTTTATGTTCAATATAATCTGTTTCAAAACTTTGTGATTGTGCATTTGCCATATTTGAATTTAAATGACCAGTTGCATTAGTATCTTTTACACTTCCACCAAAACTGTTAATAAATCCAGATTTTTTACTATCACTTACACTAGATTGTCCAGCAGCTGTTGAATTAGAAGCATATACAGGACCTTTTGCTTTTTCTCTAATTACAATATCAACTTGCATTTGGTAAATTGTATCTTCTGTTGCTTTTGCTATTAAACCACCAATTAAAGCAGCCCCTAGACCAGCTCCTATTGTTCCACCAGCTCCTCCACCATTATATCCAGCAACACCAGCTCCAATTGCTCCTGCTCCTAATGCACCACCTGCAGCATTATTTTCTTGTTTTTTATCACAATATAATACATTTACCATTAAAACATAAGTTGCAGCATCTGGATCATCTACTACAGTATAACCTTTTGCTTGTAATTCAGCAATAATAGTATTTTCAAGATTTATTTTTTGCCCACTTGTATTTTTACTCGATAAGAACACAGTTCTTAACTCTTTTTTAACTGGGTTTATAAAAATACTTTGAGTCATTTTTGCATTTGTTTGTAACTCTGTTGTAGCACAACCTGTAAATAACATAGTTGCTGTAACAAACCCTAAGCCTAAAGTTTTGATTTTATTCATAAAACAATCTCCTTGATAAAATTTGGCTTTGATTTTACAGTTTATATTTTAAATTTCACTTAATTTTGGTAAAAATTATTGATATTCTATTGAAATAATGGAAGATATTATGTACATATGAATTTTTTAGATTTATAATAAGATTAGGTGGTACCCAGTAGGAGTCGGAAAAATATCTCCAAATACTATAAAACAGTAGTTTGCAAGATACGATTTTTTTACATTCACCCAAAAAACCACCCAATTATTTTTTTAACAAAAATAAGATGAGTTATAAAAGATAATCATTATAACTCATTTTTTATTATTATGATATTAAGAGCATAAAGCTTCTTCTACTTCTGCAACATTAAATAAAGTTACTTTTGGGCTTATTTTTATACTTTTGATTTTTCCAATTTTAAGATAATACCATACTGTACTTTCGCCTATACATAAATAATCTGCTAACTCTTTTGCTCTTAGAAATCTTGGTCTTTCAATATTTTTCATCTTAAATCTCCTCTTTATCACTGTTTGGCAGTTTTGTAAGTTTTGCAGTTTGTTCTATGAAAAAATATTTTGCATTTTTCTCATTTGCTCTTTGCACATACTTCCATTTACCATCTTTTGCCCATTTATCTAGCCATCCTATTACTTTTTTCTCACCAATACCAAATTTTGTGAAAAATGAGGATTGCTTTAAATAATTCATTATTTCTGACTGATTCATCTCCCCATCTTGTAGCAAGTCAATAATTATTTTCACAAAATTAGATTCTTGATATGAAATATTTGCCATAGAAAAGTCTATTTCATCTATTATTTTTCGGTCTTCGGTCTTATATGCTTTTGGTTGAATATCAAACCTACTTGCTTTTTGTGGCTTTAGTAGTATACAGTTATTAAAATCATTTCTTTCAACTAGATAGGTATAATCTGCAAAATTTTCAATTTGTTGAGAATCAGCAAAAACTCCACTTTTATTTAAGTGATGGATTAAAATAATAGTTCCTCCTGCATCTCTAAGTTGTTTTTCATATTTATACAGTAAAGTAGTATCAATGAAACCATTTTTTTTAGGAGATAAAAGAGTTAGGCAGTCTTCTATAATAAGATATTTTCTCATCTTATACTTTTTTTGAACTTCTACAATTTCTTCTAAAAAACTTTGTGTTTTTTCAATAATATTTGTTGTTTCTTGCTTTCCAGCATATATAAATCTATCTTTATATGTTTTGATTAATTTATCAATTCCTATTTCTTTAAGTTTCACAGCAGACATATCAGCATCAATATATATAATAAATATATCCTTATTTGTATTTAATAATTGAGTACAATATTCAATCATAATAGTTGATTTTCCACTCCCTGGATTACCATAAAAAACACCAATTGACTGGCTTGGAAGTACACTAGGAATAAGCCATTCAATATTTTTGGCTTCACTAATATCTTTTATGTCATATATAAAATCATTAAAACTATCTTCAAAGCTTAATTTTATTTTGATGATTTGTGATTCTAAATTATGCTTTTCTTGTGTAAGTTCTTCTATCTCAAGCTCTTCTAAAAGAGCCTTTTTTTGTGATAAAATATAGTTTATATCTTCAATCTGCCTATTAAGGCTAGATTGAAAATTGATTTTTTTCTTAACTTTAGCTAATATTTCACTCATTAATTTACTTCCTTTTGGGTTTAAATTATTAATTCAAGTTGGTAACTAAAATTACCACTTCGACATTTTTTAAATTGGATTTGAACAGATTCGTGGCTACCAACTACTTCATCTACTTCAAATCCATACTTCTCACATAACTCTGTAAAATCTAAAAAATCAAAATCTTCATCATATCTAGCTTCTTTCCAAACTTTAATAAGACCTTCTTTGATAATTGATTTATCCAATTCTTGAATATCTAAAATTTGAATCATTCTTTCAAAATCATCATTGTCTTGATAATTCCCTTTATAAATATCAATCTTTTTGGGATTAAAATATAACTTATATTTTGGATTTGTTGTCAAATTCCGCATATTATTTAAAATTCGAGAAACTAACCAATTTAACTTATCTTCTATATTTTCGAGTTTAAAAAATCTTTTTACACCATTTAAGTGTTTCTTTTTTATTTGATTATTTAAAACACTTACAGCTGTTGAATATGTAAAATCAAAATCATAAAAGTGTAATTTTTTTGATTTTGAAATTCTTAAAATATCTTCTTTCAAAACATCAATAATTGCTTCAATGTTATCTATAAGATCCTTTACATTGTTTATTTTTTTACTCATAAGTAAAAATTCAAACTCCTTCACATAAATTCCTTTTTCTTTGTATTTAAGTTAACTTATAGTAGAATAATTCATTACAACATACTATGTTCACTTATAAGTGAATAGTACACTTTATAATCTTAAGAAAAACTTTAAAAGGAATTTAATGGAACCTATAAATACTGATTTGGCAATAAAATATTTAGTAGAAGAGTTAAATTTAAAAAATGAAGCTGAATTGGCTGAAAAATTAAAGATGAATAAAAATGCTCTTTCTATGCTAAAAAAAAGGAATTCCTTAGGTACATTAATTGAAAAAGTTTTAACTCACATAGATATTCAAGTATCCCTAGATAAAATTGTTTATGGATATACTTCAAAATGTTTTAAAGCTCAATGTTTAGCTACTCAAAACAATAAAGAAAATGAACTTAATAATATACTAGAAAATTTCATTAATACTCAGAGTATTTTATTTAAAATAAAATCATTAATTGAGAAGCTAAAAGGACAAACTTTTTTTGAAAAGATTATAGAAGAATTTTCAGGAAAAGGAGAAAAAATAATTAAATTTTTATATTACTTTGTAGTATATATTGAGGAAACTCAACAAAAATTTGATTTTTTAGATATTAAAAATTCTTTTATTTTAGAACTAAAAAAATTTGAGTTACCAAAAAATGCGAAGATTGCTTCATTTGAACTAAAAGAGGTAGATAAAGATAGGTTAATTCTTTGGATAGAAAATGAATTAGATAATTCTTCTATACTCGAAATTATTTCTAACACTACTGAACTTAAATATATTTTAGAAAATGAATTAAATATATTTAATAAAATGTTAATTAAATTTTAATAGATATTTGTTTTTTTTCATATGCATTAATGAAATAATACCCTTTTTTTATGTATAAATTTTGTATATTGACAGTATCTTGTGGCTGAGAAGTTTTAAGTATTTTTAAAAGTGATAAAAATTTACTTTACAATGAAGAATAACCCTTTTCATCCAAAGTTAATCCAGCTAAATATAATTTTTCTTTACTATCATATTTGCTAAATAGCTTTTCTAGTATATCATCTTTTGATACATTTAACCTCAATGATAAAATTTCATCATTATAAGAAAAATCATTCAATAATCTTTCTAAAGGAGCATTAACATCACAAAATTTTAGAAAATATTTTATCTCTTTATCTTCTATTTGTTCTATGTCTATACTTTGATTTAATTGGCTCAATCCATATAAAGATAAAACTCCAAATGAATATAATTGTGTTTTGTCATCAGCTTTTAAAATATTTTTCTTAATTTTTGGATTGGATAAAGAATTTGCTTTAGATATTTCTACAAATGTTAAAATAGACTTACCCCCAATATTCAATATATTTGAAATATCATTTTTTATCAAAGCTTCAATAACAGATTTTGTTTCAAAAAAATCTTTTGTTGTAGGTATTAAAGGTAATAATTTACTCTCAAATTCACTTACATCAAATAAATAAATGAGCCTATTTATATAAAAATGATACTTCTTAAGCAATATTTTTTGATGAACATTTTGTTCGGATGTATCTATTTTATTCAAAGATTCTAAACTTTCAATATAAAATTTCTTCAATTTTATAGCTCTATTTATTAACTTTTCAACAGTTAAAGATTTTCTATAGCTATTTAAAGGATTATAATAACTTAACCATTTTACAAAAGATTGCCATCCTGAATACCTTGAATTTATGTAAAGTTTATACACAGGAAGTGATATTTTATTGTCTTTTAGCTCTTTTTGTATTTCTGATACAGTATCTTGCATAGACAAATAAAGTTGAATGTCATTAAGTAAGTTAATAAATTCATCATTATGACCAATTTCACTAGTAAGAAGCTCCCATTCTGACACATCCAACTCTTGATATTTTTCTTGATTTAAAATAGCACCTTTTATTTTAGATATTTTTTCATATAAAATAGCTTTTACATATTCAACATTATCTTTATTATCAATAATTACTATATCATCAACATACCTAAAATATTTATCTTCAAAAATTTCATACATCTCATTATCAAATGATTTTAAAGTAATACTACCAAGAAGATGACCAATATCGGGATTGACTGCTATTCCTGATACTGTAACATCAAGAGATGATTTAATGAAAGCTAAAATGCCTTTTTTGATTTTTTCATCAATATTAGTTTGTTCCATATACTTAGAAAAATTTTCATAGACATAAGATTTATCCATACTAGGGTAATAATTACTCAAATCAAAAACAAAAGCTCTCAAGTTTTCATCTTCTGCTAGTCTGCTTGAGATAGAAACATTTCTGTTTTTATAACCTTTATAGTAGTATGAATAATTATAACTAGCATAATCTTCTGCAAGGTAATAACTGAAATTTTGTGGATTGTTTTTAAATATTTCTTCTTTTGACAATATAGATAAAATATATGCTTCCACAAGTAAAGTTGTAGGACTCCCAATATAAAAATTACGATGATTTAGTTTATCTTCTTCATCAATCTTTTTAAACCATTGATATTCAAAATAAGACCATTTTGATATTGTAGTTAATTTTCTTTCACAATAGCTTTTTAACCATTTTAAATTTTGCTGATTATCAAGCAATAGCCTAAGAGCTACATATGTAGATGGAGAAGTTCGTCTGCTTGAATTAATGGCTCTAAGTGCTATTTTCTTTATATCTATCATTTATCTTGCCCATCTACAATTAATCTTAATCCAGATATATTTCCTCGCAACTCATTAAAAGAAGTTGGATGAATAAATTTGAATTCTCTTGTTGAAATTTCACAAGCATTGCTATTTAAATCAGTAAACTGTGTCCAAAGTTTTTTGATTGATTCGATTAACTCTCCAATTCTTTTAAACAACTTTTCTGCTTTTTTAAAATTCCCAGGTTCTATCCACAATATAGTAGAATTTTTACCAATAGTAGCAACATAATCCAATATAGTACGAAATGAATCGTCAAAATTATTATTAGTACCTGTAGCACCTGAAAAATTAGAAAAGAATACAAAATATTCATCTGCATTAGTAGCAAACAAATAATGCATTAATTTCATTGTCTCAGTGTTACTTGTAGCATCCCACTGTTTTGTAGAGTATGATATATTAATTCCAACTTTTAAAAAATCTTTCGATATTGAATTCATCATTTCATCAAAAATTTTCAAAGCATCACTTGAAAAATCAGCACCTATAATTTCAATATCTAATGGTAAAGTTGGATAATACTTGTGTTGTCTTAATGTAAATAAAGTAGTAAGTAAACCAATCAATCCAGCACCACTTCCACACGGTAAATATAATATCTTTAATTTTTTATCAGAAAATACAGTTGCTAGTTGTGATGCAATATGATTTAAATCTCCATCTGGATTAATTACAACATATTGTGATCTTACTGCACCATTTGGGAATCTTCCTACAAAATGATTTATTGCTTCATCTTCATCATTACCACCTATTGAACCTTGCAAATTTGCTTTTGATTCTTCAAATTTACCAAGTGCATTTAATTTATCAATATACGATTTGATTAAAAGTGGAGATAATTTTAACTGCTTATTTTCAAACAGTTCAGTTGGAAGATTATTCTTCATATTTATCCTAATTTTTCCGTTATCAATCTTTTCCAATTCTTTTTATGTATTAATCTATCTTCTTGTAAATTTTCTTTTAGTATCTGAGCTTTTGTTAATTGAGATATATTAATCCAATCATCCCTAAATACATATGTAGCATTTCCTGCAAATGCGTTTTCCATAACAAATAAATTTTTATCTTCAAAAGCAAAGACTACATAATCATTAAATCCACCATTTCCTCTTGCAACAAAATTTGGTGCAAATTTATTAATAAACTCAAATCTATTAAGAGCATCTTCTTTATATTCAACTTTAACTATATCAAGCATTTCATTTAAATTATGTCTCAATCTCTCCCAAGGCATTTCACCTTGAGGCAATATGTGCCAATTTACTTTTTTAATTTTTGTTTTTACCTTTGATATAAAATCTACTCCTACTATTTCACAAGAACCAAATAGTTCTAAAAATAAATTAATTATATGTTTAACCTGTTCTTTATCAGATTTTTTTACTTGTGTACGATGAGTTAATATCTTATTATTTTGATTATCTTTTCTAATAATTAATTCTATTGAATAGGCATTAATATAGTCTCGTTGAAATTTTTTATATGGAATATCAATTGAGCGACTATGGTTATTGCCATGCCAATCTTTAAAATTTCTATCTTGTGATACATAAAAAGTTATCTTTGGCAAATTATCTAATATTATTTCTTTACCTATTGCATTTACTTTTGATATAGGTCCTACAATAGAGGGTAGTAATTGTTCTCCTATATCAAACTCTTTACTAAAACCCATATTTCTGAGTTGTTTTTCAAATGTACTTATATCACTTAATACAATTGATACCTCTTCATCTTCTTTAAATAAAGTTAAATATTTATCAACATTTTGAACTCTTGATTTATTAATATACATTTAAATTACTCCTCTATAATCTTAATAAGTCTTGCATCTCTCGTTTCTATAAGTTCACCAATTTTAATAATAGGCTCTACTTCAATTTTTACAGCTTGAGAATTTTTAAAATAATCACTCATTTTTGACAACTGTTTATCTGTCGCTCTAATTTTCATTTTTCCTATAAAATCTACATCTATATAAAAAAACTTACTACTTCTTGTTAATCCATCTGGTACACCAGAAATGATTATATTATCTATTTTAATATTATCTAATTCATTACTGTCAAATATATGTTTATTGGATATATTGATTTCTAAAACTTCTTCAAGTTCTATATCATTCTTCGCAATCATCTTAATTGATGTAGGTTTTAGTGATTTTTCTTCATTTTGAGCAATTATCGAAGAAATTTGCTTCATTGCATTATAATTCGAAAATTCTGCATTAATTTTTTTCAAATTACTTTCAATAGTTTGTTTTTTATTAACAAATTGAGAATTAAAATACTCTTCTTCTGCCAATTCGGTTGCAATTTCAAATGTAGTATCAATAAGTTTTTTAATATCTTCCACAAATTCTTTAGATTGAGTATAGCTTTTCATTTTTTTAATCAAATCATATAAAAATGCACCTGCTAATCCTTCTAAAATAGTTTGATAATTTACAATATCAATCAATCCTAGAACAATTTCAAAACTACCCTCTTTATTTGCTTGAATATAAATCTCTCTATTGCGAGTACCATATCGCTCATACTCATAATTATATGAAATTTTTTGAATACTTTCAGCAAGTTTTTTCATATCACTAAGTGCTATCATATGTAAATCGGTTGAACCACCATCAAGCTTTATATTCATTATTATTCTCCTTAGTTTCAAATGCTTCTTTAAGGACTGTTGCCATAAGCTTATCAACTGTTGTTTTGTTTTGTTTGATTTCGTTCTCAAGTTCATCACAAATAGCAAAAAGTTTTTCTATTGTCGCTACTATCTCTTTTTGTTCTTCAAGTGGTGGAAGAGGAATAATGGTTTCACCAATAATATCTGTATTTAGATTTGGCTGCCCTTGTCCCCTCGAAGCTTCTTTTAAAAACCAAGTTGTTTTTGACTTTAGTAAATAATAAAAAAATGGCTTAAACAAGCTTATATTCATACGAATAAAAGCTGCAATTCCATCATTAAATGCGGTTGGAAAATTACAAATTTTAGGAACACCTAGTGTTGCACCACTATTTGTTAGCATTAAAGTTTCTTCTTGCAAATATCTAGTTTTATGCAAACCTGCTTCCTTTATAGTGTATGAATAACCATCAACATACATTCCATCATCTTTGGTTAAATCAGCAACTTTTAGAAAAGGTATTGTTCCATCATAATATTTCTTGTCTCCAGCTGGTCTTGGAGAACCACCTCTAACAATGTTTAAAATATCCCCTAATCTACACCATTCCCAAGATGATGGAATATCAAAAGGTTTTTCATCATCACTTATTGGCGGAAGTGGTTTTTGGGCTTTTATTTTTTTCTCTTTTATAAGTTTTGCTTTCTCTTTTTTTATCTCTTCTAAAAGCTCTTTTGCACTACCTATATTTTGATTTTCTTCTCTCCAATTTGCTGTAAGTTTCCCTTCTATTGCTTCTTGTAAAATAGTCTGTTTTAATTGTTTTAAAAGAGATTGTTGATTTTCAATTTCTATACTTACATCAGCACTTATTGATTTTGCATTTATAAGCTTATCTATCCAAAGGTTTTGCTTTTCTATTTCAAAATATGGTATTTCATAATTTCTAAGATTAGATTGATTTATAGCTTCTTTTGATGTTCCTGTTTTTGTATTTTTTACAATTTCATCTTTTAAAGAATTAAATACAAATTGATAAAATTTAAGATTTATAGGATATTTTTTATTATTTTTTGGAGTTAGAATAAAACACAAATCACTAGCTATAAATTTATCATCAATATAATGTGTTCTTCCAAGTGAACCTGAAGCAGCTGCTGCAAATATTAAAGCTTCACATTCGTGAGAATAATTATTATGGGTTTTCCACTCTTGTGCAGCTGTTATAAATGTATATTCTCCCTCTGTACATTTTGAACTTTGAAGTAAGCCTTTTTCTAATTCAAAGAGTTCTCCAATTTTAACTTTTTGCCAATTACTCATATTAATTCACTTTTTAATTTTTCTAAAAGTTTATTGCTCTTTAAAAAAGAGTTTGAAAGCATATCCAAAAGCTCTGTTGAAGTGTGGTTTTGTTCATCTTCTTCTTTGTGTGGGTTTTTAATATCTAAGTTATAACCATTTGCTTTTATAGTTTCTATATTTACTTTCCAAGCTTGTTCATTTTCAACTCTATTGTTCCACCAAGATTTTAAAGTATCAAACTCTTCTATTTTTATAGGTTTTGTTTTACTATATGATTTTTGTCCCTCTGGTAACTTGTGTTCATAATACCAAATTTCAGATGTTGGTTTTCCTTTTGTAAAAAATAGTAAATTTGTAGCAACAGAAGCATAAGGTTGAAATACAGAGTTTGGAAGTCGCACAATTGTATGAAGATTACAATCTGTTAAGAGTTTTTCTCTAATTCTTTGTTTTACCCCATCTCCTGTGAGTGAGCCATCTGGAAGAACTATTCCAGCTTTTCCATCTTCTTTTAGATACTCAATCATTAAAATCAAAAACAAATCTGCACTCTCTTTTGTACGATAGTTCATAGGAAAATTTGTTTCCATACCGTCTGTTACATTTCCACCAAATGGTGGATTTGCTAAGATACAATTTACTTTATCTTTGTTTGATATTGAAGATAACTCTTTTGAAAGGGCATCATCATATATAATATTTGGTAGCTCAATATCGTGTAAAATCAAATTTGTAAGTGCCAACATATGTGGAAGTGGTTTTAGCTCCATTCCTTTTATATTGTTTTGTAAAGTTACTCTATCTTCTGGAGTTTTTAGCTCTTTATTGTTTGTAATATGCTCTATTGCATTTACCAAAAATCCACCTGTACCACAAGCTGGGTCTAAAACTATATCATTTAAAGTAGGATTTACCATTTGTGTAACAAATTGTGTGATTGCTCTAGGAGTGTAAAATTCTCCACTATTTCCTGCACTTTGAAGCTCTTTTAAAATAGTTTCGTAAATATCCCCAAAAAGATGTCTATCTTCGCTATTGTTAAAATCGACTTCATTTATTTTATTTATCACTTGTCTTATGATAGTTCCTGATTTCATATAGTTATTATTACCTTCAAAAACCTCTTTTATCAATAATGCTCTTTTGTTTGATGTTGATAGATTTTTTAAAGTTGTAAATAGCTTGTTGTCTATAAAATCAAGTAATTCATCGCCTGTAATTCCTTCATCATTTGTAGCCCAATTTCTCCACTGAAGTTCACTAGGAATTGGTGAGATATAATCATCTTTGATTAGTTCAAGCTCTAAATCTTTATCATCAAATATTTTTAAGAAAATCATCCAACCTAACTGCTCAATTCTTTGGGCATCACCGTTTAGACCTTTGTCATTTCTCATAATATTTTGTATTGATTTTATTATAGAAGATATATTTTTACTCATTTATTAAACTGCCTCTTTATAAATTTCTTGCTCTAGCTCTTGTATTAGTTCTAAATATTTATTTCTACCACCAAAAGTATTAACTATTTCAATAGCTGTTCCAAAAGGACTAAATTCTGGAAGTCTTAATACTTCTATAGTTTCAATGGCTTCTATTCCCTCATCAGAATATTTTTGAAGTAATTTTTCTATAATTGCTCTTGCAGTACCCTCATATTTTGTAAAATAATCTCGCTTTTGAACACTCTTTACTCTCTCTTTTCTAGTAAGTGGTGGTTTATCGTAAGCTATATGACAAATTAAGTCAAATACATCTATATCTTTTCCAATTTCATCTTTTAGCTCTGTAAATAAAATATCTTTTTCGTAAAGTTCATCTATAATTGCTTGTTTTTTGTCTGCTTTTGACCATTTATTTAAGAAATCATCTAAAGAACTAAACTCTTCTTGAATTTTTTGTTTTGTATAGTCTTTGTAGCTTGTTGTTATTAACTCTCCACTATTGTTTCTTACTTGTATTCTCTCATTTAGTATTGTAACATCTACACCATTTATATAGATTTTTTCTCTTGGTGTTTTAGTTTCTTCATCTATTTCTCCAGCATTTTTTATATCAGGTGTTACAAAAATAATCTCTTCTCCACTCTCTTCATCAATTATAGGAGTATTATCATCATCTTCTGTATTGTCAATATCTTCATCTTCTTTTATCTCTTTTATTTTAACTGCTTCGCCATCAAAATCAGGGTCGATAAACTTATCTGTTACATTTCTAAAATCCATTATTGTAAAAAAAGTTTTTCCATATTCTTCATTTATTCTAGTTCCTCTACCAATTATCTGTTTAAACTCTGTCATTGAACCTATATTGCTATCAAGAACTATTAATTTACAAGTTTGTGCATCAACTCCTGTTGTCATAAGTTTTGATGTTGTTGCAATTACTGGGTATTTTTCACTAGGATTTATAAAGTTATCAAGCTCTCTCTTACCCTCATCATTATCTCCTGTTATTTGCATTACATATTTTGAATTTTGTGCCATCAAATCACTGTTTAAGTTTGCTAAAGCATTTCGCATTCTACTTGCATGGTCTATATCTGTACAAAATACTATTGTTTTATCAAATCTATCATTCTTCTTTAAAAATTCAGTTACTTTTGAAGCTACTATTTGAGTTCTTTCATCAATTACAAGACTTCTATCAAAATCTTTTCTGTTGTATATTCTTTTTTCTACTTCATTGCCTTGTTTATCTTTTTTTCCAACTTCAGGCTCATATCCTTCTAAATCAATATTTAGCCCAACTCTTATAACTTTATAAGGTGCTAAAAAACCATCATCAATCCCCTCTTTTAAAGAGTATGTATAAATTGGTTCTCCAAAATACTCTATATTTGAAACTTCTTTTGTCTCTTTTGGTGTTGCTGTAAGTCCTATTTGTGTAGCATTTGTAAAGTAATCAAGTATCTCTCTCCAAGCACTATCTTCTGCTGCACTTCCACGATGTGCCTCATCTATTACGATTAAATCAAAAAAATCTGGGCTAAATTCTCTATATGCGTCTTTATCTTCATCATAATTTGTAAGTCCTTGATAAAGTGCTAAATATATTTCATAAGATTTATCAATCTGTTTTTTTCTTATAACTGTCATTTTGTCTTTGAAATGCCTAAAATCACCTCTTTTTGTTTGGTCTATTAAAGCATTTCTATCAGCTAAAAATAAAATCCTTTTCTTTTCTCCACTTTTCCAAAGTCTATGAATAATCTGAAAAGCTGTATATGTTTTACCTGTACCAGTAGCCATTACAAGCAAAATTCTATTTTGTCCTTTTGCTATTGCTTCTACTGTTCTATTTATTGCTATTTGTTGGTAATACCTTGGATTTTTGTTTGTACCATCGAAGAAATAATCTTGTGAAGCAATATTCTCTTCTTTAGGAGTTGAGATTCCTTTGTATTTTTTGTATCTTTGCCAAAGTTCATCTGGTGTAGGAAAACTATCTAATGATAACTCTCTTTCAATAGTGCCATTAGAAATAGTTTTATCATGTTCATAAAAGCCATCACCATTGCTTGAAAAAACAACTGGAATATCTAAAATATTTGCATAATCTAAGCCTTGTTGTATTCCATCTTGAACTCTATGATTATTGTCTTTTGCTTCAATAATTGCTACTGGAATATTTGGTTTATAATAAAGAATATAGTCTGCTTTTTTACCTTCACCTCTTTTTGTTTTGTTTCCCTTTACATAAATTTTTCCATCAGTAAAGTAAACCTCTTCTCTAATTTGAGATTGTAAATCCCAACCAGATTTAAGTAAAGCAGGGTTTATATATTTTGTACAAATATCTCTTTCTGTTAGCTCTTTTTTTGATGACACTTTAACCCCTACGATATATCTATTTTTTAAAATAGCTTAGATTTTATCTAAATGTTTATAAAACACACTTATTGGAATTTTGATTTAACACTTTTTGTCTATATTTCATATTATTTCTTAAATTATGAATATAGGTATAAATATATTTTTTACTAAAAATAAATATATTTAAAAACTATATCAAAGGAAAAAAATGGACAATTTAAAAAATTGTGAAAGTCTCACAAAACTAGGACAAAAAGCTATTAAAAAAGCTTTTAATGAGTTTGCTGATTTTGATGAGAATAGAAGAAATGAAATATTTAAAAGGCAAAGAGTTAATTTCCACAAATTAAAAGATATTTATAAAAATTATGACAATGAAACATTATCCCAATCAGCACTTATAATTTCTATTCGAGAATATATTAACTCACTCCCACCTGAAAAACTTCAAATGGAAAAACATAAAAAAATATTTAGACAAAAAACAAATAAAGAAATGCTATTATTGGAACATTGGGCTATTATCAGAGAAGCTATATTGATGTCAAATATGAGTTTTAGAGAGCTTACACAGTTTTTAGGTAAAAAATATAATGTAGAAGTAAATCATTCTTATCTTTATCAAATTTGGAAAAAAATTGAAGGAGATAAAATATGAAGAAAAAATCAATTATTATAAAAGAATCTGAAATTAATGTTTCTTTACTTAGTAAAATACAAAAAAATATTTATAATAAGATTCTTTCAAAATATAGATTTTGGGAGACATATGATTTTCTAAAGCTTATCTACAAAAATGAAGTTTATTTTTCAGATATTTTTATGAAAGATATTTTTTATATTTTGATAAAAATAAATGAATATACAGACAAAGTAATGTCTGTACATCACTATACTTATTTTCCTAGATATGGTGATTGTAGTTTAACTGTTGCAGTTATTCAAATAAATTCTGCAGTTTGTAAAATATTAGAGGCTATTGTATTAAAGAAATATGTTCTAACTATACATGAACTTGAGAAATTAATATTTGCCTCATTGCTTATCTTTTTGGATAAATCATTTTACCATTGTAGATTTAAATATCCTAGTATATTGCATAAATATACAGAAGATAAAATTATCAATAAATATATAAATGTCATTAACTCAAAAAGTGATAATTTTGAATTTATTTCAAATATTCTTGAAAGTGAATTAAAAAATGAAGCTGAAATATTAAAAAATAATCCTAAGTTACTTCGAATCTTAAATAGTAAAAAAAACATTTATAAAAGTAATATTTTTTAATTATTTTTTTAAAGTCTTAAAACTATCCATTAGAGGTAAAGTCATATCTCTAATGGATTAGTTCAAATGAGCAATACTTTGACAATATTTACTGTTTAGATTAGTTTACTAAAAGTTTAGCAAAATTATTGATTTTTATTTTTTACTTTAAAAGACAGATAAAGTACAGTAAGTGCAAATGATGCAACTAATATAAATCTTAATACTTCTTCCATTTTTTATTTGCTCTCTGTTTCATTTGTACTATCAATATACCAAATAGCACCTTTTAATATAAAAGCTATTATTGTAAGAATTGTCGCCAATAAAATAATTTTATCTATTGGACTCATTTTTAGCCTTTTTTATTTTAGATTAGTTTGCTAGATTTATCAAAATTTTTATCTTTTTTATTTGTGCTTTTCATAAAGATTCTCATTAATATTGGAATCAAAGCTGCAATAGCAGTAAATGTTCCTAATACTATTAGTCCTTGACTTACATTACCCATTTTTTCTCCTTTTTTTATTATTTAAACCTTTATCTAAATACCACACAAAAGATCCAACAACAATCAAAATTAATGACTGAAAT
Source organism: Arcobacter vandammei (assembly GCF_016106035.1). GTDB lineage: Bacteria > Campylobacterota > Campylobacteria > Campylobacterales > Arcobacteraceae > Aliarcobacter > Aliarcobacter vandammei. The sequence continues at coordinate 55,398 of NZ_JADKPZ010000001.1, forward strand.
AATTCAAGCATCTTTATCCTTTAAATATTCATGTGCCCTATTGTATGTTGTAAGTTCAGAAGTTATAATAGTCGAAAAGTTTACATTCTGTGTCAGCATCAGATAACTCCTAAAATTCTTCTATCATAAATTTAAACTATCATCGAGCCGTCTTCCAAAGTGTGTAAAACCAACAGTAGCACTTTTTCTAATTAGAAACTTCTGATTTTATTCTTTATATCTTCACAAATATTTATATAATTTTCCTCTTTTATTCCTAATTCTTTTGCCTTTGTTTCAAACAAACTAAGTTCATCTTTTATATTTTTAATTGTTTCTAAAACAAATTTTTCATCAATTAGATTTTTCTTTGCAAGATTTAGCATATCTTCTACTAAGATATTTTTACCTTTCCCATTTATAGTAGTTAAATGCTCTTGCAATCTTCCTTTTGAATAAGTAATATCATAAGCAGGTGATAAATCCCAAGAGCCATTTTTACTCATTATAAAAGAGAAGTTTTTTGCATGGTCATCGTAGTTTAAAATCAAAATATTGAAAACCATTCTTCTAAATAGCTCTTCAATAGTTGATTGTTTTTTACAAATTTTATTTGTAAAAGCAAAAAGTTCCTCATAAGACATCACCTTTGGGACACTTATATCTTTGTGCATAAGTGCTGATGCTGTTGATATATGAATTTTTTTATCAGCTTCATCTCTATCAAATCTTTCAAGTATCAAATGAGTGCCTATTTTTTCTTTATAAAGATAAATATTTGGAATATTAATACCACAATTTTTTGCACTTTTCATAAACAAATATTCAAGCTTTGTATCATCTAAACTCTCATCTATAAGTTTACTATTTGGGTAAATCTCATCAAATTTTATAATAGCTCTTTTATATCCACTATCTAATTTTTTATTATTATATTTAATCTGATTTGATAAATGATTGTAAGTTATAAGTATTTTAGGTCTTGCACCACCAATAGAAGATGCACTATTTAAAATATTCATAAGTTTAGCAACACTATAAATAGAGTTTTTATTTTCCAAAATAGTCTTCATATCTTCATAAGCATCTTTTACACTTAAAATCTCATCTATATCATAGTTTTTTGCTTCTTCTTTTGGTTTAAACTCAATAGCTCCTAAACCTCTATCTCCAATAAATGCAAGTTTATGTAAAAGTGTAATATCACTAGCTTTATAGCCTTTTGCTTCAAAATATCTATCTATAAAAGGCATTCCGTGAATATCAGGTAAAAGATCAAAAAAGACTCCAGCTAAACCTTGGTATAAATCAAAATTATCAAGATTTGTATAAGCACCTTTTGTTTTTTTTGTATCAAGTTTCAAAGGAGAGATTTCTATATTTTCTTTTAAGAATTTTGTATCGTACTCAAAGTAAATCCTATTTTGATAATAAAGTAATTCCCCTATTTTTTTACCATAGATAAGTGCCTCTAGTTCTATATCTTTATTCATCTTCTTTTAATCTCACTCTTTGTGGTTTAGTTTCCTCTTTTTTAGCTCTTTTTATATCTTCAAGGCTTTTTATCTCATCATAAGATATAAGTCCACTTAGGTTTTTGTGCATATCTAAAGAGTACATAATTTTTACCAAGCTAGTAATACTTATTTTTTTATCATATAAAAAGTTTTGATAAGTAGAGATAGATACTCCAGCATTTTTACATAAATCTTTTTGTCTTAGATTTTGATTTATTCTTGTTTTTTCAATAACTAAGCTTAACTCTTCTATAATCTCAAATGGTGTTTTTAATTCTATCAAATAAAACTCCTTTTAGTATGTTTTATTCCTATATTTAAATATAAAACATTTTATATAAAGTTTAATATAGTAAAAAAATGCTTAAAATAATATATTTGAGATTAGTTTATCTCCTAAAACTTGTAAAGTAATTTCAACAACTAATTTTTCAATTTTATTTCACTAACTCTTCAAAAAATGGAAACATAAAAGTGAAACAACTGGAATGGAGTTATCATTTGATTTCGAAATAATCATATATTTAAATCAAACAAGTACTTTTAAAAAGGTAATCCTGATGAGCTTAATGAAAATTATATTTTTTCTTATATGGTAACTAAAGTATAATATTTTAAAGCAAATAATTTATTCTTAGACAGCATGACAGATAGGCCAAGCCTTATTGATAATCTTGTTATTATGCTTAATAGTTACGAAAGTATATTAAGATAGACAAGTTAGTTGGTAAAAGCTGCAACTTCTACTGACTTTATCAATAAGACTAAATCTTATCAAAATTTTAACAAAATTTAAAAAAAAGTCAATATTATGTATTGGAAGGATAGATGTATTTGATAATTTCTTTTTTTTGCTACTATTTTTATAGTATCAAATTAACTATTAATGCCAAAGTAACTAGCATCGTCAATCCTAGTGTTGTTGCTCATTTTTTCTTCTTTTTTTACTATCCAATCCTTTACCTAAATACCACACAAAAGATCCAACAACAATCAAAGTTAATGACTGAAATAATTCAAGCATCTTTATCCTTTAGATACTCATTATGTCCTATTGTATATAAGATTCCAATAAGAGTAATTGTCCCATAAACTACAAACATAGTAACCATTTTCTATCCCTTCTTTAAATATTTACAAATATACAAATTACATTATTCTATTTCTATTAACGAATATCTCTAACGAATATTACTGCTGCTATAATAGCAACTACCATCATAATACCAACAGCTATTTCATTATTAGTCATAATAATTTATCCAAAACTCTAATTTTATTTATAATTATAGCTAAAAAATCTAACCCAAATAGTGCTCAGTGATACTAGCTCTATTATGTTTCATCTCATAGCTTACTTGTTGTAACGATTCAGAGTAAGAGTAAGAAGCCTTCCCATATTCAAACATTCTTCTTTTTGCAAAATTCCATCTAAGACCATGTGAGCCTTCAGAAATTTCTTTTGAAATAAGTGCTGATTGTTTTATATCATTATAATAATCTTGCCTATTGATTTTAAATTTAGAATTTATAGATATATAATTTTCTAATGCATTATAAGTTTCAAGTGATACTAAAACTTCACCCTGCTTCCCACCTTTTTCTTTTGTAAAAATAATTCCTTTTTGTGTATTTGTGATTAAATCTATTTTAGTTCCTAAAAGCTGTTCAGGTTTTATAAGTGCAACACCTTCAATTCTAGCTCCACCTTCAAGTTGAATATTTGCGGCAAGTTTATGAATAGGATTTTTTAAATTAAAGATTAAAAGTTTTGGATTATTATATGCTCTGTTGTGATAATTATTTGCTACAAATTTTAAATCTCTAGCTTCATTTAAAATAGTTTGTCGAATTGAAAAGTCATAATCTTTTTCTACTTTGTAAATATTTTTAGAAAAGAGTTTTAATGCAGTTTCTAGTTTACCAAGAGCTGCTGATATTTTTTCAAGATACTGTTTTGAAGGATAGTATTCAATTTTATAATCCATATAAGCTTGAATATGATGAGATTCAATTTTCTCAAAATCTTTTATGTTCCAATGTTCCAACAGATAGTTAAAAAAGTTATTCCAAATACTTCTATAACTCTCCATAGTTTTATAGCTAGAAACCTTTTGAAAGTGTTCATGGTTTGGATCTGTTTTTTCAGATTTTTTTGCACCATCTTGAAATATTTGTTTAGTTAATTGCGAACTTTGATAGTAAACACTTCCTCTCATTATAATCCTTAATTTAATTTTTTTAGTGATAGATTAAGCTCCTATCTTAAGCAATTTATATAGTTAAGTCAATCTGCATTTATTTAAATTCTTGCATCTGAATTTTTTGTGTAATGTTTTAAAGGATCTCCGTAGAGTTCAGGATTATTTTTTTGAATTTATCTTTTTAGTTTATTAAAAGTAATTGTGCTTTTATAAATTAGAAAAGATTAGTAGTAATAGATATTTTTTAATAGATAAAACATCTATTGGTTAATATATTTATAAAAAAATATATTTTAAATCTAGCTTACAAAATTTTGTAAACCAATTGTTTAAAAAGTTAAAGTTATAAAATTGTAACACAAATTTTTGTTTATTATTTTCAGGTAAATTCTTTTGATAGTTTAAATTTTTACTTCGGTTTCCTTTTTTTTGCTAAGTTTGAAAAAAGAAGCCTAGAATAAGGCTTTATTAAAGTGTTTATTTTTTACAAAAAAACAGTAAAAAAAACATTTAGTAAACAGCAAATAAAACAGTAATTTTAAGATTTTTAAATTTATTTTTCTAAATTTTTTATTTGCTAAGAGATTTATTTTGAAAAGATATGTAGTTATAACTTGAATTATTTTAAGAGATGATTTTTGAAAATTAAATTTTATTTAGAGTGTTTCTTCTATAAATTATCAAACTATTTTTTCTTATTCTTTAAATCTTTTTCATAAGAGTATTTCCCATAAGCTAGAAATATTCCAAAGGCTAAAATTATCATCATTGTAATTGATCCAGGGTTAATTGGTATTTCCATTACTGCTACCTTTTTATTTATAAATTTTCTTTATTTATTATTTTGAATATACTATTTTACTTTTGATAATATTTAATTATCCTTTAAATTTATGTTTTAAAGCTAAAAATATTTTATTTCTCTTCTAACCATAAACCTTCTTTATTGATTGGAAGAAATACTTCTATTAATATTATTATAGGTATTACAAATATGAGAAATTTTATAAATACTATTACTATAATTAACCAAAATATCATTCTATACATTATACTTTTTTTATTTCTATTTTTATAATAATCTTTTAATTCAGAAGCATGTTTATTTATAAAAGTTAAATCTTGGATAGAATATTTTCCATTAGGATTTTTCTTACCAATATTCATAGCTCTTCCTACATAGTTATGAATTGTATAATGGTGAATACCTCTTCCAGTCCCTGCTTCAGAACCAGTTGTTTTATAATAATTTACATAAAAAACTGCATTTGCACCTATTAAGTTTGCTTTATTTATTAAATCTTCTTTTGCACTATCTGGAGATTCTCTTGAAGTTCCTGTTATTATCCAATCTGATTCTTCAATAACTTCCCAACCTTTAATTTCATCTTTTTTACTAATATAAACTGTATCTGGAACATTGTATTTCAAAGTTGTATTATTATCCAGTAATCTTATATTTACTGCACTATAACCTTTGGGAGTAGCTTTTTGTTCAAATTTTAAAATTAAATCTTCACACAATTTATCAATATCTTTTTTATCTTTTAAAGATGAATCATGAAAAAAATAATCTTTTCTATCTTCACCTTTAATAAAGCCATAGTTTTTTTCAGACAAATAAGATGTTACTGTACCTATCATTTTTTATCATCTAAATTTTTTTGATAGTGTTTAAGATTTCTAATAAGTCCAGCATAAATATTAGATTGAATTTTTCTTAGTTGTTGAGTTGCAATATCTGAGTTAAAAACTCTTTCATAAATTTCATCACTCATAAATCTTTTATCATAAGTTAATGGATCTGTTGCAACTAAATTATCAATTAAAAACTCTTTATTCTCTTTTTTATCAATAACTTTTACAAATATAGGAACAAACAAACTATCATTTGGAAGCAATGCTCCAATTAAAAGAACTCCAAGTCCAACACCAGCACCAAGAGAGCTAGAATTAGATAAATTTCCTGCAACACTCATTGCACTTTGTTCGATATTAAAGTCTATTTTAGATGTACTAAATTTAACATCTAATGGTCTTCCTAATTTTTTAAGATCTCTTATTTCTGAGTTATTATAATCTCTTCCAAATTCAATCTCTACAATTTTATCTGCATCTTCTATTTTATCAACAAACTCATATCCACCATCAAAAATTTGTTTTTTAATAAGTGGGGCATAATAGTTTCTAACTCTCTCTTTTTGTGTAGTAAATTTGATTATTCCACTATTTTTTAAATCAAGTTCATTTATAGAGTAAGAGCCAAATGTACCTTTTACACCAAACTCATCTCTTTTATCATAAGAGTTCCAAAGCCATTTACTCCAAATTCCTCGCATTATATTTTCATAGTCGATATAAGCTTCTACATTTGATGAGTATTTTTTATTTGTTACAACAATATAATTACTATTTTCATCTAATTTAAATTGAAAATCTAAGGCAAGATTATTAGTATTTTTTTGTTCATCTCTTCCTGAAGCAAATATATTTATAAATGTTGGTTCATAATAAACATCTCTATTATTTAGATTTACATTAGAAGTTAATACAGGTGGTACAATTTTATTATTGTTTAAATCTTCAACTAATTTATTAAGTTGTTCTCTAGTCTTTGAATAGTTATTATCAACATAAAAGACTTTTGTTTTACTATTATTCTGTTTATACTCTTTATCTACTTTAAGAATTCCATCTTTTAGTTTTTGAGAGCAAGCTGTAAATAAAAGTGTTACAGCAAAAAGTATTAAAATCCTGAATTTCTGCATTATATCTTTCCTTATTGAACTTAAATTATTTAAGTTCACCTTTTTTAATTTTATGTTTTCTTCCAAAAATCAAATATAAAATCCATCCTATTGGATACAAAATCAAAATTACTATTATCCAAATAAGTTTATTTGTACTATCTTTAAATTCACTAGCAATTACATTAATTAACATAACTATTGGCATAATCATAAAAATCACCATAATCAACAAATCAATTCCAGAAGGCATTCCCATATTTTCTCCTTATTTAATATTTTTTAGTTAAGACTTGATTAGCCACCACATTTTATGCCAGTAGCATTCCATTGTTTATCTATTTCAATCATAGGCATTTCACAAATCATTCCTTTGATTTGTAGGATATATACTATTTTTCCATCTTTTTCAAAAGATTTTACTATTTTTATATCAGATTCTTGTGCTGATTTAACATTATATTTAGCTGCAATAGCTTTTACAGTTTTTTCATCTGGCTCAGAAGAGCAACCTGTAAAAAATAATGTTGCCAATCCAAAACTTGAACTTAATAATAATATTTTTCTCATTTTCTCCCTTTTGTATTTTATTTTTATCCTATAGAATAAAGACTAAAGGATTATATCTCATTAAAGTTTATATTAATTTTAACCTATAGGATAAATATAAATGTATATAGACTTTAGCAACAGTTCAAAAGAAGAGATTGAACTTTTTTATAAAAAAATATCTAACAATGTTAAAAAGCATAGATTAGAAAAAGGCTTATCACAAGAAAAACTTGCTCTTGATATAGGTATTAAATCAATTGCCTTTTATTCAAACTGTGAAAACAATAAATATGATAAACATTTTAATTTAGAGCATTTATATAAAATATCCAAATCATTAAGTATAAATATTGAAGTTTTATTTGAATAAATTCTTATTAATTTTGGCTCGTTAAATATTTTATAAAAGTATTTTATATTTACCATTAAAAAAAATCATTTATAAACTTCATCACTCTTTCATCTTTATCTTTTCTATAAAATAAAAATATTAACCCTACTCCAGCAATAAATAAAAATATTGCAGCTTCTCTTACATCTTTTATATTACTATTACTAAAAAATAGTATTATTGCTGGAAATATTGTAAAGAATACAATTATTAAATAGTTTTTCAAATTTTATCCTTATTATCAAATTTTGAGATTAGTATTTTAGTTTTTTTCATTTTTACTCCTATTGACTCTTTTTCTTTTTAGTACTAAATATTTTTTATATCTATATAGTTCTTTGTTTAAATTATCTTTCATAAAAATCTGAATAGCTACTAAAAGTAGAAATATAATTATAAAATTCATTAAAAATGTTCCATCATTAACTTTGAAATAAATTGCAGTTGTTATATAAAATATAAATATCCATAACATTAATTTGCCATGTAAAAAGTATATTAGAAATAAAAACATATTTTTATAGAAGAATCCTCTTGGTATCATATTTTTACTCCTTAGTTTCACATCTTGAGATTATTAGTTCTGTTGGACCTTTAACAAAGTTATAGCTATCATCAATAGACCAATTATCAGACTTTGAGACTTCTATTTTTATGTTACTTACATTACAAACTATAGTTTTATTACTATTGAAATCATTTATAAGATCATTTCTAATATGTTCAAGCCAAAGGACTGCTAATATTGGAAATGAAATTAAGAATAAAATAAATAGTGTCCAAGCAATAATCTTTCCATTTGTATTTTCATATTGTTCTAATCTATTTTCATTCATCTGTACTACTTGTACTTTTATTATCTTTAAATCTAAATACACTATTAGGAGCTTTAGATGCCAATTTTTGACCAGTTACAAGTAATACACCCCAAAATACAATATATAATAGAACCATATTAATATTTACATACAAATCATCAGGAGCAAAAAACATAGCATAAAATAAGCTAAGTATAAAAGAGCCTATTAGAACTAATATAGATACAACTACTAAAGTAACACCTAAACTTCCAAAAAAGTGATTCATATTTTTATAAAAATTACACATAGCACTTCCTTTTATTTTTTACTCTATTTAACCATACAGTTATATATAATAAATGTATTTTTACCGTCACTAACTCTATCTTTACTTTTTTTATCAAGTTTAAATCCTAAACTTTTAGAAACTATAAAATTATTACAAATAATTTCATCTCCTTTTTCAAAAGCACTATAAAGCTCTTTTTTCTTCTTTTCATCAGAATAAAGAACTGCTATTAAAAACAGAATAAAACTAACAAAAATAACTAAAACTTTAATATTAGAATTAAATAGTTCTTTATCTTTATTACATTCATCTGATAAAACTTTTTGATTATCCATATATTGCTCCTTGTTGATTATTTATCTAAAATAGATATTATTTAAGCAATTATAAACTAATTTAGTTATAAAATCAATAGCTATCTTCTATAATAGGTACTAATATGCTATAATATTTGCCAAATTAGAAGATAAAGAGAATAATAAAATGACAAAAGAAGAGTTTCTTTCAAGATTAAAGAAATTAAATCTTACACAAAAAGATTTTGCCAAGATTGCACATATACCATATTCAACACTAAATAATTGGGGTTGTATGGCAAATGGAAAGGTAATACAAGTTCCATCTTGGGTAGATCCATTTTTAAAGCATTATCATCAATCTATAAAGTATGATAAAGTGAAAAAACAAGTCTTTAATTTTTTAATGGATGAGATGAAAGAACGAAAACAAGGCAAAGATCAAAATAAGGATTAAAAAATCAAATACAGGAGTAATTAATGGAAAACCCAATTAACCCAGGTTCAATCATAATGACGATTATATTGCTAATTGGAATATTATTGTTAATAGGAAAATACTATTATGAAAAAGACAATAGAGATAAATAGATGACAACAGTAGAAATTGTAAGTGGAATAATACTATTTCTCCCAATGCTTTTAGCATTGATAGGAATTGCTATATTTTCAGCTAAAAAAAGAAAAGATACCATAATTTATCAATTAGAAGGAGAGGCTATAGATATTAATGAACTTTCAAATGATTTAAAAAAATATATTTCAAAAGTATCATCAAAAGAGCTTCAAAGAGTATTAATTACAGAATGCAACAAAGATAAAGCTGTTATTATAAGCTGTGAAGAGTATGGGAAATTACAAAAACTTGAAGATTTTATAGATGATATAGCTATTGCTAAAATTATAAAAGAGAGAGTTCTTGATAAAAAAGAGCCTGTTAAAATGTTGAACAAAGAAGATATGGATGAATTTATTAAAATTCTAAAATCTAAAAAATTGGAAGAATCTAATAAAAATATTGATAGTGTACATCAAAAGGATATTTGAAAAACTAAGTATAACCTTATCTTCTTCTCGTATTTTTAGTTTAAAATAGCAACTTGTTTGTTTTTTAAAGATAAGATTCTGAAAATGAAGAATTAAAACCTAATCTATGTAAAAAGCTTCCAAACTGGAAAATCTTGCCAAACTACCAATTATAGGAAAAAATCTCTAATTTTTTAAACTTACTATAAAATCACTCCAAAAGTAAACTATTGGTTTAAGATGTTCCAAATAGTTACTTTTATTTGTATAAGCCCTAACAACTTTTGAATTATCGTGGTGGTCAAGAAGTTTTTCTTTAGCTTCAAAAGAAAATTTGTTTTCAGTGTCAAGAGTATCTAATAAACTTCTACAAGTTCCTCTAAAACCATGCATTGTAATTTTTTTACCATTTTCTATATCATTAAAGCCCATTATTTTTAGTGCTTTATTTGGGCTTTCACTATTTATTGGACTTCTGTTATTAGTTCCTAAGAACACCCATTCTTGATAGCCTGTAAAATGTTCTTGCTCTTTTAAAATATTTATTACTTCTTTGCTCATAGGTAATCTAAAATCTTCAAGATTTATATCTTTTACTTTCATTTCACTTCTTGGAATAGTTATAATCTCTTTATCGAAATCTATATATTTCCATTTCATACCACAAATATTTTCAGCTCTATAAGGGAGATGAAGTACTAATTTTAAAGCTCCTCTGACTGAATGAGAGCCATTGTATAAATAAATAGCATTTACTAACTCTTTAAATTTGCCAATATCAGTAATTTTTGGAAAATGTCTAGTTTTCCTAGATGGGATAATATCTCCTTTTTTTATATCATTTAATATGTTTCTTTCACAAAAACCTTTTAAAACTGCATATCTAAAAAGACTATCTAAATAAGCAAATATTTTTGAGCTAACATCATAACTTTGCAAAAGTTTTACTTCAAGTATTCCAACAACATCTTTGATAGAAATCTCTTTAATATGCTTATTCTTTAAAAATGGATAAATATCATTTTCAAATGTTCTAACTTTGTTTATATGTGTAGTTGGAGCTGTTTTTTGTTCTTCTTTATTTAACCATTCTTTTGCTACATTTAAAAACATACCTTCCTCTTCTAAAACATTTTCATTTTTTAAATTTTTAAAGTATTCAATAGGATTAACACCAGTATTTATAAGTTCTTGGTACTCTTTTCTTTTAATTCTAGCTTCTCTTAATTCCATAATAGGATATGTTTTAAAAGTTGTCTCTTTTCTTTTACCATTTATTGTAAATCTAAATTCCCAAGTTTTTGTACCATTAGGTTTTACAGCTAGTCTTAAACCACCACCATCATTTAAGAAATATACCTTTTCTTGAGGTTTTGCCTCTTTTACTGTTTTGTCTTTTAAAATATTTAATGCCATTTTTTAACCTTGTGAAAGTCTTATATTATAGGAGTTTTATAAAGAAATTGGGTGGTAATTTTTTAATTTTTTTTAGAAAAAACAAAAACCACCCAAATAAACACCCAAAAATTATTAGATAGTATTATATTATATTAAATCGCTATAGAGGATTAATTAAGCAAAAGTACCATTCTAAAAGGCTTTGTTAGATTATATTAGAGTGAGTTAAATGATTAAGTGGTACGCCCAGTAGGAGTCGAACCCACAACCTCTCGGGTCGAAACCGAGCATTCTATCCAGTTGAACTATGGACGCACCTAAAAATTAGAATTGGATTGTAGCTATTTTTTACTTAAATTTTAGAAAATTGCACAATCTAAAAGAATTAAAACAAAAAACAGAATTCCTAAATATCCATTTACAGTAAAAAATGCCCTATCTATTTTTCTAAAATCTTTATTTACTAAATAGTGTTCATAGCTAAGCATTATTGCTGATATTACAATAGCCGTATATGCAAAATAGCTTCTCTGCGCTAAGATTACAAAAAATAACCAAAATAAAACTGTGAAGAAGTGAAAAACCTTTGAAAAAAGCATAGTTTTTTCTGCCCCGAAAATAGATGGAATTGAGTGAAGTCCTAGTTTTTTATCTACATCAATATCTTGTAAAGAGTAGAGTAAATCAAATCCAGCAACCCAAAACATAACTCCAACACTTAGCATTAAAACCCAAAGTGGAATAGTTTGGCTAACAGCTACAACTCCAGCAATTGGAGCAAGAGCTAAGGAAATTCCCAAAATTATATGTGCTAAATATGAAAATCTTTTAAAATATGAGTAAGAACCAATTATTATTAAAATAGGAATTGCTAATTTAAAAGCTAAGTCATTTACAAAATAAGCAACAACTATAAATCCAATAGCATTTACTAAGCAAAAAATAAACATAGCTTTTGGGCTAATTCTTCCATCTACATTTGGTCTATTTTTTGTTCTAGGATTTAGCCCATCTATGTCTCTATCCATAAATCGGTTAAACCCCATAGCAAAATTTCGTGCTGTTACAGCTGCTAAAACTCCCAAAATAAGTAGCTTAAATCCAAACCAAGCAGAACCATTTACTTCAACAGATGATACAAGCATCGCTATAAAAATAAATGGTAGTGCAAAAACAGAGTGAGAAAATACAACTAATTCACTAAAATCTTTTATTTTTTTTATTAATTTTTCCATGGCACGGATTTTATCAAATAATGAGTAAATTAATGCTTTTTGGCTATAATCAATCAAAAAACAAAAGAGAGATTTATGAAAAAATACCTATTTTTACCAGTTTTTATGCTTATTTTTTTAGGATGTAGTACAAAAGTTGAGGAAAATGTGGATAAATCAAATGCAAATGATGTTACAGAACTATTAAAAACTCTAATTAAAAAAGAGAAAGAGATAAATAGCCTTAAACTAGAGTTACAAGACTGTAAAGAGAAAAATAGTAAATGAAAGAAATAGCAATTATAGGTACAACAGCATCTGGAAAAACAGCATTATCTCTTGAATTAGCATCAAAAACAAACTCTATAATTTTATCTTTAGATTCACTTTGTGTTTACAAAGAGATAGATATTGTAAGTGCAAAACCTACAAAAGATGAGATAGGCGACATAACTCATTTTGGCATAGATGAAGTTTTCCCAAATGAAAATTTTGATGTAGTTTCATTTTTATCTTTGTATAAAAAAGCAAAAGATTTTGCTTTAGCAAACAATAAGAATTTAATAATTGTAGGTGGAACTGGTTTTTATCTAAAAGCTCTAATTGATGGAATTAGCGAAGGTTTAGAAAGCAAAAGCAAACTAGATATTCCTTTAGATGAAGCTTACCATTTACTTTATAATTTAGATAAAGATTATATGCAAAAAATTGAGGCAAATGATAGATATAGAGTAGAAAAAGCTTACTCTATATATAAAGAGAGTGGATTAACTCCAACAGAATTTTTTAAAAAGAATCCAAAAATAGCCCTAGCTCCAAATCTAAAAATATTTGAGATATTATGGGAAAAAGATGAGTTAGTAAAAAGAATATCTCTAAGAACTAAACAGATGATAAAAGCTGGACTTATAGATGAAATTATCTATTTAGAGAAAAAATATACAAGAAGCCCAAATTGTATGGCAAGTATTGGAGTAGTTGAAACTTTGGATTATTTAGATGGAAAACTTTCTAAACAAGAGCTAGAAGAGAAAATCATCTTAAATACAAGTAAATTAGCAAAAAGACAAAACACTTTTAATAAAGGTCAATTTGAAAATAGAAGTTCTAATATAATTTCTAGCTTAAATTCAGAGATTATTAAGTATTTTTCGATATAATCGCAACTCAAAAGTTTATCAAAGGACAGCAAAGACCTGCTCTTTTTTTAGACAAGAATTAAAAATTAAGGAAAATGGAATGAAAAAAGATATTCATCCAGATTACAAAGTATGTCAAGTTTCTTGTGCATGCGGAAATAGCTTCGAGACAAAATCAAATACTGAAACTTTAAGAGTTGATATTTGTTCATCTTGTCACCCATTCTTCACAGGAGAGCAAAAACTTGTTGATGCTGCTGGAAGAGTTGAGAAATTCAAAGCTAAATATAGTATGGCTAAATAATACAACACTATGTTGTGCCTAGTTCCAACACCAATAGGAAACCTTGAGGATATGTCCCAAAGGGCTTTAACAGCCCTATTGGAAGCGGAACTAATTTTTTGTGAAGATACAAGAGTAACAAAAAAACTTCTAAATCTTTTAAGTGAAAAATACAGTTTAGATTTTTCTAATAAAGAGTTCAAATCTTTTCATTCTCATAATGAAAAAGAGATAATAAATAGCTTATCAAAAGATACTTTTTCTAAAAATGTTGTTTATTGTAGTGATGCAGGAATGCCTTGTATTAGTGATCCTGGTGCTTCTTTAGTAGAGTGGTGCATAAAAAATGATGTAGCTTATGATGTAATTCCTGGAGCAAATGCAGTAGTTACAGCTTTTGCTATGAGTGGATTTACAAGTACAGAGTTTACTTTTTTTGGTTTTTTAGACCATAAAGGAGTTTCTAGGGCTTCAAAGCTAGATGAAGTTTTAAATAGTAGCAGAGCCTCTATTTTATATGAATCTCCACATAGACTTATAAAACTTCTTGAAGAATTAAATAAAAAAGAGCCAAATAGAACAATATTTTTAGCAAAAGAGATAAGTAAAAAGTATCAAACAACATATAAAAATAGTGCCAAAAACTTATATGAAGAGTTAAAAAGCTGTGAAATAAAAGGCGAATGGGTAGTGGTGATTGAAGCAAAAGAAAAATTTGGCTTTAATCTTGAATTAGAAGATATTCTTCCTTTAGATATTGCACCTAAAATAAAAGCAAAACTAATTGCAAAACTTAGTGGTGAAAATATAAAAGATGTTTATCAAAAATTATTGGATAAAATCGCAAAATGATAGTATATGGAAAACAAATAGTACTTTATGTACTTGACAAACACCCAAATTTAGTAGAAGAGATTTTTTTATCAAAAGATATTGATAGCAAACTTTTCTCAAGATTTGCAAAATTAAATAAAAAAATTCATAAAGTTGATAACCAAAAAGCACAAGCTTTAGCAAAAGGTGGTAACCACCAAGGACTAATTTTAAAACTTAGTGATTATAATTACACTTCTTTAAAAGATTTAAAAAATATGAATTTCATTGTAGTTTTAGATGGTCTTACAGATGTTGGAAATATTGGTGCAATTGCAAGAACTTGCTACTCTTTAGGAATAGATGGGATGATAGCAGCTGATGTAAAAACTGTAAATAACTCTGGAACTATACGAACTAGTGCTGGAGCTTTACTTGATTTACCTTTTGGGATTCATCCAAGAAGTATTGATTTAGCAAGTGAGTTAAAAGATGCAGGTTTTGCATTAATTGGTGCAACAATGGATGGAATTGATCTGAAAAAATATGGGAAAATAGAAAAAACGGATAAAGTTGCTCTATTTTTAGGAAATGAGGGCGAAGGAATTAGCCCAAAAGTTGCAAAAAAATTAGATTTAAAAGTATCAATTAAAATGGAAAAAGAGTTTGATTCTCTAAATGTATCTGCCGCTGCTGCTATTTTGATTTATAATTTAAAAAGATAAAATATATAACTAAAATAAAAAGAGGATATGATGAAAAAATTACTATTAAGTGCTATTTTATGTGCAAGTCTAAATGCAGATATAAATCAAGCAGTTTTAGGAATTTTAGGGAGTAGTGATTATAACACTCACAAAAATTTAATAAATCATATCTTTAAAAATGAGAAAGATTTTTATACAAATGGTAAATTAGATTATTCAAAAATAACTGCTGAACTTGATAAAAATAATCTTTTAAAAGCTACTCAAAACACAAGTGCAAATGAGATAACTTTTAATTTCAATACAAATCCTAAAATTTCATTTAAAAATATGAATGATATTTTAAGAGCTGTTGGGATTTCAAACTATACAACAAAAAGTCAAACAACAATTGATAACCAACTACAATGGAGTATAAAAGTACAAACCGCAGCCGCCATTAACCCTCTTAAAATATCAAATGAACTTAAAAGTGCAAATTGCAGAGTTATTGATATAAAAAAAGAGGGAAATAAGCTGAGTTATTATATTGACTCAAGTAAGGCTTCAATCTATAAGGCTGAAAATTTAGTTACTCAAAAAGAGCTAACTTTAAAAAGAGCTTCAAGACCATATTATGTAGAGTTGGGAAATGTTTATAGAGTAAATATAAACTCTAATGCAGGTAATAATTGGTATCCACTGGTTACCTTTTATGACAGTGGTTTTAATGCAATTGAAGTAGTTGAAAAAGAGAATTTAGAAAAAAGTTTAAAACTTGTAGTACCAAATGGTGCAAAGTTTATGAAAATTGATGATTTATATGCCCTAACAAATATTAAAAATGGGCTTACTATTACTAAGGAGTGATAAAAATGTTTCCAGAAATTGAATTTGAACGAATGAAAAGACTTCCAAACTATGTATTTGCAGAAGTAAATGCTATAAAAATGGAAGCTAGAAGAAATGGTATTGATGTTATAGATTTTTCTATGGGAAACCCTGATGGAGAAACACCAAAACATATTGTTGAGAAATTAAGAGAAGCTTCAACTAAACCAAAAAACTATGGATATAGTGCAAGTATTGGAATATACAAATTAAGACTTGCAATTTGTAACTGGTATAAAAGAAAATATAATGTTGATTTTTTAGATCCAGATAAACACGCTTGTGCAACAATGGGTTCTAAAGAGGGTTATGTACATTTGGTTCAAGCTATTGTAAATGTTGGAGATGTTGCTGTTGTTCCAGACCCAACATATCCAATTCACTCTTATGCATTTATGCTAAATGGTGCAGCTATTCATAAGTTTGAGTTAGTATTTGATAATGAATTTAAAGTGGATGAAGAGCTATTTTTCAAAAGCTTACAAAAAACAATAGATGAGTCAATTCCAAAAGTAAAATATGTAGTTGTAAACTTCCCACATAATCCATCTTGTGCTACTGTTACACCAGAGTTTTATGACAAACTTGTAGCAATGGCAAAAAAAGAGAGATTTTATATAATTTCTGATATTGCTTATGCTGATATTACTTTTGATGGATATAAAACTCCTTCAATTTTTCAAGCTGAAGGTGCTTTAGATGTTGCTGTTGAGTGCTTTACTCTTAGTAAATCATACAATATGGCTGGATGGAGAGTTGGTTTTGTTGTTGGAAATGAAAAACTTGTAGGTGCTTTAAAAAGAATTAAATCATGGCTAGATTATGGGATGTTTGCTCCAATTCAAATAGCAGCAACTGTTGCTCTTGATGGTCCTCAAGATTGTGTTGATGAGATAGTTTCTAAATATGAAAAAAGAAGAAATGTTATGCTTCAAGCTTTTGAAGAGGCTGGTTGGAAAATGGATAAACCAAATGCTTCTATGTTTATTTGGGCAAAAATTCCAGAAAAGGCTCAGCATTTAGGAAGTTTAGAGTTTTCTAAACAACTTTTAAGAGAAGCTCAAGTAGCTGTTAGTCCTGGAATTGGATTTGGACATTATGGTGATAAATATGTAAGAATTGCTCTAATCGAAAATGAAAAAAGAATTAGACAAGCTGCAAAAAATATAAAAAGATATTTAAAAACATTAGAATAGGCAAGGCTTTGTTCTCAAAGCCCTTTTGTTCGCACGAGGCGAAATTTCACTTCGTTGCATGATTTTTGCTACTTTTTAGAAGATTTTATATCTTCGCTAAAAAAGTAGAAAGATATGAAAACGGTTCCTTTTAAATAGGAACTATTTAAAAGGATAAATAAAGATGCTAAAAGTTGGAATTATAGGAGTTGGAACAGTTGGAACAAGTGTTGCAAATATTTTAAAAGACAACAAAAATATTATCACAGCACGAGCTGGAATTGAGATTGTTCCAACTCTTGGAGTAGTTTCAAATTTAGACAAAAAAAGAGATGTTGAAATTGAGCTTACAACTGATATTAATAGAGTTTTAGAAGATGATAGTATTGATATTGTTGTTGAGCTTATGGGTGGAGTTGAAAAACCTTATGAAATTGTAAAAAAAGCTTTGGAAAAAGGAAAAGCAGTGGTTACTGCAAACAAAGCACTTTTGGCATATCATAGATATGAACTTCAAGAACTAGCAGGTGATACACCATTTGAGTTTGAAGCTTCAGTTGCTGGTGGAATTCCAATAATAAATGCTCTAAGAGATGGATTAAGTGCAAATCATATTCAAAGTATTCAAGGAATTATGAACGGAACTTGTAACTATATGCTTACAAAAATGATAAATGAGGGTGCAAGTTACGATGCAATTTTAAAAGAAGCACAAGATTTAGGTTATGCTGAAGCTGATCCTACTTTTGATGTTGGTGGTTTTGATACAGCTCATAAACTTCTTATTCTTGGCTCTATTGCTTATGGAATAGATGTAAAACCTGAAGATATTTTAATTGAAGGTATTCAAAATATTAAGCAGACAGATATAGAGTTTGCAAAAGAGTTTGAGTACAATATAAAACTTCTTGGAATTGCAAAAAAAGTTGATAATCAAATAGAACTTAGAGTTCATCCTGTTTTAATTCCTCAAGATAAAATGATAGCAAAAGTTGATGGAGTTATGAACGGAGTTTCAGTTATTGGTGATAAAGTTGGAGAAACTATGTTTTATGGAGCAGGTGCTGGTGGAGATGCAACAGCTAGTGCTGTTATTGCAAATATAATTGATATTGCACGAAAAGGAAAAGGCTCACCAATGCTAGGTTTTGAAAAACAAGTAGGAGCAAAACCAACTTTAATGCCAAAAGATGAGATAAAAACAAAATATTATTTAAGACTTGAAGTTGCAGATAAAAGTGGAACTTTGGCAAAAGTTGCAAAAGTTTTTGGAGATAATGAAATCTCAATTGAAAATATGATGCAAAAATCAAAAAAAGAACAAAAAGCAAACTTGCTTCTTACAACTCACACTTGTGTTGAAAAATCTATTTTAAAAGCAATAAATGAACTTGAAAACTCTGGTGTTGTTCTTAAAAAACCTGCGATGATAAGAATAGAAGATTAAAAAATCTTCTATTTATCTACTATAAAAATAAATTAAAGTAACCATTTTGTAACCAAAACTTTCTAAACTTCCATAAATAAAATTTTAGGAAGAAAAATGAATTTCAAGAAATCATCTATCGTTTTAATGGCAAGTGCCGTTTTAGCAACAAGTTTAAGTGCAAGAGAGCAGATTAAAATTGTTGGTTCATCAACAGTTTATCCTTTCTCATCAAGTGTAGCTGAAGAGTTTGGAGCAACTACAAAATATCCAACTCCAGTAGTAGAATCAACAGGAACAGGTGGTGGAATGAAGCTATTTTGTGCTGGAGTTGATATAAATACACCAAGTATTGCAAATGCTTCAAGGCAGATGAAAAAAAGCGAGTTTGAAGCTTGTAAAGAAAATGGTGTTACAGATATTACTGAAGCTTTGATTGGTTTTGATGGAATTGCTATTGCACAAAGTTCTAAAATAAAATCATTTAATATAACAAAAGAGCAACTTGCTCTTGCTCTTGCAAAAGAAGTTCCATCAGCTGATGGAAAATTTTTAGTAGCAAATCCATATAAAAAATGGTCAGATATTAGCTCATCTTTACCAAATAGAGAGATTATAGTTTATGGTCCTCCAAAATCTTCAGGTACAAGAGACTCATTTGAAGAGATGATTTTACAAGCTGTTTTTTCAAAAATGCCACTTTTTACAGATTTATACAAAAAAGATGAAAAAGCAAATAAAAAATATAAATCATATAGTGAGATAAGAACAGATGGAGTTTATGTAGAAAGTGGTGAAAATGACAACTTAATAGTACAAAGACTTACAAAAAATGAAGCAGCTATTGGGATATTTGGATACTCATTTTTAACTGAAAATCAAGATAAAATGGTAGCACTTAGTATTGATAATATCTTACCAACAGTTGAAAATATCTCTAGCTCTAAATATCCAGTTGCAAGATCTATGTATTTTTATATAAAAAATGAACACAATAAAACAAACCCTGCACTACAAGAGTTTGCAAATCTTTTTATGAGTGAAAAGATGATTGCAGATGATGGGATCTTAACTGAAATTGGATTAATTCCTCTAAATGAAAAAGATAGAAAAAATGCACAAGATATAGTAAAAAATAGTCAAAAACTAAAACTTGAAAGTTTAAACCACTAAGGATAGATTTTGACAAATAGTTTTAATAAAGCAAAATATAGAAGAGAGCTAAATGAAAAGCTTATAAAAGCTACTTTGATTTTAGCTGCAGCTATATCTATTTTGACAACTTTTGGGATTTTATTCTCAATTTTATTTGAAGCGATAGAGTTTTTCAAGCTAAGAAGTTTTTGGTACTTTCTTACAGGTACAACTTGGAGTCCAGGGACTACAAATAGCCAGTTTGGTGCATTGCCAATATTTGCTGGAACATTTGTAATAACTATTATTGCACTTCTTGTAGCCATTCCTATTGGACTTGGAAGTGCTATATATTTAAGTGAATATGCAAGTAAAAATACAAGAGATTATCTAAAACCTATTTTGGAAATTCTTGCTGGTATTCCAACTGTTGTTTATGGATTTTTTGCAGCTATTACAGTTGCACCATTTGTTGTAAAAGTAGCAAACTTTTTTGGACTTGAAGCCACTTTTAATAGTGCTTTAGCATCTGGAGTTGTTATGGGAATTATGATTATTCCTTTGGTTTCATCTTTAAGTGATGATGTAATATGTGCTGTTCCAGACTCTCAAAGAAAAGCGGCTTTTGGTTTAGGTTTAACACAAGCAGAAACTATAAAAAACATTGTACTTCCTAGTGCCTTACCTGGAATTATTTCAGCTTGTTTGTTAGCACTTTCAAGAACTTTGGGTGAAACTATGATTGTAGTTATGGCAGCTGGATTGCGACCAAATTTATCTATAAATCCACTTGAAGATATGACAACAGTTACAGTAACCATTGTAAACTCTTTGGTTGGAGATTTTGAGTTTAACTCTCCTGAGACTTTAAGTGCATTTGCATTGGGGCTTATGCTATTTATTGTAACTTTGATTTTAAATATGGTTTCACTAAAACTTATTAGAAAATTCAAAGAGAAATATAAAGTGAATACATTATGATAAAAATTAAAAGAAGACGAAAAAAAAGAAACCCTTTTTATGATGCAAGTCTTAAAAAAAGGCATAAAAGTGCAAAAAGATTTAAGAGATTTACTCTTACTTCTTTGATATTTTCAGTGGCTTTTTTGGCATTTTTTCTATTTGATATGACTACAAAAGCTATTCCAGCTTTTAATATAGCATATATAAAAGTTGATGTAAGTTTCAATGAAAAATCTTTAGAAGATACAAGATTTGCAGTTTCAAAAGAGTATAGAGCTTTGGTTTCAAGAGTAGCTTTAAGAGATATTCCAAATATTTTAAAAGAGAATCCAGAGTATTTGAACAGCACTCAAAGTTTGTGGTTACTTGCAAATTCTCAAGTAGATCAATATCTGAAAAATCATAACAACACTTTAAAAGATAAAGAGATAGCACTTGTTGAAGAGTTAAAAAATAATAATTTAATTGAAAATAGATTTAATACTCTATTTTTTATAAATGGAGATTCAAAAATACCTGAAAATGCTGGTTTTTTCTCAAGTATTATTGGTTCTATTTTAACTTTGATTATAACGATGGCTGTAGCATTTCCAATAGGAGTTATGACAGCAATTTATCTTGAAGAGTTTGCAAGTGATAATAAATTTACAAGATTTATAGAGATAAATATAAATAATCTTGCCGCAATTCCTTCAATACTTTTTGGGCTTTTAGGACTTGCAATTTTTATAAATTTATTTGGGCTTCCTAGAAGTTCACCTTTGGTTGGGGGATTAACTCTTGCACTTATGACTTTGCCAATAATAATTGTAAGTTCAAGAGCTGCTTTAAGAGCAGTTCCAGATAGTATTAGACAAGCTGGGTATGGATTGGGATTAAATAAAATTCAAGTAACAAAAGACCATGTGCTTCCACTTGCATTTCCTGGAATTATGACAGGTTCAATTATAGGTTTAGCACAAGCTATGGGAGAAACTGCACCACTAATCATTATTGGAATGATAGCCTTTATTCCAGATGCTCCAAATATGATTACAAGTGCAGCAACAGTTATGCCAGCACAAATCTTTACATGGGCTGGTATGCCTGAGGGTATGTATATAGAAAAAACAGCAGCTGGAATTTTGGTGCTTTTATCAATATTGATTTCACTAAATGCAGTTGCAATTTATTTGCGAAAAAAATTTGAAGTAAAATGGTAAGGATAGAGATGAATACAAATAACAAATCAAAAATAGATGTAAAAAAACTAAATCTATTTTATGGTTCAAATCAAGCACTTTTTGATATAGATTTAAATCTATATCAAAATAAAATTACAGCACTTATTGGACCATCTGGTTGTGGAAAATCTACATTTTTAAGATGTATAAATAGAATGAATGATTTAATAAATAGTGTAAAAATAGATGGAAAAATAGTAATTGATAGAAAAAATATCTACGATAAAGATGTAGATGAAGTAAGTGTGCGAAAAAGAGTTGGAATGGTTTTTCAACAACCAAACCCTTTTGCAAAATCTATTTATGATAATGTTGCTTACGCACCTTTAAAACATGGACTTGTAAAAAAAGGAAAAGAGTGTGATATGTTGGTTGAAAACTCACTAATAAAATCTGGGCTTTGGAATGAAGTAAAAGATAAACTCCAAAATCCTGGAACTTCTCTTAGTGGCGGGCAACAGCAAAGGCTTTGTATTGCACGAACTATTGCCATAAAACCAGAGATTATTTTAATGGATGAGCCAACAAGTGCCTTAGATCCAATAAGTACAGAAAAAATAGAGGCACTAATGCTAGAACTAAAAAAAGATTACACAATTGTAACAGTAACTCACAATATGCAACAAGCAGCAAGAGTGGCTGATTATACAGCTTTTTTTCACTTAGGAAAATTAATAGAGTATGATGAAACACAAACTATTTTTATAAATCCTAGCAATAAAAAAACAGAAGATTATATTACAGGGAGATTTGGATAATGTTAAAACCTTATGAAGAGAAACTTCAACTTATAAAAAGTGAAGTTTATAAAATAGGAAGTGATGTTGTTGAAGCTTTGGAACTTTGTTTAAAAGCTTTAAATGATAGAAAAATTGAGGCTTTAAGCAATGTAGAAATTAGTGAGAAAAAATTTCTTGCAAAATCAAATGAGATAGATAATATGATTGTTACAACGATGGCTTTATATTCACCAGAAGCTAGAGATTTAAGAAGATTGGTAGTATATTTAAAAATCACAAATGAGATAGTACGAACAGCTGCAAATACTAAAGATTTTTCAAAGATGTTTAGAAAGTCTTACTCTGAAGATTTAGATACAGCAATGATTTTAGAATATACAATACCACTTTTAAAATCGGCTTTGCTCTCTACAAAAACAGCAATATCAATATTGGACGAACACGATGAGAAGCAAATTGAAGAGAAATATAAAAGAGTTGTAGTTGAAGAGAGTAAAACAGATGATTTGTATTTGATGATAGAAAAAAATATCTTAAAACTAATCACAAAAAAACTAGATTTATCAAAAGAGTATTTTGATATTTTAAGCTCTTTGAGAAGATTAGAAAAAATAGCAGATAGATCAGTTTCAATAGCAAGTTTATTGCAGTTTGCAAAACTTGGCGGTGATATGGTTCAATCATAAAATCCTTTATGATATAATTTTTGTTATGAAAAAAGCTATAAATAAAATCTCGAACTACTTTAGTTCAAACTTTGAAGTTTTGGTTGCTACAGTTATTTTTTTAACTGTAGTTATTGCAGGAAATGACTTTTATAAAGCAATTATTCTAATGCTAGAATTTGTTGTTATTATGGAAGTTGTTAAGATGATTTCTGATTTTATCAAAAAAGAGACATTAAGACTTAGATATGTTCTTGATATTTTTATCATCTTTTTGATTAGGGAAGTTATCATTTTATCAGCTAATAAAAATAGAGATTATTTTGATATTATATTTTTACTATTTGTAATATTTGTATTCTTTATTTTTAGAATATTAGCTATTAAATTCTCTCCAAATGAGGGGAAAAAAGAGATAGAACAAACACAAGAAAATGAAAAATAAAACTATTTTAATCATTGAAGATGAAGAGGATTTATTGGAACTTTTAGAGTTCACTTTACAAAAAGAGGATTTTGAAACCATTGGTTTTTTATCTATAAATGAAAATATAAAAAAAATCTTGGATGAAGAGAAAATAGATTTAATTTTAATGGATAGAAACCTTCCAAATATAGAGGGAACTACTTATATAAAAGAGTTAAGAAATAGTGGTTACCAAAATCCTGTTATTTACCTTACTGCAAAAGATAAACAAAGCGATATTTTAGATGGTTTTGAAGCATATGCAGATGATTATATTACAAAACCATTTAATATAAACGAACTTATTGCTAGAGTAAAAGCTGTTATAAAAAGGTCAAATAAAGAGTGTGAAACACTCAAAGTAAGAGATATTTTATACAATTTCTCAAATAAAAGTTTCTCTATCGATGACAAAACTTTAGAACTAACTCAACTTGAAACAAATCTTCTTTTAGAGTTTATAAAAAATCAAAATATACTTTTAAGTAGAGAGTATTTACTAGAAAATATTTGGAAAGACTCACTAGATAAACAGGAAAAAACTGTAAATGTAGCTATAAAAAGATTAAAAGATAAGATAGATTTAAAAGGTGAAAAAAACTATATAAAAGCCATTCGCGGAGAGGGATATATTTTTTGTTAAAAATTCATAAACTATTTTTTAGAAGTTTTCTACTCATATTTTTAATAACTGTTTTTACTATAACTTTACTTGTCTATTTTTGGGCAAAGAAACTATATATTGACGAAATAAAAACAAATTTAAGCCAAAATATTGATACATTTTTAACTGTTTTTTCAAAAGAAGATTTAGGAAATAGCCAAAATATTGTAAAAGATTTAGGGAAAAAACTAAATTTAAGAGTATCTTTAATAGATGAAAATGGTTATGTTTTAGCTGATAGTGAAGATTTAGAACTAATTGAAAATCATCTAAATAGAGAAGAGATTATAAATGCAAATAAGAACTCTTTTTCTTACTCCCTTAGATTTTCTAACTCTTTACAAAAAGAGCTTTTGTATCTTGCAAAGAGGTTTGAACTAAATGGAAAAATTTACTATTTAAGAATGTCAGATTTTACTGATAAGATTTTTGATAATTTCCAAAAATTACTTATTGAAATTATTGTTTATATTTTGGCTTTTCTATTTCTCTCATTTTTTATAAGCTACCTTTTAAGCCTAAAAATTAAAAAAGAGATGGATTTAATCTTAAATTTTTTAGTAAATCTAACAAAAAATAGAGATAAACTAACTCTAAAATCAAATTTTACCTTTGAATTTTATAAAATCGCAAAACTTCTAAACAAAGTTGCAAAAAAACTTGCAAAACAAGATGAGATAAAAGCCAAACATACAGCAAAATTAAAATTAGCAAATAGACAAAAAGATGAACTTATTTCAAGCCTTTCTCATGAATTTAAAAATCCAATAGCAATAATTTCAGGTTATAGCCAAACTTTACTAGAAGATGAAAATATAAAAAAAGAGTTGCAAATTAAATTTTTAACTAAAATTTATTCAAATTCAATAAAACTAGCACAAATAATTGATAAATTAAGACTTAGCTTAAGACTTCAGGAAAAACAGCAGGAGCTATTAAAAACAAAAATAAATCTCCATACTTTGGTAGAAACTTGTGTTAGTGATTTAAAAATAAAATATAAAAATAGAGAGATAAATATTGAAAGAAATGAGGTTTTTATAGATGCTGATGAGACTCTAATCTCTATTGCTATATCAAATATTATTGAGAATGCTTTAAAATACTCTAGTAAAGATATAGAGATTAAAATTGAAAAAGATTGTTTAAGTATTGTAGATTTTGGAATAGGAATAAGCCAAAATGATATAGAAAAGATTGATAAAAAATTTTATAGAGCTTCAAGTAATGAGTGGAACAACTCATTGGGATTAGGGCTTTTTATTGTGCAATCTATTTTAAAACTACATAATTTTAAGTTGGAGATAAGCTCAAAAGAAAATATTGGCTCAACTTTCAAAATTCATTATTAATTTATACTTAATTTAAGCAAAATAAAAGGATAACTTAACTATTATTCCAACTCATTAAAGAAAGGGAGTTAATAAATGAAATTTACTCAAATGGCAAAAGCCAACGAAATCGAAAGATCTTGGGTTGTAGTAGATGCAGAAGGTAAAGTATTCGGAAGAATTATTACTGAAGTTGCTACAATTTTAAGAGGTAAAAATAAACCTTGTTTTACACCAAATGTTGATTGTGGAGATTATGTAGTTATAATCAATGCAAGTAAAGCTAAATTTACTGGTGCTAAATTAGAAGAAAAAAATTATTATACACACTCAGGTTATTTTGGAAGTACAAAAACTCACAAAATGTCAGATATGATTGAAAAAAACCCTGAAAAACTGTATAAATTAGCTACTAGAGGTATGCTTCCAAAAACTACTCTTGGTAAAGCTATGTTAAAAAAATTAAAAGTATATGCAGGAAGTGAACATCCTCATACGGCTCAAATTAAAGGATAATAGTAATGGCAAAAGTATATGCAACTGGAAGAAGAAAAACAGCAATCGCTAAAGTTTGGTTAGAAAACGGAAACGGACAATTAACTGTAAACGGACAAACTTTAGACCAATGGCTTGGTGGACATGAGTCAATCAAAAAAAGAGTTATGCAACCATTAAATGTAGCAAAACAAGAAACATCTGTAAATGTTGTTGTTAAAACTTTAGGTGGTGGATATTCTGCTCAAGCAGATGCTGCTAGACATGGTATTTCAAGAGCTTTAGTAGCTTATGATGAGCAATTTAGAACTATCTTAAAACCTCATGGTTTATTAACAAGAGATGCAAGATCTGTTGAAAGAAAAAAATACGGAAAGAAAAAAGCAAGAAAATCTTCTCAATTCTCAAAAAGATAATTGGTACTTTTCTTTATTTTCCCCAAAGGAGCGATTTTTCATCGCTCCTTTTTTTTATCTATCTTCAAAGTTTAGTGTTTTATATCAATACTAACACTATATTGCATTCCCTCATTCTCTTTAGCTTCTATACTAAATTCACCATTTAAAAGATTTACAAGATTTTTTATCTCTATAATATTTTTATTCTCACTATTTAGCATAAATAGGCTATATATATCCCCAACTTCAAAACCATTGTTTTTCACAAGAATTTCTAATTTTCCTTTATTTATATTCATTAAAACAGAGATAAATTTCTGAACTTTTCCTTTTTTTAACTCTTTTTTTATAATATCCATAGATGATTGTTCTATTAAATAAGAGATAATATTTTCTACATAGGATAAATTTAAATTTATAGGCTTTTTAATATCCAGATTAACATCCCACTCCAAAAGGATTTTATATCTTGTATCAGCATAGAAATAGCCATCTACTTTTCTTTTATATAGTTCCAAAAGGTACTCGATTGATTTTAAAGAATTTACTTTTTCTTTAGGTCTTTTAAAATTTATAACTTCATGTTCAAACTTTTTAAGCTCTTCATATTGAAGTGCATAAGAGTCTATAATTTCAAAAATCAAAGAGCTGTTTATTAGCTCTTCAATACCCAATTTATTTATATGTTTATCAAAAATTGTAGTGTCAAAAACTGTAATAAAATATTTTAGATTTTGTATCTTATTTTTTAAATCAACTATTGTTTTTAAGTCATTTAAATATCTATTTTTTAAATCTAAACTCATTGATTGATTTTGTAATGATATATTTAAGAGTTCAAAAAAGTTTTTATCATCAATTAAAAACTCATTTAATTCAAGTTTTTCAAGTTGATTATATTTTGCAAGAAGTATTCTTAGTTCATCTTTTAAAAAACCTAAATTCTCATCTAAAATATAGTTTATTTCCATAATTGAAATTTGAATATCTTCATGGTTTTCGTTATAAAGCTGTCTATTAAGTCTTGTTTTCCCACCATTTTCATTTGAAAAAATATTACTAATACTAAAAAATTTCTCATACTTTTGTTTTAAAATTAGAACTTCATTTTCTAATTTTGAAATGTTAGAAAAAACTTGCTCTTTATAGTTATTTGTAGTTTCCAAAATTTTTCCTAGTTACAGTTTGCTTCACTCAAAGAGCCGTCTGTATTTTGAACCCAGTTATTTTGAGTACTTACATCCATCACATCTCCAGAAACTTTTTTATAAATAGTATCTATATTTAGCCACTCACCATTTGTTTGTTGGATTATAAATTTATCATCTATCTTTAAAACTCTTAAAATTCTTGCACTTTCATCTGCTTTGTCTCTTACATTTAAATTTTTCTTATTTACAATATAACAAGGCTTATTTGAACTCGATTTAGGAGTATCTTTTACATCTTCAAAAGCTTTCTTTACACTTGGCTGTTCTTTTTTTACCTCAACTCTTTCTACACTTTTTACTGGAGCATAAACTGGTGCTGGTTCAACATAATGTTCTACCTTTTTAGGAAGCTCTTTTGGAACAGTTTTAGTATATCTTGGGTCGTTTTTATCTCTTTTTTCTAAATTACTTACATTTATTCCATGGTTACTTAAATATATAGTATAACCAGTATCTTCATCTAATTTTTTATATAGCTCTATACTTTTTGTTCTAGTATTTATATCTATTATTTTAAGACCTAAAATATTATCACCTTCTACATATCTTCCTTCAATATTTCCGCTTAGTTCTGTACTTGTTTTATTTCTTGAAGATGATTCACTATCATCTAAAAGTAAAACAGCATAATCTTTACCATTAAAAGTGTACATACTTTTGATTTTTAAATCTTTTATTTTTCTTGTTCTTGTAAAATCTGTTGTAATTCTTGCTATCTCATTTTGATGATTGAAGACATTTTTCTCATACTCTTCTTCTGTCATTATAACTTCATTTTGTGTTGCTTGAGGTGTATTTTGGCTTCTTACACCTTTTTGTTCAGCTTCATCTTTTTTGTTCTTTATCTCTTGCATTTGGTCTTCAAGATAGCTTTTTTCCAAACCTGTAATTGATTTGAAAAACTCTTTAGATTGTCTATCCAAAGCATCTAGTTTATCTACATTTGTTATTGTTTCTGTTGTTTGTGCCGTTTGACCATTTTGTGCAAAAAGTGTGCTACATAAACAAATTGTTGATATTAATATAGTTATTTTTCTCATTTTCTCTCTCTTATTTAAATTCAAACTCATAATTAAATCCACCTATATATGTTGGGTATTTCATATTAAAACTTTTTCCACTAGTTGGTTGCCAATTTGTATATCCAATTTTTGTAAGTTCATAACTAGAGCTTACCTCTCCTACCATAAAATCTTTATCTAAGGCATATAAATTTGTATTAAAAATAGGTATCATATATGTAGTTCCAAGTTGTTTTGTTGAACCTGAAGAATCTGGCCTATAATAAGCTTGTTCTCCCCAACAATACATCTGATTATTTGTATCTATTCCACACATACCATTATTCTCATCTATAACTTTTATTTGTTTCCATTTTATTTTTTTAATAGAATCAACAAATAAAGCATCACTCTTTTGTGTATTATCTATAAATATATCACCTTTTAACTCATTTTTACCATTTACCCAAACTATACCATTTCCATAATAAGTGGAATCAGTAATAGTCCTTGCTAAATCAGCAGATATTATATTTTTATCATCATCTTCAATATATTTCCAGTTATCATTGTGTTTCCAGTTTTTTATCAAAGTTCTCACATCTTCAACTTTTATTTTATTAGAGTCTTCTTGTCTTACTCTATAAAAATTATTATTTATATCTTTTGCAATAAAGCCATCTATTCCACCTTTTAAAGATACAAAATTTGGTAAGCCTTTATTATCTCCAAAATGTGCTATTGTGGCACTATCAAGTGTTATTTTTATAGGAGAACATAAATCATATGTTACATCATTATTAGAACTGTCTTTCCATTTTATATTACAACTATCAAGCCCTTCTGTACCCCATATAAAAATATTTCCTTTATTATCTAAAGCTCCTAATCTTCTCTTTCCAATATATGTAATATATGTAATATCTATAATATTTGTAGTATTTTTAACCGTAGAATAAGTCAAAGTACCTGTTGTTGGTTTGCCAATTAAGTTTTTACCTTGCCCACCAAATCCAGAGCCATCTGTTCCCCAAACATAGATTAAACCATCTTGTCCTAAAATATGCCAAATAGAGTTGTTTGCAAATATTTTCTTAGCTTTAAATGTATTTCCATCAAATTTTTTACTCATATAAAGTATCTCTTCACTATCTTTACTAATATCATTATACATTTTAAAAGCACTTGCATCATTTGCAGTTGCTCCACTACAATATAAAGCTCCTTCAATACTAACTGTACAAGTCCCTACATATACAGATGAAAAGAAATCAATAAACTTTGGTCTTTTAGATGATGAAAAATAATTCTCTGAATAATATTGACCAGCTAATGTATCCATACAAAGAATACTTCCACTTCCTGTTGGATTACTACAATTTGTATTTGTATATCTGCAAGGAATAGAACCTGAACCTATTGGAGTTAGACACTTTTCCTTATTTACATTATTATTTGTTACTGCTTCATAAGTTTTTGTATCATATATTTTTGCCCTAAAAGGAACAATAGAAGTAAAAAGTTGATAGCTTTTATCAGAAGAGCCACTCAATGTTTTTTTTGCATCAATCCCAGCAATTGCATTTCCATTATTTCCCCAAGTATAAATATCTCCATTTACAATCATTCCACCAGCTCTTCTATTAAACTGAATAATAGTTTTTCCATACTCTTTTTCATCTTTATTTATTTCAGCAATTTTTCCAGGACCTACTACTATATACTCTTTTGAGTTATTATCTCTATTACTATCAAAAATAGATGTTCCTAATCTTAAAATTTCACTTGTTAAGCTTAATCCATCTGCCCAAGTCTCATTATATTTATTTGTAGTTTTATCATAAATATGTACATCTTTTGATAAAACTATCTCTTTATCAAAAGAGTATCCCAGATTTCCATCTGTTTTATAGTAATTTAAAACTCCTTTATCATCTAAAAGAAACTTTCCATTAGCTTTTGTTTTTGTTATTAAAGCTTGATTTTTAAATATAAAGCTCTCTTTGTTATTTAGTTTTATCTCAATATTATCTTTTAAAGGATTTGTAAACTCTCTATTTTTTGATTTAAGATAATACTCTTTTAGAGCCATTTTTAAATTTGTATCATTTGTATCAAATTTTTTAATAAAATTATTACTTTCAAGAATAATTTCTTTACCAAAAGGATTTATAGTATCAAAACCTTTTGGTAAAAAACCATCATCAATTAAAACTTGTATAGAAAGTTTATTATCTTTTGTAGGAACTTTTCCATTCTTCAAAAGATACTCTTTATAGGCTTTTGCTATATCTTCCTCTTTTTGTACAAGTTTTTTTATTTTTAAAAGTGTAAGTTCATCTACAATAGGAGCAGCAAACACAAAGTTTACAAAAGCTAAAACAACAAAAAATTTTAAAAAATTTCTCATTTAATCTCCCTTGGTCTTGATATGTAGTTTATAAAATACAGGTTTTCATCTTGTTCACTTCTTATAGTTTCACCTAAATAGTTAAAAATTCCCTCTCCTGCTTTATAACCATTTTCACTCTTTGCATAAAGTTTTGCTACAAGAATATGTCTATCTATGCACTCATTTTTTACATCTAAAAGTTTAAGTTGATAATCAATCAAAGATACTCTATCAAAAATCTCACTAACTCTGGTTCTTAATTCATCCTCTTTTATATAAGACTCTTGAACTACTTTTATCTTATCTTTTAAAGAGTTTATTTTTTGTTTTATAGCTGTTGTTTCATCTCTTTTTATTTGCAACTCATTTGTTAGTTTCTCTTTATCTTTGTAAGCTTGGTAATATTCAGCAACTGTTGAAGCCATAAAATAAACAGAGTAAGCAACAATAGCTACAACTACATATTTAGCTATTTTTTTTAAAGAGTTATTGCTTATACTTATCATTTTAAATCCTCTTTATAAGTGATACAATCGGTAAGTTTATTGTACTCCATCTGCACCTCATTTAAACTTCTCTCTTGTCTTGCTTTAAAGCTATCCTCAAAAGTAAGCTCTTGTTTTAAAGGCTCTAAAGGTTCTATTTGTAAATACTTATCTTTTATCATATCAAGCCCAAAAAAGCTAAGCCAAAAACTACCTCCAAGAAGAACAGCCAATATTGACAATTTTGTAATATGAGATTGTTGGGTATCTAAATCTTTTAAAGGTAAAACTAACTCTTCAATATCTCCTAAAGATTGAGCTATTATCTCCCTTTTCTCATTTTTTATATTTTGTTTTAAAATTACTTCAAGAGCTGCTCTAAATTTTGAGTTAATCACATAATAAAATTTATCTAACTCCCCTCCACTACTAAGCATTGTTATATGTTTTGAGATAAGTATAGATTTTATCATATCATCAGTTATAAAATTTGGATTTATCTTTGCACTATAAATTGTTTTATGGTTAAACAAAATTACAAACTCTTCATCTGCTATATGAATTAAAAACTGATTTCTATCCAAATATTTTTTTGACAATAAGTTTAAAGAGTAAAACTTACTAGTATCCTCTTTTGGTAAATATGCACTATATTTCTTAAAAGCACTATATGTAAACATATTTTGAGAAGTTTCATACTCCTCATTTACATAGAAATAATCACTCTCTTCTTTTGTGGCAAAATCAGTAATTGCTAGTCGTACCATACTTCTTCCCCTCTAATAATTGCTGTTGCATCTTCATGAGTTATAAACCCAGCATGATATTGAGCCATTGCGGCTTTTTCAACAGTCATATACTCAGCAGGATTTTCAAAATCTCCACCATGCCCTAGTTTAAATCTTACAACTTCTGCTATTGGAACTCTTCCTTTAAATCCTGTATGTCCACACTCATCACAACCAACTTTTTTATATCCACCCTTATCATCAGGAACACTACAAAACTTACAAAGTTTTCTAACTAATCTTTGAGAAACAATTCCTCTTAAGTTATCTACAATATCCCCTTCATTAATTCCTAATGAGCTTGTCATCCTAGAAACCGTTGCAGGTGCTGAGTTGGTATGCATTGTTGAAAATACAAGCTGTCCTAAGTTAGAAGCATTTACAAGTTGAGCTGCTGTTTGAGGCTCTCTTGTCTCTCCAATTAGAATAATATTTGAATCTTGTCTTAAAATATCAACAACTGCTTCAGGATAACCATATTTAAACTCTTCACTAGCACTTGCAAACTCAGATAAATCAATTTGGAAGAAACTCTCATCAACATACTCAACAGGGTCTTCAATAGTAATAACATACTGTTGTTGTTTTGCAAGTTGTTGAAGTAAGGCATACATTAAGTGAGTTTTACCACTTCCAACTTGTCCTGTGATAAGAATCATTCCATTTGCATATTTTGAAAGGTTATTTAATATTCTTACAGTCTCTTCAGGGTAGTTAAGACCTGAAAGATTATGAGAAACTACACCTTTTCCACCAATCATCCTCATAACCAAAGAGAAGTTTAGTTTTGAATTTATTAATCCAATCCTAAATTTGATATTTTTCTTAGCATAATCGTAGTTAATAACCCCATTTATCGACTCATAATCACTATCTTCTTGGTCAGCCATTGTTACAAGTCTTCTTTTGATTGTTTTTGCAATAGCTATTGGCATAGTTCCCATATCTACTTTTATACCATCTATTCTAAACCACAATGAAGCATAACGGCTAGTTTTTTGAATATGTATATCAGAAGCTCCTAAAAGAATAGCTTGTCCCATTAACTTATCAAAATATTTATTTATCTCTTCATCATTTTCAACATCAGCAGTTGAGTTAAAAATAATTTCTCTATCTTCTCCAAATACTGAAGATAAAACACCCTCTCCTAGAACAACTATTTTTGTAAAATAGAACTTACTTAATACCTCAAAATCTAAGTTTACAACATCTCTAATTCCTAGAACTTTATTTTTATTTTTTATATCTTCAAGTGTGATAATATACATATTTGCACAAAGTTCTTGTTTCTTATCGTCCAAAAAGCTTGAAGTATCTTTATAATATTTAAGAAGTTCACTATAACTATCAAAATAGTCATAACCTAAACTTCTTACAAAACTTTCATATTTAGCTTCATTTGCTATTAAATCAGAAAAACCACCTTTTAAATTATATTTGTTCTGTATCATAGTTTCAATCATTTCTGCTAAATGATTTGTATTATCTTGATCAGCACCTATAAGATGTTTAAATTTACCCTTATATTTTTCTAAATAAACTTTATAATCAAACTCTTTAAATAACTTCTCAAAAGATTCTTTATTAAACTCAAACTTTTTGCTATTTTTTAGAAATTTAAATTCTGGCTTTTTTAGTTGCATTGAAAATTTATTAAACACTATTAAGCCTCCTATTGATATAAAGTTTTAAATGTAAAGGTACTAATAACAAGGTTAATAATATCAGAACCAACAACAACGGTAACTAGCATAGCTATCATCCAAAACAGAAACTTCCACTGTAAAACCATATAATCTATCTGCTTTTCATACATAGTATCACAAGTTTGATATAGCGCTTTTGTAACTTCAGAAAAACTTGTTTTACTAAGTTCTGATAGTTTTATATCAGCTGTTATAAGTGGTGGGAAATTGTACTCTTCAAACATCACATAAAGTTTTTTATTTTTATTTATCATCACCGCTAAATCTCTAAAAAATGGTCTTAAACCCTCTTTGAAATAATCTTTAGATAAAATCAAAGAGGTTTTATGAAATGAAATACCAGCACTAAGCATTCCATTTAAAATTCTAAATAAAAATCTTCCATCTGAATATGCTTGAGTTTTAAAAACTTTATACAACCACCCTGGCTTATATTTTTCAGTATATAAATATCCAAAAAAGATAAAAGCTGTAACAAAAATAGATATAGCTAAACCAATATAAGCAACATCATAAGTAAAATAACCAGGTATTCCTAAAAACTGCTCAACATCTGGATTTAATTTTCTTAAAAGTATTAAATCTAATTGTAAAATATCGAGATATTTTATAAGCCCAAAAAATGTTCCTATAATAATAATCAAAGGGACAAAAATAGGATTTATCATTTTTGCTATTAAATTTGAATTCGCTTTTTTAAAAGATAAAACCAATTTTAAACCATCAAGTGTACTTGTACTATTTACAACCAATGAAAACTGAAAGCTATTTAAAAACTTATGTTTAAATAAAATTCCCTCAAGATTTTGTTTCCCAATTTCCATATCTTTAATTGCAGCAAGAAGTCTTTTTTTAAATTTTGTCTCTTTACTTATTTGTTCACTATAAAGCAATAAAGCTCTTCTAGTATTTGAACCATTTTCAAGTTTTGTAACAAGATAATCTAGTAAAAACTGCTCATACGGGTCGGCAAATAGTTGCATATTTTAGAAACCTTTTATCTCTTTTAGAGTAATCACATAAACAATTTCTCTTCTAACATACGATTTGGAATCTGTTCCACCAATAGCAAAACTCTCTATTGGAACTATTCCATTATAAAGTTTTGCATCATCATGCACTATTATAGAACCTACAATAGAAGTTTCACCTAATTTAACCTCTTTTGATACATTATAACTTTGGTCATTGTATTGTGGAAGTTGAATTGTTGTTCCATCTACACTTACCTCTTTAAATGAGATTAATTTTTTAATTGTTGGTGCTATATTTAAAAATATTTTATCTCTTGATATTTTTGCCATAGCTGTAATAGAAGTTCCCTCTTTTAAAGTATTAACTGTAACATCAGAAGTTCTCTCTTTTGTATCTGCATCTCTTGTTGTCTCTATCTTTTCAACATAATCAGTATTATCTGTAATTGCTTGAACTGTAGGAATATTATTCTTCAAAACTATCATATTTTTACTATAATTTAGCATTTTTCCTATTTCATTTTTTGAATCAGCAAGCATTCTTAAAGTTCTAGCAGCATTTACAGTTTCAAAGCCTAAAGCTCCAGTATCTTCAACTGCAAGAGGTCCAACATTCCAAGAAGTTCCATCTCCTGTTCTAGCAAAATCAGCTCCTAAAATACCAAAACTTCTGCTTTTATTTAATAATACTTCAATTCTCTCAAACTCAATAATAGCCTCTTTCGCAAAACTAGCTTCATATGCTTTTGCTAAAGTTCTTACTGCATTTTCTATACTTTTTGTAGATTTTAGAAATATAAGCCCACTTGCTTTATCTATATGATAAGATGAAATTTTATCTGTTGAGATTATATTTTTTAGCATTTTATCAAGCTCTTCGTATAAAACAATAGAAGATTTATTCTCTATTTTACTCTCTCCTCCACTTGTCTCTTGATTTGAAGTTTGGCTAGATGAACTCATATCAAGTAGTGGGATATTAAGCTCAATAACCACATCTTTATACCTGCTTATATTTATAGCCTCTTTATCATAATCAATATCTACATAAACATCTTTTGATTGAGCTAGTGAGTTTAAAGCATCTTGTAAATCTCTTGAGCTAATTTGAACTATACTATTTTGGAAATCATCTCTATTTTCAATAAAACTTCCAATATTTACCTCATAACCACTCTCAACAGTTATAAGCCTTATTAACTCTTCAACACTAATTTGCCCGTCAAGATTAAATGGAATTGATTTTATTGATCTTTTTTTTCTTTCACTTGAATTTAATATTTTTACTAAATACATCTGTCCATTTTGTTCAACCGTAAGAGATTTATCTAAAACAGCATTTAAATAGTTATTTAAGTCCTCAAAGCTAGAGAGTTTTATTCTACTTTTTGGAACTAAAATATCACTACTTTTTAGAAAATATATATTTCCATCTATCATTTCAAGCTCTTTTAAAATATCACCTAAAGATTTATCATCTATTACAGAAATATAAGATTTTTGTATATCTACCTCATCTACTAAGCTATTGGAATATGATTTTTGTATTCCTGAATAATCTTTTTTATCCAAAGATTTTTTTGTATTCTCTATCATATCTTCATGAAAACTTTTTGGGCTACAACCAGAAAATAGTAATATAGCTGTAGATATTGTAATTAAACTCTTAAACTCTCTCAAATCTCTTCCTTATTTAAACTTAAAATCATAATCAAATCCACTTATATATGTTGGGTATTTTAAAAATAAATTACCAGCATTGTTATAATTATCATAAGCCATTTGGTTCATATTTTCACTCTCTTGTGTTATAAACAGTTTATTCACACTTGGTATTTTACTTATATCATATAAACCTGTATTTAGTATTGGTAAACTTCTTCCTACATTTCCCCAACAATATAGTTGGGATTTTACTCCAATACCTGTTTTTGCACAGATGAAAGGTTGTTCTGAAGATGATGAACCTCCAGAACCACCACTAGAATTTGTAGTGTATTCAAATTTTATATTATCTATTCCCCAAGACATCATATTGTTAGAAGTACTTGACTCAACATGCCTATCATTATATCTATTAAATGCTCCAAATCCTATTTTTACATTTCCGTATTCATCAAGTATAACTTCTCTTTCAACTTTTACTTTTAAATCTTTTTTTGAAGCTGTATTTGGAATTGTAATTTCTGTTTTATTATTATAACTTGCATGATTTCTTGCATCATAAATTGTCTCTTTAATCTCATTAATAAATAAGTATAGAGCATCGTTGTCATCAGAGTATTGATAAGAATTAAACTTCCAGTTATCAATTATGTATGCATCAAAAGTTAATTTTACTTTTTTACCAGCATAATTACTTCCAAAGCTAAACACTTTATATACTTGCTCATTTCCCTCATTTCCACCAAAATATGTGTATTGACCTTGGACTCTTCCAAATCTACCTAAAAATTTACTATTAATTCCACCATCAAATATTGGATATGTCTTATATATATCTTTATAACTACTATCACTTTGAATAGGTCCTCTAGGAATAATCCAAGAATCATATTTATTATTTTCAAAATCTTCTATATATTCACCATTTATAAATAGTGTATTATCTATTTTCTTACTTATTCTTACATTATCTATAGCATAAAATTCATCATTAACATCATCATTAAACATAGCTCCAAAACCTAACTTAATCTTTCCATTGTTATCGGCTTTGGTTGTAAGTTCATAATAATGTTTTTTACCATAATTATAATTTGAATTTACATCAACTGTTATTGATGTTCCTTGATGGGTATCTTTTGTAACCCAAGTTCCATTTACCTGATAATCTCCAAACATATCACTTCTTACTAAATTATCATTTATAAATATAAAAAAGCTATCTATACCTGTATAACTAGGATTATCTGCATCCCAGCTTCCTATTGCAAACATATCAAAAGAGATTTTTACATTTTGGTTTGCAAAAGAACTGCCTAAACTATACTCTTTAAAGAGGCTTTGTTTAGGAGGATTCCATGTAACAGTATCTGTATTATTTTTACCAAATAATCCTAGTACATATGAATTATCTACTTTGTTTTGTGTTATTGCAGTTTGCGTACTACCACTTTTATCTAAATATTTCCAACCATTTTCTGAACTTTCAAAGTCCTCAAAACTATCAACCCCATAATCTATTTGATTATCTAAATGTGATTTAAACACCCCAATATTAGTAAAACTAGCACTAGTTATATCTTCTCCATCACTATTTTGACCAGTTTCTAATCTATTTAAATAAGCTAAAGAGTCTGTAAAAAGCTTATTTTCATCACTACCACAATTACCACCACTCATTGTTTTACATTTTAAAAAGTTATTTTGACTACTAAGTTCTTTTAACTCACTCTTTTGGTTTATATATGGTGTTTTATTATCATAATATACAATAACTTCAATTTCATCTTCTGAATTTTTTGTAAAATCACTCAAACCATTATTACTATTTATATATACAAACTTACCATTTACATTTGCTTCTTTTAGCACAAAAGTTCTACTTTGTACTTGTATATCTTCTTGATATTTAGTACTACTTATTTGTGTTGGTTTATATAAAGTACCTTTTGGTGTCTCTCCCCAAATATAAAAATAGTTGTCATTATCCAAAGCCCCAAACATTTTTGCATCTCTTGTGGCTACTATTTGCTTAAAATTTATATCTTGCAATCCATTACTTGCTATATTTATCTGTACAGGTGTAGTTTCTGTTATATTTTCGTCATTAGAGTTTATTCCCAAAGCACCTTTTGTATTTTTACCAAACACATATAAATCTTTTCTCCCTACATCACTCTTATGTCCAAGAACCAAAGTAGTATCTTCAAGCATTGCAATATCTGTTAAAAATATTGGGTTTTTATTACTAGCTACTTCACCTTTATCTTGTGCAAAAAACTTATGCTTACTTAAAATTGAAGTTGTAGTTTCACTATTTGGTTTTGAACTATATGGTTTTTCAAAATAGTTCCAATCCAAAAGTCCATTACAATATAAATCTCCACCAATCTTTGTAGTTTTTCCTAATTTTTCTTCAGTAAAAATAGGAGAAACTCCACAAACATTTTTACTATTCATTCCAATTTTCTCAAATTTTACTCTATATATTGAGTTATACCAAGATTTACTTATAATATCTAAACTATCTCCGCTACTAGAAACAGGATTTTCCAATGCAACTTTTAGCATAACAGGAGTGTTTATAAAATCTGGTTTCAAACTTGTATCAAGTTGCCCATAGCTCTCTATTCCTGCTTTTTTATATTTATTATCTCCCCAACAAAAAACATCTCCATAAGCCAAGTAACATCCACCAAAAGTTCTAATAATCAAATCTTTTCCTTGTGGAATATAGTTTATCATTTGCTCTGATAAATCTTGATCACTATTACTATTCCCACCTGCTGCTTTTCCTGTAAAAATACTAACCCAACCAGACTCTGTTTCACTATCAAAATAGTACTCTTCCCAAGAGCCATTATCTAGTTTTACATAAGCTCTATCCCCAATATTACCTCTAATAATTCTTAAATCACTAGCATCTTCCAAATACAAAGGAGCTTTTTGGTAAACATCTATATGTGTTGGTATTCCTGTATTTACATTTGCTTTGCAATATTTATAAACTAAATCTTTTCCTTTTAACTCATAAAAATATTTATTTGTATCTGTACATTTTTTATTTGAAAGAAGAATTAAATCACCATTATTTAATTTTTCAACTATATTTTTCTGGATATTTGAATAAGCTACTTGAGTCCCTTTTGTAAGATTTGCTTTTAGTGTATTTGTATTACTGTTGTTTGAAGGAGCAACAGTATTTACTCTAAAAATAGAATCTGTATAGATATTGTAAGCATATTTTAAATCAGAATTAAAATCTGCATCAACTAAAACTATTCCTTGTATAAAGATATTGTTATTTGCATCAAAACTTACAATCAAATCTTTATTTAGAAAAGGAGATTTTTTATCAAAATTTACTAAGTATTTTCCATCTTCTAGTATTTTCCAGTCAAGAACTCCATCCTTTTTTGGTAATTTACCATTTTCCACAATATATCTATTAATCGCAAGAGATAAAAATTCCTCTTTTTGTATCAAAGATTTTATATTATTTAAAATATGTTCTTTTGGTAAGTTTGAAGAAAAAGCAAAATTAAAGCATAAAATAAAAGCTAGAACTATTCTCATTTTACTTCCTTTATCTCATTATTAAGTCTAATATGTCTTTTCTCTTTTCCAAAAATATATGCTCCAACTCTTAGATTTTTTAATTTATTATTTGCTTTAGAAATATCTAAAAATGTACTCTCTACATTACTAACAGTTACATCACCTTGCTCGAAATCTCTTAAATTATAAGCTATAAAATCACTACCTATCATATATTTTATAACATTTAGGTTTTTTGGTTCAACACAATATTTACCATTTTCACTATTTCCACAAGTTTGATTTATTGATTTTTTGATTATTGTTGCACCACTTTTTAAGATATTATAAATATTTTGTGCTTCTTTTGATTTTAATCTAAATTCAACATATGAGTTTGTAAATGTTGAATTTTTTCTATCGTTATCATCTATATAAATTGTTGTAAAATCTCTATATAAATCTCTTTTATATAACTGTACTATGTAGTTATCTTCGCCAGTTGCTTTGTCTTTTGCTATATATTGTGCTTTTTTTATAGCAAATTTTAGTTTTAGTTCATTTGTAGTAAAAAAATCGATCTCATCTCCAAAACTATTTTTATGAAGAAAACTCTCTCCTAAATAGTTTTTTGTTTTTAAATTAGCAAGAGTTGGGATTTTAAACTCATTTAAAAGATATTTTTCATAATTTCTCGCTATTGCCTCTTCTATTTCTATAATATTTTGAATATTTAAAACATTCTGTTTTTGTAAAATTAAACTTTCATTTGCAAAAGAAGAGATAAAAAATATGAGTAAAATAAAAACCTTTTTCATCATTGTAATGCCTTTACACCTTCAGTGGTTTTTACAAATTTATCTCCCTCTTTATCATAGATTAATACACCATTTTTAATTATAGAAAACACTTTCTCATCAGCAATATTTGTTGTAGTAGATACTATATAAGGACCATTTTCAAAATTTTCAATAGTATAAGCTACGGTAAAATTATTTGGTCTTTGTTCATTTGTAAAAGTATCAAGTTTTCTCTCTTTTACATCTATATAAATTGTGTTATTCTCACGACAAGTAGTAGCTGAATTAATAATGCTTGGACACTCTTGAATAGAATTTAAGTTTTTTAATCCTAATAAACTTACAATATGTTTAGCAAAAGCACTTTCCAAAGTAAAATGGACTTTACCTTGCACTACAAAAGTTCTATCTCTATACATATTACTTTCATATATTTTTTTATACTCATCTGTTGTAGTAGATTTTATTCCATAATCTAAATTCAAATTTGTATTTAATCCTTGATTTGCTACTGCTACACTAGAACTTGCATTTTTTGTTTGAATTAATTTTGAAAAGTTTGTATCAACTAAAGTTGGGATTTTGTAAAATATTAAAATATACTCTTCATAAGCATTTGCGACACTCTCTTCATAAGCTATTTGTTCTTGAATTTCATTTAAAATAGTCTGTTTTTCAGAAAATGTTTCTGAAAATAAAAAAATATTTAAAGATAAAAGTATTAAAACAATTTTTTTCATATTATAAATTTCCTTTCAAAAACTTAACTGCTCTTTGCTCATATCCAACACTATTTTTCTCAACTCTCTCTCTTATCTTCTCTTTAAAATACTCAATTTTTTCTGTATCAGTTAAGTCAAGTTTTATATCATCAAATGGAATATAAATATTTTTTGTCTTATCTTTTTCTTCTAAAGCAGTTTTAAAATTTGTCAAAAAAGTATTTACAGCTATTTCAACAGTTGAATCATTTTTTGATTCGTCGTTTATTGTTGCTAAAATTTGAGAATATAAATAAGAAACAGCATTTTCAACACTTTTATCAACAGTCTTCTCATAATCTATACTATTTTTCAGCGTAGATGCTACATCTATATTCAAAGTATTATTTTTAGTTTCAAAGCTTGAGAAATTATCTCTTAACTTAGCTTTCAAAGCCAAAAGTTTTATCTTTTCATCTTCACTTATTACAATATTTGCATTATCATCTACAAGCTTTTTATTTGTATCTTGTCTGTCAAGAAGTAAGATTTTTTCCCAATTTTCACCTTTTGGCAGATGAGCAATAATATCATTTTTTGTGATATTTTCTGGGCTTATATTGTACTGTTTTGCTATTAGAGTTTTTATATCTTTGATTATTTCATACTGCTCTTGTATCTCTTTTGCTTCTTTGATATTTGATTTTGAGTTTGAAATACTAGAAGCTAGAAACATAAAAGAGATTAGTAAAGCAGATGATATAAATATTTTACCTATCACAAAAACTCCTTTCTTTCACAACTCCTAAAAGTACCAAATATAGAAAACAAAAACTAAATCCTATAAATAGAACTTAGTTTTTCTCAAAGAGAGTGGCAGAGCCACAATAACCTAAGACATTCAAAAATAACTTCTTCGGAACTGAGGTTTTCTCAAAGAGAATGGCAAAGCCATAAGAACCTCAGCTAAAAGAACCTTTAAAAAACTATCTTTAATTAGGCTGAGACTAAAGTCTCAGTTCCGAAAATACAATTTGTAAGTAAACCTTAAAGCCCACAAAACAAAAACTAAATTCTAAAATTTAGAACTTAATTTTTATTTTAAATTTAAAGAATAAAAAAACACTTAGGCATTTTGCCTAAGTATTTAAAACTATAAGAATTATTTATCTTGAACAAGCTGAGATGTCCCAAAATCATAAAAATAAATAGCAAACATACCATCATCTTCCTTACCTCCTGTTGCAGCAACAGGTACTCTTTTCATTGCCTCTGTACCAGTTGTTCTTAAAGCCCCAGAAGAGAAAGTAGCCCCAGCAGTAGCAACGCTAGCCAATCTATCAACATGTGCTATAGCTTCAAAATCTTTTGCAATTTGAGCTTCTAAAAAATCTTTATTATCAGCTAATGAACCTCGACTTAAATCAACAAAAATTCCAGGAATTGCACCTGCTTGATTTGATATTAAAGATATTAGCATACTTCCTTTACCATCTGCTGAATTTGTTGCATTACCTCCAAAAGAAATAGCTGAATATTGATTAAATGTATTTACAGTTCTTGCAGCACCAGTATCATCATTTTTAATTTGACCATTTATTGCTTCTGCAAAATAACCATCTCTTGCTAAACCAATTAAAGTATTAAAATACTGTGGTGTAGTTGCAGTATCATATTTATCCGCAATTTTTCCATCTCTTGATGCAAACTGCAATCCTGTTTTTATATTATTAATCTCTGTAATAACACTCGTTTTTTGTGCAATACCTTCGATTTTATCTCCAGTTCCTCCAAATGTTTGGAACATATAAATCATAGCTCCAACAACAATGATAATCATCGCAATCAACTGTGGCATTTCTTACCCCTTTTTTAATTTGAATTTATAGCCCAAACATTATTTTTAGACTACTATGCCGTTATATTACCATAAAATAAAAGAATTTTTTCTTATTTCTTACTTAAATAATTATTTTATTTTCGGAACAGAAGGACTTTTAGTCCCTGCTGGTCTTAGACTGGACTGAAGTCCAGTTTCCAAACAATTTTAATAAATCCCAGTTTCCAATTTTATTTAAAAACTACACAAGCAAATTTTCCATCTTTATTTGTTCCACTTGTTGTGCTTATTTGATTTAAAGTTGCTGCTGTAATTGATATAGCTGTTGCATTATTTATAAAACTTCCAAAAAGAGTCTTTTCACAAATCTCTTTTCCAAAAAAGTTTTCACTAAAAGCATTTTTACTTTTTAAAGATGAATTTCCATTAAAATCAACAAAAAGTTGATAACCACTTCCTACACTTTTACCTAAATCTATCTCTTTTCCCTTATAATCATTAATTTTATAATCAACAATTGGAACTATCTGCCAAATAATATTACTTTGTGGGAATTTTAATTGTGATTGAAAAAACTTGGCTTTATCCGTTTCATCTTCAGCTGATTTAACATCATCTAAAGCTACTTCTAAAATATCAGTTTTAGTTATATTTCCTAATAATATACCACTTTTGTAAAGAGTTGCAAAATTTAACTTTTCATGTGCTTCACCAGTCGTTCCAATACCCATATCCCCACCACTTTGA
Source organism: Arcobacter vandammei (assembly GCF_016106035.1). Classification (GTDB taxonomy): domain Bacteria; phylum Campylobacterota; class Campylobacteria; order Campylobacterales; family Arcobacteraceae; genus Aliarcobacter; species Aliarcobacter vandammei. The sequence goes on from NZ_JADKPZ010000001.1 coordinate 100,153, forward strand.
ATATAAGTATTTACAAAACTATCAACAGCTAAAAATTGCGATTTTGCTCTTTCAATTTCAGCTGTTATTTGACTATCATCAGCTTCATATCTTGTCATCAAAACAATCATAGCAGCAACAAGAGCTATTATAGAAGAAACTAAATATGGCATTTTTTTCCTTTATTTATTTTTTTTATTATACTTAAGTTTATATTATTTTTGATAAAATATTATCTTTATGTAAAGAAAGGACTACTATGAATAAACTTTTACTATCACTTTTCCTTGGTTCTAGCCTACTTTGTGCTGCTCCAAATGGTATTGCAATTCTTGTAAATGATGAGCCAATTACGATTTACGATATTGAAAAGACAATGAGTGTAAATAAAATCTCAAAAAATGAAGCTGTTAGTTACCTAATAGACAAAGCTCTATATGACCAACAAGTTGAAAAAAACAATATAACAGCAGATATTTTTGAAATAAATGACCATATTGAAAAACTGGCAAATGCAAATGGAATGGATATTTATACATTTAAATCTATTGTAAAACAAGAGTATCCAAACTATGAAGTTTTTGAAAATGAAGCAAAAAATGCTGTAACTAGACAAAAATTAATTCAGCAAATTGTAAAAGGTCAATTAACAGTTGCAACAGATGAAGATATGGAACTTTATTATGAGAAAAATAAAAATAAATATACAAGTGCAAAAAACTTTGAAGTAATTCAATATATTTCAAAAAATAAAGCAAGTTTAAATCAAGTTCTTCAAAATCCTATGTTAAATCCTAGTGAAGTTACAAAAACTTCTTTAAATTTGGATACTTCAAATCTTCCTGCACAATTTCAATATATTTTGAATAATACAAAAGATGGAGCATTTACTCCAATTTTTACAGCAGATAAAAATTTTGTAACTATGTTTGTAGTAAAAAGAAGTGGAACAACAACTCAATCTTTCGAAGCTGCAAAAGCAAAAATATTCAATGATATTATGATGAAGAGAGAGCAAGATTTCTTAAAAGAGCATTTTGAGAAACAAAAATTAACAGCAGATATAAAAGTATTAAGATAAGGAATAAAAAAGATGTCAAGTATGTTTGAAACGGTTATAGGGTTAGAAGTTCATGCACAATTAAATACAAAAAGTAAACTATTTTGCTCTTGTGCAACAAGTTTTGGAGAAGAGGCAAATAGCAATACTTGTCCAACTTGTTTGGCACTTCCAGGTGGGCTTCCAGTTTTAAATAAAGAGGCTGTTCATAAAGCAATAATGCTAGGAACTGCTCTAAAATCAAAGATAAATAAAGTATCAGTTTTTGATAGAAAGAATTACTTCTATCCAGATTTACCAACTGGTTACCAAATATCGCAATTAAGCACTCCTGTTGTAGGACTTGGAGAGTTAATTATTGATTTTCCAAATGGAGAGAGCAAAAAAATCGGTGTTACAAGAGCCCACTTAGAAAATGATGCAGGAAAAAATATCCATAGTGGTAACCACTCACAAGTTGATTTAAATAGAGCAGGAACTCCACTTTTAGAAATTGTAAGTGAACCTGATATGAGAAGTGCTGAAGAGGCTATTTTATATCTAAAAAAACTTCACTCAATTGTAAGATATATTGGTATTTCTGACGCAAATATGCAAGAGGGAAGCTTTAGATGTGATGTGAATGTTTCTATTAGACCAAAAGGTGATACAAAATTTTACACAAGATGTGAAATTAAAAATATGAACTCTTTTAGATTTATCGAAAAAGCAATAGCTTATGAAGTAAATAGACAAATAGAAGCTTGGGAAGATGGAGTTTATGAAGAGACTATTGTTCAAGAAACAAGACTTTTTGATACAAGTACTGGAGAAACAAGATCGATGAGAGGAAAGGAAGATGCCGCTGATTATAGATATTTTCCAGATCCTGATTTACTTCCTTTAATCATAAGTGATGAAATGCTAGAAGAATACTCAAAAATTCCAGAACTTCCAGATGAAAAAAAAGCTAGATTTGTAAAAGAGTATGGTTTAAAAGAGTATGATGCTTCTGTTATTACTTCATCTTTAGAAATGGCAAACTATTTTGATGAGATGATGAGTGAAGGAATAAGTGCAAAAAATGCTACAACTTGGCTAAGTGTTGAGCTACAAGGAAGATTAAAAGAGGGTGTTACAATCGAACAATCTCCAATTTGTGCAAAGACTTTGGCGACTTTAGTAAAAAGAATAGAAGATAGCACAATTTCAGGAAAAGCTGCAAAAGAAGTTTTAGATGATTTAATAGCAAATAACTGTAGTGATGTAGATGCAACAATCGAAAAACTAGGGCTTAAACAAGTAAGTGATGATGGGGCACTATTAGCTATTATTGATGAAATTTTAGCTGCAAATGCTGATAAAGTAGCAGAATATAAAGCTGGTAAAGAGAAAATGTTTGCCTTTTTTGTAGGACAAACTATGAAAGCATCTAAAGGAAGTGCAAATCCTCAAAAAGTTGGAGAACTTATAAAAGAGAGATTAGCTTGATAAAAAAAGGTGCAATTGCAGTTATTGGTGCAGGGAAATGGGGACAAGCTCTCCATTTTGCACTAAGTTTTAAACAAGATTGCTATATTTCTTCAAGAACAAAAAAGAATATAAAGAACTTTGTTGATTTAGATTTTGCTCTTGATTGCGAATATTTGGTAATTGCAATTCCCGCTCAAGAAATAAGAGCTTGGTTAGAGAAAAATTTTGTTTTTCAAGGTCAAAAAATCTTAGTTGCTTCTAAAGGTATAGAAGCTTCTAGCGGTGCATTTTTAAATGATATTTATAGCTCTTTTGTACCAAATGAAAATATTGGTTTTATCTCTGGTCCTTCATTTGCAGCTGAAGTAATACAAGCACTTCCTTGTGCTTTGGTTATAAACTCTCACTCAAAAGAGATTTATGAAGAGTTTAGCTCTTTTTTCCCAAATTTTATAAAAACTTATTATAGTTCAGATGTTATTGGAGCTGAAATAGCAGGTGCTTATAAAAATGTTTTAGCAATAGCTAGTGGAATTTGTGAGGGGCTAAAACTTGGTAAAAATGCACAAGCATCTTTGATTTCAAGAGGTTTAGTAGAGATGCAAAGATTTGGAAAACATTTTGGAGCAAAAAAATCTACATTTTTGGGACTCAGCGGTGCTGGAGATCTTTTTTTAACTGCAAATTCAACAATGAGTAGAAATTTTAGAGTTGGTTTAGGTCTTGCAGAAAATAAGAGCCTTGAAGAGATTTTAGAACTCTTAGGAGAAGTAGCTGAGGGTGTAAAAACAGCAGATGCAATAGATAAATTATCAAAAAAATATGAGATTTATACTCCTATTGCAAAAGAGGTAAATTTAATACTAAATGGTAAAAATCCAAAAGATAGTTTAAAAGATTTACTAAGCAAAGGATAAAAAATGAGAGCTTTTGTCGTAGAAAAAAATGAAAATGGTGAAATAAGCTCAAGTGTAAAAGAGTTTCCTAAACCTATTTGCAAAGAAAATGAAGTTTTAATCAAAGTTACATATTCAAGTCTAAACTATAAAGATGCTCTAAGCTCTATTGGTCATAGTGGAGTTACAAGAGTTTTTCCACATATTACTGGTGTTGATGTTGCAGGAGTTGTAGCTGAATCAAAATCACCAATATTTAAAATTGGTCAAAGAGTTGTGGTAACTGGTTATGATTTAGGAATGAATACAAATGGGGGACATTGTGAATTTGTAAAAGTTCCTGCTTCTTGGATTATCTCTACTCCACAATCAATTAGTGATAAAGAGATAATGAGCTATGGAACAGCTGGCTTAACAGCCGCTTTAAGTGTTCAAGAACTTTTAAATAATGGATTAAATCCTGAAGATAGCTCTGTTTTAGTAAGTGGTTCTAGTGGTGGAGTTGGTTCTATTTCTATTGCGATTTTAAATAAACTAGGTTTTAATGTAGTAGCAATTACAACAAAAAGCAATAAAGAAGAGTATTTAAAATCTATTGGAGCAAGTGAAGTTATCTTACTTGATGAATTTATGAAAGATTCGCAAAAACCTCTTTTAAGCACAAATTATGATGCCGTTATAGATAGTGTTGGTGGTGATGTTTTGGCTCAAGCTTTAAAGCAGTTAAAATATGACGGAGTTGCTACTTGTTGTGGTTTAACATCTTCTTATCTTTTAAATACAAATGTTTATCCTTTTATCTTAAGAGGTGTTAGACTTATTGGAATTGATAGTGTTGAGTGTAAATTGGAGAAAAAACAAGAGGCTTGGTATAAACTAGCTGGTTCTATGAAAATAAATTGTCTTAACGATATAGTAAATGAGATAAGTTTAGATGAAGTAAAAGATATATATTCAAAACTCTTAAATGGGGAATCTAGCGGAAGATATGTAGTTAAAATCTCTTAGTTTTAGAAGCAAGGATTAAAAATCCTTGTTTTCTAGTTTATATTATTTGATAATATTTGCTAACTCTTCAGTTGTAGAGATTTTCTCTATTTTAGAAACTTTCCCACCTTCTAAAGAATAAACAATAATTTTTCCATCTTCTTTTGTGAAGTTATCTTTATTTGTATCATCTAAAAGTAGAACTGAAAAAGGGTATTTTTTCATTTTAGGAAGTGCTATAAATTTAGAGATTAAACTTGGCATTCCAGAAATATCTGCAACATAAACAGCAGAATTTTTCTCTAAAACATTCTCTTTTTCACTTAATGGTAAAAGATAATCTCTTAATAAATCACTTGTTTTTTTATCACTTGCAAAAAGTATAGTTTTTACATTTGCATCTATTGTTTTTTCAACTTCATTTTGGTCTTTGATTTTGATATTCTCAACAACACTATCAAGAGCCAATGGAGCTGCATTTAATCCTAAAGCTAAAAAAGTAGCTAAAAGTAATTTTTTCATCATATTTTTTTCCTTAAATTTTTTGTGGATTGTATCTTTAAAAAGTAAACAAAAAGTAAAAAAATATTATTTATTGCAAACTATTATTTAATTTATCCAAATACACATAGATATTTTTTTGAATAGTTTGAAGATTTACTAACTTTTGTTTAACTTGATAATTTTCTTTTTCACTACTATTTTTTAGATAATTTTCTATTTCAGCTATTTGATTATCAACTTTTGATTTATAATCACTCATAAGCTTTATAACATCACTTAAAGGCTTATTAAACTGTGTTTTAATATAAAAAGCCAAATACTCAAAATCTATAAAATCTTTGTATATAGAGTTTTTTATAATCTCTCTTAAAACATCTTTATGAGATAAAATAACATTGATATTTTCATAGAAATTATTCATATTTTTATCTATTTTATTTGATAAATTTGAGATTTCTCCATCTTGAAAAGTGTTTATCTCTTTATTTAATAAAATATATATTTCATCTAATTTTTTTAATTTCTCATCAACCATTGTCATTTCATCTTTTATTTTTAATTCTATTGATTTGTTGATTTTAAAGTATAAATTTATAAAAAAAGAGAAGATAAAAAATAGTACAAAACCAAAAACAATTCCCAAATAATAAAATATAAAAATAGAGATACTATATATAGTTAATAGTGCAAAAAGAGCTAAAACTACTCTTCCATCTGCATCATTAGATTTTGATAAAGTTGAGTAATTTTCTGCTAATTTCTTTGTTAATCTAGCTCTCAGAAGAGTTATATTTTTTGATAATTTTGATGGTTTTGAAAGATATTCATCAAATAATTTTTCATAATCACTTAATAATACTTTTAACTTTTCATCTTTTTCATAGTGGAAAAGTTTTTCTCCTATTATCAAACCTTTTTTTGTATAAAGAATATTTGTAATTTGTGAAAATTTATAAGTTCTATATGATAATTTAAATATTAAATATATAAAAATCAAGCTATAAATAGAGCTAAACATATAGATAAAATATTCATAATTCTCTGATACATAAGAGATAAATCCAACGGCTACAAAAAGAATCATAAAAGGAATATTTAAAGCTGTAATAGCTGATAAATAATCCTTATTTACTGCAAGAAGAAGCTCTTTTAAAGAGATATAGTTATAAATACTAAATCCCTTTTTTTCTATCTCTTCTCTTATTTCATAATTTAAATAATCTTTTGTATTCATCTATTTATTCAAAATTTGTTCTAATTCAGCACTTTGTTGCTTATTTAAAAGCTTGATACTTGATAAACTTTTTCTAGCATTATCAAAATCTTCTTGTTGTTTTTTAGCTTCAATAGCAACTTGAGCTCTATAATCTTCAATCTCTTCAAAGTGATTTTTTAATTTACTAACATTTTCTATAAAAGTATTCAAAGACAATACAGGTTTAGAAGTCAGTTCTTCTGCTTTTTTATTGCTTTTTATTGCTTCATCTGTTAAAGTTGAAGACATTTTATCTATTGTTTTACTCATAGCTTCTATTGTAGCCATTGAAGCATCTATTGCTTTTTGTCCTGAAATTTCAATAATTGCAGTTGAAAGAAGTGTTTTAAATATTGGTTTTGAAGCATTCATAGATAAAGATAATTTTCTAGCAGAATCCAATCTTACAAGAAGTCTTTTTTTTGCCATTTCAAGATTTCCAATTAAAACTACTAAATTTGTTTGAAAGAACTCTATACTTTTTACAAAAAGTTGAGTTTTATCATCATCTTTATTTTCTTGTAAATTTTGTTTAAACTCTACAAGTTTTACATCTAAATACTCTTTATAATCTATAACTTTTCCTAAATTTTGCTCAATTCCTTCTAAAAAATTATCTTGCATATCTATTGAAGTATTTAAAGATGTATAAGCTTGGTCAAATCCACTAAAAATAGTTGTGATTTTTCCATTTATTGTTTGTACATTAAAACTTTGTTCATCCCATTTCGCATCAAGATATTTTGCAACATTTCCAACAACAGGAAGAGATTTAAAAAACTTCATAACTCCACTATCATTGTCTATAATCTCTGAATAAACCAAGCTCATCTCTTTATTCATAGATTCTAATGTTTTTGAAACATCCATAATTGGGTCATTTTCAATAATTTTTGCTGTTTCATCAACTATTGAATCAATTGGAGCAGTAATTTTCTCACCTAATTCTCTAAAATCTTTAACTTCTTGAAAAGATTTTTCAACTAACTCTTTTTCTACAACTGTTAAACTATTTTGCATTATTGTTCCTTTTAAAAATTTATTAATTATATTTGAAAATATTTTAATTTCTTATTTTTTCTTCTTTTATTGGAAGATTTATAAGACCTGCAAACAAAGCTAAAGCAATATCCAAATACCACATAAAAGCAAAATTTCCATAAGAATTTATAAATAATCCACCCAAATATGCCCCAAAAAAACCACCAATTTGGTGAGACAATAAAGTAAGCCCAAATAAAGTTGCTAGATATTTTGTACCAAAAAGTTTTCCTACAATTCCAGCTGTTGGTGGAACAGTTGCCAACCAAGTAAAACCAATAGCAATAGAGAAAATATAAAAAGTTAATTCAGTTTTAGGTGCAAGTAAATAAGCAATAATCATCAAAGCTCTTGAAAAATAGATAAATGCCAAAATATATTTCATACGATATTTTGTGCCTAAATATCCTGCATACAAACTTCCAAAGATATTAAAAAGCCCAATTAAAGATAAAGAGTATGCTGAAACATTTGCACTATGTCCACAAAGAGCAATTTCATAAGGTAAATGAGTTACCAAAAAAGCGACATGAAAACCACAAGTGAAAAATCCTAAATGCAAATAAATATAGCTTTTGTCTTTCATAGAGATAGTTAACTGCTCTTTTAATTTTACCTCATCTTCTTCTTGTGTTTGTATTTTTTCTTTTTTCTCTTGATTTGTTAAAATTTTTGCCAAAGGAATAGTAAGCAAGGTAGAAAAAGCAAGAACAAACATAGAGTAAATCCAACCAAAACCATTTATAACTGCTTGTGCTAAAGGTGCAAAAATAAACTGCCCAAAAGAACCACCAGCATTTATAAAACCACCTGCAAAAGAGCGTTTACTACTTGGAAGATTTTTTGCTGTTGCACCTATTAGAATAGAAAAACTACCAGCTCCAGAACCAGCTGAGATTAAAATTCCAAAAGTAAGAATAAGTGCAAATTCTGAACTAATAAAAGGAGTTAAAATCAAACCAAAAAACATAAGCAATGCACCAAAAACTAAAACTCCAAAAGAGCCTTTTTTATCTGCAACTGCTCCAAAAAATGGCTGAACTACTCCCCAAACAAGTTGCCCTATAGCCAAAGCTAAAGAGATAGATACTATATCAAGAGCAGTATCGTGGTGTATTGGGTGAACAAAAAGCCCCAAAGATTGCCGCACACCCATCGTTATTGCTAAAATAAGTGATGAAGTTAGGATTAAAACCCAAATAGTTCTGTTTTGTTCTTTTGTCATTTTAAACTATTTAGATAAAGTTGGTAAATTCCATTTTTTATAGTAGGCAAAAACTCTTAAAAGTACTCCAAAAATAAAGACAATTATAAGTGAAAACAGATTTCTAAGTTCAAACATCTCTAATAGATAGACAAGAGAGCCAATTATTAAAGCAACAGTTGCATAAAACTCTGAAACTAGAATAAATGGCATACGATTTATAAGTACATCTCTTATAGTTCCACCACCAACAGCTGTTATAAATGCCAACATTATCACACTTAAAAAGTTTAAACCACTCTCTATTGCAATTATTGAACCAGTTATTGCAAAAGATGATAATCCAATAGCATCTGAAACTATAAAAGTCCATTTTCCTTCAAGATTTGTGATTTTATGAAGTTTAAATAATATTGCTATTAAAACTGTAGCAATTACAAGACTTAATGGAAGATTTGAAGTAAAAACATATGGAGTTCTATCTGCTAAAACATCTCTTATCATTCCACCGCCAAAAGCAGTTAAAAAAGCAGAGATAAAAACTCCTAAAATATCCAACTTACAGTGAACTCCTATTAGAAATCCACTTAAGGCAAAGGAAATAATCCCTATAATATCGGCAATCTCAAATGCACTCATCTAAGAAGCTCTTGCATAGCAAGTGCAGTTTGTCTTATCTCCCATTGGGCATGAGTATCAAGCCTTAATTTAAAATAATTATCAAGTTGTTTTGGCATAAATGCTGCCCAAATTTGTGTATATCCCATTTGTGGGATTACTCTTCTTGCTTCTTGTGGTTTAACACCAGCTTCAAGAAGTTCAAAATATAAATCTTCACTCTGTTTTATAAGCTCTTGTACTTTTTCATTTTCTTGTAATTTTTCGCTTACATAAAACTCAAAAGGAACTCTTTTTGCACTTACATATCTTCTACTTAACTCTTGCCAACTTACTCTATGTCGCACCATTTGGCTTCTTGTTGGAAAATCAACTTTAAATAAAAATACTTTGAAATAATCTTTTATTATCTTGCACTCATTTTCACTATTAAAAATTGTTCGTATATCAAAACTAAACTCATCTTTTAAGTTTTCATAATCATAAACCAAAGCTCTATAATTTGTAAGCAAATATCTATCATCAATTTGCTCTCCAAACTTTTTAGAGTTTGAATACTCTAGCTTTAAAATCTCTTGATGTTTTGGGTTTTCATAATCTAGAATTACAGGAACAAACTCAAAAGATGAACTAGGAAGTCCCATACTTTCAGCCATTAAACGGTTGTATAAACTTTCACTTCCAAGTGCTTTTGGATTTTGGTAGCAAATTGATGCTACTTGAGTAATAGCTCTTATTCTATTCTCTTCATTTAAATTTGCACGAGAAAAATCCCAATTCTCCACAAAAGCTATATTATCTCCAAAAATATTTTGTTTTGCATTTATTAGTTCTATCATTTATATACCTTTTATGAAAAAATTTTGTTAAATAGTCGTGATTATACAGAATTTATAGTTAAAGCAAAAATAAGTTTAAAAACTATCTATTTTGCCATTTAAAAATATCTATTAAAATTATAAGATTTTTATTTATATCTATATAATATGGAATTGTGTAACCTTTAAAAATTAAATCCCTCACATTTTCATCTTCAAAATAGAAAGATTTTCTTGCTTTAAAAGGCATATTTGGAATATTTCTTATTCTTTTATCCAATTTATTTTTAAAGTTTTTTGCATTTTCTGGAGAATTCTTTGCTATATATTTAATAATTGAAAAAAGATTATCATTAAATGTAATATTTTTTTCTATATTAAACATTAAATTGTTTTAAGCCAATTATCAATTTTGTCCATTCCTTCTTCATAAGGAATAGTTTCTAATTTACCACTTTTATATTTTTTTACAGCTTCTGAAACTCTTTGTTTTGCTTCATTTGTAGATATTGAAGGATAACCATCATCTAATAAATCATTTAAAAACTCTTCAAATTGTAGTTGAATATCGATTTTACTATTTATCAATTTTGGATATAAATTGTCAGGAATGTTTAATTTAATTGAATGCAAAATTAACTCCTAAATATTTTTTAATATTATATAGTTTATTTATTAAATGCAACCAAAATAAAAACAAGAGTAAATCTTGCTTTTTATTATAATTTTGGAATTCTGATTTTTTGACCAGGGTAGATTAAATTCATATCTTTGATAACTTCTTTGTTTGCTTCAAAGATTTTTGTGTAGTGATTTGGATTTCCATAAAACTCTTTTGAAATTTTAGATAGATTATCTCCAGCTTTAATCTCATAATATTGGTCATCTTCTTGTGTTCCTTCAAAAACAACCTCTTTAACACCTTTGATATTTCCAGCAATTAAAGCAGCTTTTGCTTTATCTTCAGGACTTGCATCACCACTTAAAATAATTTTATCACCTTCAACTTTTACCTCAAGATTTTCAATTGGCATAGTAGAACTGCTCTCCAAAATCTCATTTTTTACATTTTGCTCATCATTTCCTAAACCTAAAAGTTTTTTTCCTGCATCAATTGCAAATGATAGTAAACCCATATCTTCTCCTTAAAATAATTTAGTAAATTATAGCAAAATGCATATAAATAAAACTACTTTTGAATTATATATCTAATAGTTGGTCCATCACTATCTACTAAAAGTAGTTTATATCCATGATTTTTTGCATCTACTGGAATATTATTTATACTTTGTGGACAATCGCTAATAACTTCAAGTATCTCACCATCTTTTAGCTCTTTCATAGCTTCAAGAGTATTTATTGCAGGATATGGACAAGGTTCTCCTTGCATATCTATTCTATAATCTGGAACTATATTTTTGTTCTCTTCAAAATTTGCCATATTTTTTCCTTATCTATTTCTTGATTTTCTTAAATATTTTTTCTCTAAAACTAAAATTAGTATAAAAAATGCTAGTAATAGTCCATAATTTACAACCAATCCACCATAAGATCCAAAGCTCTCAAGTAGATTTATTTTTGGCCAAGATGTTGCAAGTGGCTCTGCTATATCATCCCAAACAACAGCTAAAAGTGTAGCTCCAATAATATTTCCAACTCCAACTATCCAAAAATGCACCTGTCCTTCAACAGCTCTATACATCCAACCACACTCACAACCACCAGCAAGAACTATTCCAAAACCAAATAAAATTCCACCAATAACAACATTTGGTCCAGTCCAGAATATCTTAGGAGTTGCTCCCATGCCCAAATATGTAAATACACCTAAAGTTGCAACAGCCATACCAATAATAATTGCAATTGCTAACTCACTTCTTCCAGTTGTAAAAATATCTCTAAATGCAGATGTAAAACAAACTTGTGCTTTTGCAATAATTAATCCAAAAGCAGCTCCAAAGAATACTGCCATTCCTAGTTTTGGACTATTTGCAACAAAGATTAAATATAGTGCATAAACGATAATAAAAAGTGCAATTACTGTTCCAAATGTGAAAAGATTTTTAACTTTTTTTTCGCTATGCTCTAAAGGTTTTGCACAAGATACTTTTTGCATTTTTATTTTTGACTGGAAAAATGGACTCATAGCAACTTTTACTCCAAAATATACTCCAACCATCATAAATGCTGTAAATACCCAAGCATGAAAAGAAAACTGTGGAATACCTGTAAAGAAACTTGCTAGATTACAACCCATTCCAAGTCTTGCCCCAAATCCAGCAATAATTCCACCAATAAGTGCTTGATAAACTCTAGTTTTGTTTACTGGAAGTCTAAACTTTACATTATTTCCCCAAAAAGCAGCAGCAATTGCCCCTGCAAACATACCAATAATCATAACACCATCAATTCTAGTAAAGAGATTTCCATCTATCTTCATAAGTTTGTAATATCCCCAAGATGATACATCAACTCCAAAAAGTTGTAAAAAATGTCCACCCCATCTTGTAAATTCACCTGTAACTGCCCAATATGTTCCCGTAATTCCAAAATAGTAGGCACTTAAAATTCCCAAAGCAATAACAGCTGGAATTGGTGACCAAAATCTTGAAAGAGTTTTTTTAAAGTTTGCTAAAAACTCCATAAATAACCTTTGAAAAATAAAAATAGTTGATTTGACTTTTGAATAGTAATTGTAGTTCAATTGTCTGTTTACACCGTAAACCTAATTAAGAAGCGGAAATATTAACAAATTAAGATTAAGAAAATATAAAATAGTAAAGAAAATTTTACTATTTTATATAAAATTGTAGTTTTATAAAGCAGCAGTTAGAACTAAACTCGTTTTATTTAGCTCTTCATTTCTGCTAAAATATCTATAGTCAAACTCTTGAAGATTATTTCCTAATATAACACTTTTTAAAATATCAAGATATTTATTTGCAATTCCAGAATAATTTATCATAGTTTTAGATAAATCCAAACCAGAAATTTGCATATTTTCCTCTTTTTTTATATATCTTTGCTCTTGGAAAGATTTATAAGCCACATTCCTATTTAGATTTAGCATGTAAGCTTTGATTGAAGCTTCCAAAGAGTCAAAAATTCTAATAAAATGTGAAGCACCTAATGCTCTTTTTTTTGGAACTATTCCTATCTCTTTTTCATAAGTCCAGTGACCAAAAATATTATTTGCCTCTTTTATAAATCTACTTTTTCCCCAAGCACTCTCAACAGCAGCTTGAGCAAGAGCCAATGATGGCGGAATAACATCTATTTTCTTTAAATACTCTTCAAGTGAATAAATATTATTTATTTGATATTTTTGTTTAATTTCTACTAATCGTTCTAAAAGTTGGCTATCTTTTTGAAGTTCTAAAAATCTATTATTTAAAACATCTATTACGAACTCTCTCTCTTTTAATATAGCTATATTTTCTTGTTCGATAAGTTCATATAAATGCTCTAAAAAGTAAGATTTTGCTAAATCATTATCTTTTATTGAGTAAAACTCTGCTGGTAAACCTTTTGCACAGGCAAAGTGCATACCTCCTGATATAAATAGACTAAGAAGAAGTTTTTTTGAATTTTTTAATAAAATTGTTAAAAACTGCATATTAGCCTTTTGTGGTCTCTTTTTGTGATTTCATACTATTCCTTTTATTATCATTTCTACCTCATTTTGGAGGTGTTTTAAATCATACGAATTATCTATTATATATGTTGATAACTCTTTTTTCTTCTCTATGTCCATTTGATTGCTTATTTTTAAAAGTGCTTCTTCTTCACTTATATTATCTCTTTTTTGTAACCTTTGTAATTGCAAATCTTTTGGTGTATATACAACAATAGATTTATCAATTGGATAGTGCATTTTTTCAAAAAATAGTGGAATATCTATGAAATAAGGTTTATTTTGCTCTTCGCAAATTTGTGCCTCTTTAATAATTTCCTCTTTTATAAGTGGATGAAGTAGAGCTTCTAATTTAAGCTTATTATCTTCATTGGAAAAAATTATTTTTCCCAACTCTTTTCTTAAAACCTTGCCATTTTCCACATATTGCTTACCAAACAACCGCTCTATTTCTAAAGCATTTTCATCTAGCAACTTATGTGCAATATTATCGGCATCTATTATAAGAAAACCATGTAGTTTTAGTAGATTACAAACAGTACTTTTTCCAGTAGAAATTCCACCAGTTAGTACGATTGCATTTTTAAATAAATTGTTATTCATCGAATTATTGTAGCATAAAAATAGCAAATTAAAATTAAAGTGGATAAAATTTATCCTAAATATACGATTTGTAGGGCTTTTAAAAAGCTATTAAAATATTTATAAATGATTTGCTATAATGTATAAAAATTATTAAAATAAAATATTTAAAGGTAAAAAATGGCAACAGTTAGTTACAAAGATGCAGGAGTTGATATAGATGCAGGAAATCAATTTGTTGAAAATATCAAACCTTATGTAAAATCTACAGTTATTCCAGGTGTTTTAGGTGGAATTGGATCTTTTGCAGGTGCTTTTGAACTTCCAGCTGGATATAAAAAACCAGTTATTTTAGCAGGAACAGATGGTGTTGGAACAAAATTAAAACTAGCAATTGATGCAAAAAAGTTTGATACAGTTGGAATTGACTTAGTTGCTATGTGTACAAATGATTTACTTTGTAACTTTGGAGAGCCACTATTTTTCCTAGATTATTATGCAACAGCAAAACTAGAAGTTGATGAAGCTACACAAGTGGTTAAAGGAATAGCTGAGGGTTGTATTAGAAGTGAGTGTGCATTAATTGGTGGTGAAACAGCTGAAATGCCAGGAATGTATAAAGAGGGAGATTTTGATTTAGCTGGTTTTTGTGTAGGAATTGCTGAAAAAGATGAACTTGATCGTGTTTCAAAAGTAAGCTCTGGAGATGTTTTAATAGCACTTCCTAGTTCAGGAGTTCACTCAAATGGATTTAGTTTGGTGCGAAAACTGCTTTTAGAAAAATTAGGAATGAGTTTAGAGGATGATTTCCAAGGAAAAAAATTAAAAGATGTTTTGCTTGAACCTACAAGAATTTATGTAAAAGAGTTCAAAGCAAACAAAGATAAAATCAATGCTCTAGCACATATTACTGGAGGTGGAATTACTGAAAATCTTCCTAGAGTACTACCAGAAAATTTAACAGCAGTTGTAAATAGAAGTAAAATAAAAGTTCTTCCAATATTTGAATTTATGAGTAAACATGTAGAACTTGAAGAGATGTATAGAACATTTAATATGGGAGTAGGAATGATTTTAGTAGTAAATCCTGCAAATGTAGATGATATTTTAGCAAACACTGATGGTTATGTAATTGGTGAATTAAAAGAGGGTAAAAAAGAAGTAGAGTTTATATAAACTCTACAAGACTCTCTAAATTTTAAAAAAAGAATTAAATTATTATAATATTTTTATCTTCCTTTGATATAATTATTTAAAATATCTAAATATATGAGAAAGGGAAATGAAAAAATTATTTTTAATACTACTATTTATCTCTTCTCTATTTTCAAAAGAACTAAAAAAAACTTCTATTCAACTTATGTGGCTTGACCAATTCCAATTTGCTGGATTTTATATAGCAAAAGAGAAAGGTTTTTATGAAGAACTTGGACTTGATGTTGAATTAAAAAAATTTTCAGATAAAACAAATGTATTAAATGAAGTTATTGAAGGAAGAGCAGATTTTGGTATAAGCTCTAGCTCTTTGATAATTGATAAATCAAATAATAAAGATATTTCAATTTTAGGTGCAGTTTTCCAAACTTCTCCTTTAATGCTTCTTGCACTAAAAGATTCAAATATAAACTCAATTCAAGATTTTAAAGATAGAAAACTTATGATTACAGGTGAACAGCTAGAATTTGCAACTTTTAAAGCAATGCTTGTAAGCCAAAATGTAAATATAAACTCTATAAAAATAATTCCTCACTCTTTTAATGTAGATGATTTAATAAATAAAAATACAGATTTAATGCTATCTTATACTACAAATGAACCTTTTATTCTTAAAGAAAAAGGTTATGAAAGTAAGATTTTTTATCCAAAAGATTATGGATTTGATTTTTATGAAGAGATTATTTTTTCAAATAGTTCATTAATAAAAGATGATCCAAAACTTGTAAAGGATTTTTACAATGCAACTATTCGTGGTTGGAAATGGGCATTTGATAATATTCCAGAAAGTGTAGATATTATTTACAATAAATATAATTCTCAAAATAAAAGCATAGATGCCCTACTTTTTGAAGCTATGGAGATGAAAAAACTGGTATTTGATGAACATGGAAGAATAGGAACTTTATCAAAAGAGAAGATAAACTTAATTATTAATACATATAAAGTTATGGGACTTATAAAGAATGATATAGATTTAAATGAGTTTATTTTTAATCATAGTGATAATTTTGATATTTATCTATCGAAAGATGAAATAAACTATTTAAAACAAAAAGAGAGTATTAAATACTGTTCTCACCATGATTTAATGCCTTTTGAATCTATTAAAGATGGAAAACATATTGGAGTTTTAGAAGAGTATATTCAATATATGTCAAAAAATCTAAATGTTGATTTTAAATTTATTCCAACATCATCTTGGCATGAAAGCCTAAATAAAACAATAAATAAAGAGTGCGATATTCTAACAACAATTGCAAGTAAAAAAAATAGAGAAGAACTTTTAAATTTTACAAGCCCATTTATAGATTTTCCTTTTGTTATTGCAACAGATATTACAAAACCATTTATTGAAAATATAAATAACCTAAAAAATGAGAAAATTGCTGTAGTAAAAGATTTTGCAACAAGTAAAATAATAAAGGAAAAATATAAAAATTTGACTGTTATTGAATATCCAAGTCTTCACCATGCACTAGAAGCTGTTAAAAATCATGAAGTTTTCGCAGCTATTGATTCTCTTGCAGTTATTGGATATGAAATACAAAACCATTTTTTAGGAGAGATAAAAGTATCTGGTAAAATTGATGAACAACTAAAATTATATATGGCAACAAATATTGACAATCAGATTTTAACTTCAATTTTAGATAAATCTCTAAACTCTATAAGTGAGCAACAAAGACAACTATTTTTCAATAAATGGCTATCTATAAATTATCAAAATAGTATAAATTATGATTTTATTTTGAAACTTTCTATTTTATTGGTAGTTTTATTTATAATTTTTGCTATTATTTATAGAACAATCTTACTAAAAAAAATAAATAAAAATTTGGAAGAAAGAGTTGCTTATGAAATAATGCAAAATGAAGAAAAAAATAAAATTCTAATGCAACAATCAAAAATGGCAGCAATGGGTGAAATGCTTGAGAATATAGCACATCAATGGCGACAACCACTATCAACTATAAGTGTTTGTGCTTCTGGTATAGAGCTGAAAAAATCTATGAATGTTCTTGAAGATAAAGATTTTTATGATTCAATAAATCATATAAAAACATCTATTTCTTACCTTACAAATACAATAGAAGATTTCAGAAGCTTTTTAGACCAAAATAAATTTATATCAAATATTCACTCTATTGATATAGTAAAAAGGGTTTTAGATATACTTAATCCATCTTTTATTTCTCATAATATAAAAGTTGTACAAAATATAGAGGATTTTGAATTTGCTTCTCTTGAAAATGAGATAATCCAAGTTTTAATGAATATTTTTGCAAATGCAAAAGATGCACTAAAAGAGAATAAAAATCTGGAAAATAGATATATTTTTATTGATATTAAAAAAGAATCAGACAATATTTTAATTGAGATATATGATAATGCCTTAGGAATTAATAGCAAAATTATTGATAGAATTTTTGAACCATATTTTACTACAAAACACAAATCACAAGGTACTGGAATAGGTCTTTATATGTCTAAACTACTTGTAGATACTCATCTAAAAGGTGAAATTTCAGTTTCAAATAAAGAGTTTGAATATAACAACAATAAATATATTGGAGCATCTTTTAAAATAAAAATCTCAAACCTAACTAAATAGATATTTTACTACTAATTAGTACTTAACACAAAAATAGCTAAAATCCAAAAAAATATTTAAAGGAATAAATATGAACTATATTGAACATAAATTATCTTATTTAAGTGCAGATATTGGAAAACTAATTTTGAGATTAACTATTGGTGGTCTTATGCTATTTCATGGTTGGGCAAAAATAGTAAATGGCATAGGTGGAATAAAAGCTTTAACTGTAAAAGCTGGTTTTCCTGAGTTTTTAGCTTATGGAGTATATTTAGGAGAAGTTTTATTTCCTCTTATGATTGTTTTAGGTCTTTATACAAGAGTTTCTGCTTTATTTGTATCTCTTACTATGATAGGGGCTATATATTTAGCTCATAGCAATGAACTTTTTGCTTTAGGAAAAACTGGTGGTCTTGTTATTGAATTAGCTTTAATTTATCTTTTAGGTGCAATATCTATTATGTTTATTGGTTCTGGAAAATATAGCTTAAAAAAATAGATTTAAAAAGAAGGGGTTTTAAACCTCATCTTTTTTAAACATTATAATAATTTGCTTCTTTGTTGTGAATAATTATTGCACAAGTTGTCTGTTCTGGATGCATTTGGAAAGTTTCACTAAGCACAATTCCAAACTCTTCAGGATTAAGTAAATCAAAAATATCTCTATTTTGTGACAACTCTGGACAAGCAGCATATCCAGGAGAGTATCTACAACCAACATACTGTTTCATCTGAACATCACTTAATTTATGTCCCTCTTTTGGAACAATATTCCAATCAAGTCTTATTTGTTTGTGTAAAACTTCAGCTAATGCTTCAGCTAATTCAACTCCAAGTCCGTGAACTTGATAATATTTTGAAAACTCGCCTTTATCATAGAAATCTCTTTCAAAATCAGTGATTTTATGTCCTGTACTTGCAAGTGTAAATGCAACAACATCAAGTCTATCACTAGCAAAAAAATCGGCAATACATCTAAAAGGTTTTCTTCTTTGTCTAGGAAACTCCATCACTTTTATAGCTTCGCTTAAAGGTGGAACTTGTTTTGCCTCTTCAAGATTGTTAAAGCCATATTTCTTATCAAAGATATATAGTTTATTATCGTGTGAAATACAAGGAAAATAGCTATAAATTGCAATTGGATCGTGAATTTTTTTATCTATTAATTCATCTTTTAAACTATAATAAAGTGGCTCAACTACCTCTTTTTCATACTTCATAAATGCTTCTGGAGTCTGTTTTCCTCTTTTATAACCCCATCTTTGTCTAAATAAAACTCTATGATTTAACCAAGAAAATATTAGCTCTTTATCAAGTTGCTCACCTGTTTTTGTAACTCTATCCCAATATGGTGGAACTATAAACTCTCGTTCTGGCATAGAAATCTCTTCATAAGGAGGAATAATTATCTCTTCCTCATCCTCTTTTTTGGCAACTTCAATTTTTTCTATTAAATCAGCTGCTAGTTTTGTGTTATAGCTATCTCCTGCTTCTATTCTTTGCATTGCAATTACACCATCAAAAGCATCTCTACAATAAAATATTGGTCCGTCATAAATTGTTCTACAATACTCATCAACAAAGTTTTTAGTTAAAGCTGCACCTCCAAGCATCACAGGGATTTTTAGTCCTAGTTTTTGCATCTCTTCAAGGTTCTCTTTCATAACAGCTGTACTTTTTACAAGCAATCCACTCATTCCAATAGCATCTGCATTATGCTCTTTTGCAGCTTCTAAAAATTGTGATAAATCAACTTTTATTCCAAGATTTACTATTTTAAATCCATTATTACTTAAAATAATATCAACTAAGTTTTTACCAACATCGTGAACATCGCCTTTTACTGTACCAATTACCATTGTTGTTTCACTTGATTTTTCTTGTTTTGGTAAAAATGGGTTTAAGCTATCAACAGTTGCTTTCATAGTTTCAGCACTTTGAAGAACAAAAGGAAGTTGCATTTGACCACTTCCAAAAAGCTCTCCAATTACTTTCATCCCATCAATTAGCCACTCATTTACAATAGTTTCTGGTGGAATGGTATCTTTTAACTCCATTACAAGTGGAAGCATTCGCTCTTTATCACCATCAAGTAAAAGTTTTTTTACCTTATCTATTGGTTCAAGTTTAGCATACTCTTCATCACTTTGTTCATCTTGATCTTCTAAATTTGAGAAGTGCTCAATAAATTTAAAAAGTGGGTCACCATCTTCTTGATTATTGAAAATCAGATCATCACAAACTTTTCTATCTTCATCGCTTATTTTATTTAGTGGAATTATATGTTTTACATTTACAATTGCACTTGTAAGTCCTGCTTGTACACAGTGGTCAAGATAGATTGAGTTCAGATAAACTCTAGCATTTGCATCAAGCCCAAAAGAGATATTTGATAACCCTAAAGTAGTCCCAGCCTCAGGATGTCTTATTTGAAACTCTCGTATAGCTTCCATAGTATCAATTCCAGCATTCCTATACTCATCATCACCACTTCCAATAGTAAATGTAAGCATATCAAAAACCAAATCAGCAGGATCAAAGCCGTGTCTATTTACACATAAATCAAAAATTCTTTCAGCAACTTCTAATTTCATCTCTTTAGTTTTTGCCATTCCAACTTCATCAATAACCAAACAAACTAAAGCTGCCCCAAATTTCTTAGCCAACTTACAAACTGCATCAAATTTTTCTTCACCGTCTTCAAGGTTTACAGAGTTTATTATACATCTTCCACCAATTTGTTTTAGTGCAGCTTCTAGTGCTTTTATTTGAGTAGAGTCAGGCATTAGTGGAAGTGATATTTTTTGTGAATAAAGTGATACAACTTTATCCATATCTCCTGTTTCATCTCGCCCAGCAAATCCCACACTTACATCAATTACATGAGCTCCAGCCCTAACTTGCTGTTGTCCAACACTTAGTGTTCCTTCATAATCATTTGCCTTAAGTAGCTCTCTAAAAGCTTTACTTCCTGTTGCATTACTTCTCTCCCCTATTAAAAGTGGTGCAGGTTCTTGCTTTAATGGAACAATATTAAACAAACTAGCCAACGATGCTTTTAAAAATCCATTTGGTTCTTTTGGGACAATATTTTTTACACCCTCTTTTAGCTGTCTAATATGCTCAGGTGTTGTACCACAACAACCACCTAAAAATGCAACTCCATTAATCTCTAAAAATCCTGTTTGAAGTTTTGTAAACTCTTCTGGCCCCATTGGATAAAAGCTTTTTCCACCTCTATTTTGTGGAAGCCCCGCATTTGCATGAACAGAAATTGGAAATCTTGAAACTTCACTAAGACTTTTTACATGTTTTGCTACTTGAAGTGGTCCAGTTCCACAGTTAAACCCTAAAGATAAAATATTAAATGGTTTTAAAATAGCTGCAATTGTTTGTGCATCAGTTCCTATTAGCATAGTTCCATTTAACTCAATTGTAACAGATACCATAATTGGAATTTGAGGTGCCGCATCATTTAGTGCGTGAAGTGTCGCTTTTATTTGAAGTGGATCTTGACAAGTTTCAAGTAAAAAAACATCTGTTCCACCATCTGCTAATCCACTTGCCATTGTTTTATATCCCTCATACATAGCATCATAAGTAATATGCCCAAGTGATGGAAGCTTTGTTCCAGGTCCAACAGATGCTAGAACAAATTTTGGGTCATCAACTGTATGGTATTTTTCTATTGATTTTTTTGCTTGAATGGCTGCAAGTTTTGATAACTCATAACTTAAATGCCCAATACCGTATTCATCAAGTACCCAAGGCATACTTCCAAAAGTGTTTGTGCTTATAAAGTTTGCACCAGCAGCTGCATAGTTTTCATAAATCTCTTCCAAAATATGTGGAGCTGTAAGATTTAAAAGCTCATTACACCCTTCTAAATCTTTGCCTTCATACTGCCAAAATTTACTTTCAATATCTCTTTCTTGAAGCTGTGTTCCCATAGCTCCATCTATTATTAGGACTTTTTGCTTAATTAAATTTTCAATTTTTTCTTTCATTTTATCTTCTTATTTATATTTATTTCTTCTTTTTTGAATAAGTATCTATTATATTTAAATTTCAATTATAACAATCTGTTTTTACTCTATCTACTGCAACAATATACCAATTATTTTCAATCTTTGCCAAAGTAAAGATAATATTATTAGTAATTATTAACTCATATAAGTCACTATTTAGATTTTGATTATTTTTTATACTTTCAATAACAACTGTATCTTCAATTTTATTGAAAAAAACTCCATCTTTACTCCAACCATAATCACTATCGCTTTGGCTATTGCAATTAAAAGATATAGACTCTTCAAGAGGTTCAAAACTTGCTACATAATCATCTAATTCTTCAAGTTTTAAAATATGTTTTGAAACTATATTTTGATTTTCATCATCTTTATAAAATTCATAAATTCCATATTTAATATTTACAAATTTTGAATTTAAAATATCAAGGTTTCCACTAGCTATTAAATTAATTATCTCTTTAATACTAGGGATTAATTCATCTTTTACAATATCTGTTTTTTGTACTTCTATCTCTTTTACAACTTCTTTATTTATAGGACTTTGATTTCTTGCACAAGCAGAAAAAAGTAGAATAAAAACCAACATAAAAATACTCTTTTTCATATTATTTTCCTAAAATTTAATTATTTATAATACATATTTTTCTCTTAAATTCACTCATTACAATCAATAGTTTAATTATCTTTTGGCTAGAATATTTGCAAAAATTTATTATAGGAAATAATTAAAATGACAGAAGCAAAATATATTTGGATGGATGGAGAGTTTACTCCTTGGAATGAAGCAAAAGTGCATGTATTATCACACACTTTACACTATGGAAATGGTGCTATTGAGGGGACAAAAGCGTATAAAACTGTTGATGGAAGATGTGCAATTTTTAAATTAAATGAACACACTCAAAGACTTTTAAACTCATCAAAAATGACTTTGATGAATGTTCCTTTTTCACTTGAAGAGTTAAATAAAGCTCAAGTTGAATTGTTACAAAAAAATGATTTAACAAATGGTGCATATATAAGACCATTAGTATATTTAGGATACGGAGTTATGGGACTTTACCATAAGGATGCACCTGTAAAAGTATCTATTTCTGCTTGGGAATGGGGAGCTTATTTAGGAGAAGAAGGACTTAAAAAAGGTGTAAGAGTAAAAATATCTTCATTTACAAGAAGCCCAAATACTTCAGGTATGGGAAAAGCAAAATCTGTTGCAAATTATATGAACTCTCAAATGGCAAAATATGAAGCTGTTGAAGCTGGATATGATGAAGCACTTTTAAGAGATGATCAAGGATTTATCGCAGAAGCATCTGGAGCTTGTTTCTTCATAGTTAGAGATGGAAAATTAATATCTCCACCAAATGATAACTCATTAGAATCAATTACTCAAGCAACAGCTATTGAACTAGCAAAAGATTTAGGAATTGAAGTTGAAAGAAGAAGAATTACAAGAGATGAAGTTTATATAGCTGATGAAGCATTTTTTACAGGAACTGCTGCTGAAATTACTCCAATTAGAGAAGTTGATGCAAGAGTAATTGGTTGTGGTTCAAGAGGACCAATAACTGAAAAAATCCAATCTGCATATTTCGATGTAGTAAGTGGTAAAAATCCAAAATATACGAAGTATTTAACATATATTAACTAATTTTTATTAGTATAGAGAAAAATTTTAAGGAGAACTATGCCTATAGATAATGACTATTTTAAAAATAGACAACAAGGAAACAAACCAAACGGTGGAAATGGTGGAGGTGGAAATTTTCAACCACCATTTGAAACTCCAGAGTTTATGAAAAATTTTGGGAAAAAAGCTGGAATGCTTTATGTTGTGATTATTATAATTGGGGCTCTGTTTTTATTTAAGCCTTTTATTATTATTGAATCAGGGCAAGTTGGTATCAAAGCAACAACAGGAAAATATGACAAAGAGCCTTTAAATCCAGGTTTTCATTTTTATATTCCAGTTATTCAAAAAGTTATAGTTGTAGATACAAAAGTTAGACTTTTAACATATATGAGTAGCCAAAGTGTAGGTTCTTTTGACCAAAGTATCAAAAATAACCCAGCAATAAATGTACTAGATAGTAGAGGATTACCTATTTCTATTGAATTAACTGTTCAATATAATATTATTGCTGATGGTGTTCCTGAAACAATCGCAGCTTGGGGACCATCTTGGGAAGATAAAATTGTAAATCAAGTTGTTGGAGAAGTTGCAAGAAGTGTTCTTGGTGGATACAATGCAGAAGTTCTTCCAATGAAAAGAAATGAAGTTGCTGAAAGTCTTGATAGACAGATAAAAGAGAAAGTAGCTGAAAGATCAAAACAAGCAGTTATTATTGAATCTGTTCAGTTAAAAGAGATTGTTCTTCCTGAAAAAATCAAAGAACAAATCGAAAAAGTTCAAATAGCAAACCAAGAGGCTGAAAGAGTTAGATACGAAGTTCAAAGAGCGAAACAAGAGGCTGAAAAAAGAGCAGCACTTGCAAGTGGAGAGGCTGAAGCAAAAAGAATAGAAGCTCAAGGTAAAGCTGATGCTGTTACAATTGAAGCACAAGCTCAAGCAAAAGCAAATAAAGAGATTGCAGAATCTTTAACTCCACATCTTCTTCAAATGCAACAAATTGAAGTTCAAGGAAAATTCAATGAAGCTCTAAGAGAAAATAAAGATGCAAAAATTTTCCTAACACCTGGTGGTGCAACTCCAAATATTTGGGTTGATACAAAAGATAAAAATAGAGATACGGTAATTAACCAAAAATAGTATCTTAAAATAAAAAGGACTTAATATGAAAATAGTTTTAATATTTTTTATATTATTAAGTCCTTTTTTTGCAAAAGAGATAAAACAAAACAGTAAAGCAAAAGAATCTACCGCTTTTAAAATCAAAAAAGATAGTCCTTTAACTATTAATATTTTGGAAATAAAACTAAATTATAATGAACACAAATACAATTTAAATAGTAGATATGCTCCTATATAAAATATAAAGATAAAAACTATGACTTTAAATCAGATTATAAATTAGGAGTTGATTATGCTATTGATGAAGAGACTGGAAAACTTGAAAAACTAAAATTTGATGTAGAGACAAAATTTAAAGGGATAAATTAATGCAAGATTTAAATAAAATTGATTGGCAAAAAACAGATGGCTTAATTCCAGCAATTGCTCAAGATAGCTTAACAAATGAAGTTTTAATGCTAGGTTATATGAACAAAGAGGCATTAGAATTGACTCTTAAAACAGGATTTGTTCACTATTTTAGTAGAAGTAAACAGAGAATTTGGAAAAAAGGTGAAAGCTCAAACCATACACAAAAAATAAATGATATTTTACTTGATTGTGATAATGATACAATTTTACTGAAAGTTACTCAAGAGGGAGTTGCTTGTCATACTGGAAGAAAAACTTGTTTTTTCACAAATTTGTCTAATAATGAAATTGTTGAAGATATTAAAATTGATACTAGTTTATCTTATGGAGTTATTGATACTCTTTATCATACAATTCTTGAGAGAAAAAATGAAGATACAAGTAAATCTTATACATCAAAACTTTTAAATGGTGAACAAAACTCTATGCTTAAGAAAATTGTTGAAGAAGCAGGAGAGTTCTGTTTTGCTATAAAAGATGATAATAAAGATGAAGCAATATACGAAGCAGCCGATGTTACATACCATATTTTAGTTGCACTTGCAAGTAAAAATATCAACCCAGATAGAATAAAACAAGAACTTGCAAGAAGATTTGGTATATCAGGAATTGAAGAGAAAAATTCACGAAAAATTTAGAAAATCATTAAATTTTCTTATACAACTAAGTTGCATTTAATACTTACTCGTTATAATTCCAACATTAAAAAACAATTAAAGGAGTTATTATGACAAATAGTTGTCAATGTTGCTCTAAAAAAATTCCTATTTCAAAAGTTTTTTGTTCAGCAGAATGCAAAGAGAACTTTTTTCAAAAAATTGCAATCTCTGTACCAAAACCTTTTGTAAAAAAATTATATTTTTTCTGTAATGAAGAGCAAAAAGAGACTGAGATTAAATCATTTGCCAAAAGACACAATTGGCATGAAGAACTTGTTACTGAAAAAATTGAAGAGTTATTTCAAGAGTATTACAAGTGTGGATAAATAGATTTTAAAATCTATTTATATATTAAAAAAGGGAAGAAAAATATTTTTCTTCCCTTTTTTGCTTTAGTGACATCCACATCCACTTCCACAAGATCCACCACTATTTTTTTTGGCTTCATGTTCTGCTTTTATCTTTTGACCTTCTGTTGAACAAGCACTTACCCCTGCTGGCATAATTGGTTGAATATCTGCATTTGAAACATCATCTTGACTATCTAACATAGAAATAAGTTTATCAGCAGCCATCATATATCTTTTTGCAGTTATTGATTCAGGCTCAAAATAAACTATTGGTTTTCCGCTATCTCCACCTTTTCTTATATTTGGTTCAATTGGAAGGTGAGCTAAAACTTGAGTATTGTACTCATTTGCTAAATCATCACAAGTTCCAGTTCCAAAAATGTCGCTTTCAGCATTACAAGATGGACAAATAAATCCACTCATATTTTCAACAATTCCAGCTATTGGAATATGAAGTTTTGAAAACATATCTAAGCTTCTTCTACTATCATCAAGTGCAACATGTTGTGGAGTTGTTACATTTATTCCAGCACTTACAGGCACACTTTGAGCAAGAGTTAATTGAGCATCACCAGTTCCAGGAGGCATATCAATAAATAAAATATCCAACTCTTCCCATAAAATATCTCTTAGAAGTTGTTGAATTGCTTTCATAATCATAGCACCTCTCCAAATAACAGCTTCACCCTCTTTCATTAAAACACCCATAGACATAATATCTACTCCATAAGCATTTAACGGTTTTGCTTTATTTCCAATAACTTCAACTTCGGCCCCATTTACTCCCATCATTCTTGGAATATTTGGACCATAAATATCTGCATCTAAAACTCCAACTCTTTTCCCTTGCATAGCAGCGGCAATTGCTAAATTTACAGTTGTAGTTGATTTTCCAACTCCACCTTTTCCAGAGCTTACCATTACAATTTTTTTAATTTGTGGAACAATATTTTGACCACTTACACTATTACTTTTTTGAACTTCCTCTTTTGGTTTATTAAAAAGTAGAGTTAAATTCAAATTTGATAAAACTTTTGGAATCTCTCTTCTTAACTCATCTTCAACCTCTTTTGCTGTTGAAGTAATATCTAATACAATGGTACAGGCAAGACCATCTAGTTTAATATCTTTTACAAATCCAAAATCAATAATTGACTTTGAAAAACCAGGATATTTTACATTTTCGAGTGCTTTTTTAATCTCTTCTATGTTCATAAAAATTCCTTTTTCTTTTAATTTCTCAAAATTATATTTTAAATAGGATAATTTTTGTCTTAAATAAAATATAGTTAATTTTTCAATAATAATATAAAAATAGTTAAACTATTATATAGTTATTTATTATAATAATATATTTTAGGTATAATAGCCATATTTTATATTTAGGAATAAACTTGGATACAAATAGCCAAAGTAGTGATTTTATATTTTTCTCAAAACAGGAGATTGAAGAGAAAAATCATATTTATGAAATTTCTAGCTTAATTGAGAAATATGGTATTTTAGAAGGCTCAAATGAACTTATTGGTCCAAAGGATAAGAATCATCTATCCATAATAAATTTTGCACTAAATTTACAAAAAGAGGCAAAAGAGTTGCCTGAAGATTTAAAAAATTTATTTCTTAAAAATATTACTTTAAAATATGATATAAATCTTTATCTTGAGAAAAAATTATCAAATCTAATTACAGATGATAGTAACTATATCTTGAAAGATATAAATGTTCTAACATTTATAATATCAATTGGTTCAAATGAGAATATTTTAAATTCATATTATGAATACGATTTAGAAGCAATCTCTAGGCTTTTTAGATTTTATGAAAGCACATTACAAGATCTGTTTAAAAACAATGAAAAACTATTTAATCTTACTTTTGATACCTATATAATTTTATTAAAAACTCTTTTCCAATTATCTATTATTAGTTCTATTAATATTTTAAGAAATAAATCAATACACGATATTATGGAGGTTTTAACAGAAAGTGTGAATATTATTAAATATAATATTCTATTAAATAATACTCAACTAAGTAGAATAAATAATCTTTTAGGAAGATATTTATATATCTTTACCCACTTAGAAAAAATAGAGATTGATAAAGATGATTTAAATAATACTTTTATAGAATTTTTATCTTATCTTAATAGACAAGATGATGGTTTTACACTAGCATTTAATAATAATTTCGGCTTTGAAAAAGAGTTTGATGAAAACTTTGAATTTCTATTATTCAAAAGTTATTCAGCTATTTATATTTTAAAATTGCTAAAAAAGTTGGAAAATATAGATAGCATACTATATATCAATAATCCATTTTTTAGAAAAATTATCTCCATTTTTTACAAAAGATTCTCTATTAGTGAAGATATATTAATTCCAAAATCAATAAAAGTAATAAAAAATGATTTATTAAATTCGCTTGTATTTAATTATAACTCAAATTTACCATTTGATAAAAAACAAAATTACAAGTATGTTTTAGAAGACTTTATCTTAAATGATAAAAATATTGATATTAGAAATATAGAAACTATTTATAGAATTTTATATTTTTCAAATGAAATTGAAGAGTTCAATTACTCACATATAGCTCTATTTCTAACAGATACACTAAGCATAAAAAATGGTTACCAAGAGTTTTTTAAATTGGCAATTTTAGACTTATATATATCAAAAGTAAAAGATAAAAATATATTAACTGAAGATGATTTTATACTTTTGGAGAAAATAGCAAATTACTCTATACAAAATAATGCAGATTTTCATCTTCACCCTATTTTGACAAAAATTTATCTAAATATTGCATCAATATTTGCAAAAAACCATATAAAAGATGAGAAAATTGAAGAGTTATATTCAATTTGCTTGTTTATAAATAAATACTCTTTAATAGAAGAAAATTACTGTTCTCAAAATTTAAATATTATAAAATATCTTCATGTACTACCAGATGAAATAGAAACCAAGTTTATTCAAAAGTTTTTTCATAAACATCTAATAAAACTCGATACCTTAACAGATAATTTTCTTGCAAAAAATTTATCAAAAGAGCAAAATATTAACTTTATTAAAGATATTATAAATAGACAAGTATTTTTTTATATAGTAAATATTGAGTTTATAAATGATATAAATCCATTTACAAATAAATATGAATTAGAGAATTTTATTTTGAAAATAGATTCAAAAAATAGTGCTGTATTTTTATTTATAAAATTAAATGAAATTAGATTTAATAGAATATTTAAGTTTGCAAAGATTTTTATTCAAGATAAGTTAGATAAACTTTTTGTTGAAACAAAAAAAAGTAGTGCAAACTACTATTTAGACGATGATGATTTAATATTTTAGGGAAACATTTGAAATTACAACTAATAAAAGAACTTAATAACCTTCCTGATCTTCCTACTAATATAATTGAGTTGAACGAATTTAGAAAAGAAGATAGTATAGATACAAAAAAACTAATACAAATTCTTCAAAAAGACCCATTGATTGTTGCTAATATTTTAAAAATTGCAAACTCAAGTATGTTTGGTTTTAGAACAAAAATAGATACATTAAGTAGAGCAATAAATCTTTTAGGGACAAAATTTGTGGTTTCTGTTGCTATTGGTTCTAGCATTGCTCACAGCTTAAAAGCCAATTTGTTGGTTTATGCTGCAACTATTGATGATTTTTTATTTATTAGCTCTTTAGCTAGTAATATTGTAAATGTTTGGGTAGAGAAAATTGATAGTAATTTAAAAAATGAACTTTTACTCCCTGCATTTTTACAAGAAGTTGGTAAATTTGTAATTTCTTCTTTAATCCAAGATGCACAAAAAACTGAAGAGTTTTTAAAAGAACTTGAAGAGACAAAAGATATTACCTCAACTGAAGAAAATTTTATTGGTTACTCTTGCTCAAGAATAACTGCTAATATATTTAAAAAATGGGATTTAAGCCATAATATAATTTTTCCTATAGCATTTGCAACAGATATAAATAACTGTCCTGCTTCATTTAAAACAAAAGCTCAAATACTTCAAATTATAAAAATTTTATGTGATATTAGAGACCCATTAAGTGATGAAAATATAGAAAAAGCTTTAAATAAAGTTGTTCTATATAATTTTGATGTAGATAAATTCCTAAATGCTATTGAATCTATAAAATCTTCAATATTTCAAGGCTCTTAAGTTCTATTAAGTAACATTTAGATAAAATTTGTAACTTTTTTACCCAAAGGAATAGAATTGCTAGATGTTACTTTAGTAGTGTTATGTGCTGGAAATTCAAGTAGATTTGATAAATCTTGCAAAAAACAGTGGTTAAGAATAGAAGATGAACCTTTGTGGTTAAATGTTACTTCTAGGCTAAACTCCTTTTCAAATTTTTTTCAAACTATAGTTGTTTCTCATAAAGATGAACTAAATTATATGCAAAATTTCAATGATGATTATATCTATGTAGAAGGTGGAGAAAGCAGACAAGAATCAATAAAAAATGCTCTCAAACTTGTACAAACAAAATATGTAATGATAAGTGATGTAGCAAGAGCTTGTATTCCACAAAGAGTTATTAATGAACTTTTAGTAAACAAAGAAAAAGCATCGTGTATAGTTCCTATTTTAAATGTTAGTGATACAGTTATTTTTCAAGAAAATACAATAAATAGAGATGAAGTTAAACTAATTCAAACACCTCAATTATCTCTAACAGAGCATTTAATAAACTCCTTAAAAACAGACATAGAGTTTACAGATGAAAGTAGTGCTTTAAAAAATAGTGGATATAAGATTGAGTATATAAATGGTGATATTTCTAGCAAAAAATTAACTTTTGTAGAGGATATAAAACAGATTCCTTGCCTAAAAGAGCCATCAAAAAATTTCTTTGTTGGAACTGGTTTTGATATTCATGCTTTTGAAGATAATAAAGAGATGTTTCTAGGAGGAATTAAACTTCCTTATGATTATGGATTTAAAGCTCATAGTGATGGAGATGTTTTAATTCACTCTTTAATAGATGCTATTTTAGGAGCTATTGGAGCTGGAGATATTGGAGAGTTTTTTCCTGATACAGATGATAAATTCAAAGGGATAGATTCAAAAATACTTTTAGAGCATATTGTAAACTTTACATATAGTGTTGGTTATGAAATAGTAAATATTGATTTAACAATAATTGCTCAAAAACCAAAAATAAACCCTTTTAAACAAGATATAAAAAATAGTATCTCAAAACTATTAAATCTTCCAAAACAGTTTATAAATATAAAAGCAACAACAGCTGAAAAACTAGGATTTATTGGAAGAGCAGAAGGGGTTGCAGTACAAAGTATCGCAAATTTAAAATATTATAATTGGATGGAAAAATGAATATATTAATTATTGAAAATGAGATTTATTTAGCACAAAAAATTGTATCAAGGCTTCTTGATGACGGGCATAGTTGTGATTATGTAGAAAGCATAAATATTGATAATTTAACAAAAGATTATGATACAGTTTTAATATCAACATCTTTACCAGCTCCCATTTACAAAGCTGTTATTAAAAAATATGCTTCAAGTTCTATTATATTACTTTTAGTATCTTATATCTCAGATGAAACTGTAACTGAACCTATTAAACTTGGTGCAAAAGATTATATTATGAAGCCATTTTTAATGGATGAGCTAGTGAGAAAAATTTATCACTATAAAGATTGTAGAAGTATGAGAAGAGAACTTGCTGTGTTAAAAGAATATTTTAATTTTACAATGAATGATATTGATACAAGTTCAATAACTCTTCCTTTATCATTTCCTATATTAATAGAGACAAATTGTCAAAGTTATTCGGACAAATTGGTTTTTGAGCTATCAAATAAACTAGATTTACCAATTAGTTTTATCTCTTTATCTTCAAGCTCTTGGCAAAAAAATCTTGCAGTTTTAGATGAAAAAACAATCATCTATCTTACAGATTTTCATGTTTTAAAAAGAAATATAAAAGACCAACTAATCAAACAAATTGCAGATAAAAACTGTGTAATCTCAACTCTTGAAGCTGAAGATGATTTTCCTTATAGAAAAATCACTTTTAATAATGATAAAAAGATGTTAGATAATACTCAAATTATGTCAATAAATGATTATGTAAAACTTATGGTAACCACTTATCAAAATAAATATCCAGATACAGAACTATCAAAAAAATTAGGAATTTCAAGAAAATCTCTTTGGGAAAAGAGAAAAAAACTTGAAATTGAAAAGAAGAAATAATGAGCTTTAGAAAATTTTTCATAACAGTTGGATTTAGTGGTCTAAGCCCAAAAGCTCCAGGAACTGCTGGAAGCTTTGTAGCTCTTATATTGGGTATTTTTTTATTGGAATTTGTTCACTCTTCAACTCTATTTTTATTATCTCTTTTAGTAACCGTTATAGCAATTAAACAAATTGATATTTATGAAAATGAAGTAGGTATCCACGATAGTAGTGAAATTGTAATAGATGAACTAGCAGGAATGTGGATAGCCTTAAGTATTTGTGGAATAAATAGTGAAAATATACTTATTACAGCTCCTTTAGCTTTTATATTTTTCAGACTTTTTGATATATATAAACCGTCAGTTATTGGAAGAATTGATAGAGATGTAAAAGGTGGTTTAGGTGTAATGGGAGATGATGTTATTGCTGGAATTTTTGCTGGTATTTGTACAGCTTTATCTTGGCAATTAATTGAGAAATTTATAATTTAAAGAAGAGCTAAAAACTGCTCTTCTTTTTTAATTTTAACCTTTTACATAGCTTAATTGCATATTATAAGCCATTTCCCAAAACATATATTCAAACTCAACACTTGCAATAAAAATCTCTTCAACTTTTTGTAATTCTTCTTTTGTTTTATTTTTTGCTAGTTCATCAATTGCCTCATAAAACCACTCAAATGAGTTTTCAAAATCATATCCAGCATAAGTTTCTATCCAAGATTTATAGAAGTTATTTTCTAAACTATCTTTATACTGCTCTTTTAATCTTTTTGCATAATCGCAATATGTCCAAGCACAAGGAAAAACAGTAATTAAAGTATCAAGCAAATCACCTTTTAGTGCAGTTGAGAGCATATTTGCTGTATAAGTTCGGTTGAACAAACTAGCCTTTACACTTTTAACCTCATCTTCCTTAATTCCAAACTCTTTCATATATAAATGATGAACTTTCATCTCATCAACCAAAGTTGCTTTTGTAATTGAGCTTAGATTACTTAGCATTTTTTCATCATCTGCTTTTGTCATAGCCATTGCAAAAACTTTTGCATACTCTAAAAGATATAAATAATCTTGTAGTAAATAAAACTTGAATTTTTCTTTAGGCAAAGTACCTTTTCCTAATTCCTGAACAAATGGATGATTATATCCATCTTCCCAAACTTTTATTGATTTTTCTTTTAAACTTCTTGAAAATGACATTTTACTCTCCTTGATTTTTGAAAAATTTATAAAAATGGTTTGTAGGACCGTGTCCTTTCCCAATTTCAAGAGAGTATTTGATAGCATTTGTTATGTACTCTTTTGAAATTTCCAAAGCTTCAAAAATAGGCTTTCCTAAAGCTAAATTTGCAGCAATTGCTGATGAATATGTACAACCAGTACCATGAGTATTTTTCGTATCTATCTTTTTTGTGCAGTATTTATAAAACTCTTTTCCGTCATATAAAATATCACAAGCTTCATCGCCGTTTGAGTGTCCACCTTTGATTAAAACACTTTTGCAACCCATTTTATGGATTTTTATACAAGCATTTTTTACATCTTCTTCATTTTCTATTTTCATAGAAGCTATATGTTCAGCTTCTGGAATATTTGGAGTTAAAACATCCGCAAGTGGTATTATTTGGGCAATTAAAGTATTTATATTTTCAATATCCATCAAAGCACAACCATTTTTTGCATACATAACTGGGTCAATTACGATATTTTTTGCTTCTTCTTTATGCTCTTTTAAAAACTTTGCAACCGTTTGCATAATCTCTTTACTTCCTAGCATTCCAATTTTTATCGCATCTGGAACAATATCTTCAAAAATACAAATAAGCTGTTTTTCTATAATATCAACTCTTACATCTTGAATATCTGCAACTCTAAATGTATTTTCTGCAACAACAGAAGTAACCACACTCATTCCAAATGTACCATGAGCAGAAAATGTTTTTAAATCTGCTTGAATACCAGCTCCACCACTACAATCAGAACCAGCAATTGTTAAAACTTTTTTCATAAATCTCCTAATCTTAAATATCAAAAAAACTTTTTATTGCTAGAAATTTTGCATAAAAAAAGGCACTTTCAAAAGAAAGCACCTTTTAATTAAATTTAATTCTTAAAAATTAGCTTCCTACTATGGTATTAACCAACAGGTTCAAAGGGTCAGGTTTTACCTTCTCAACACTTTTGTGTTCCCCCGCAATAAAAAGGGCATTCTAGCACAAGCTTCTCTTAAAACAAGTTAAAGCTACTTTTTGCAAAAAAACTATACAATTTGCCCATGAAAATTTTAACTTTAATCCTATTTTTCGTTTTAAATGTTTACTCATCAACTTTAACTTTAAGTATGAGTTCAAGTCCTGCTAGATTAAACCCTATTTTAGCCAATGATAGTGCAAGTAGCGAGATTAGTGATTGGCTTTTTAATGGTCTTTTTAAATATGATAAAGATGGAAATGTAATAACTGAAATCGCATCTTCGTATAAATTTGTAACACCTACAAAACTAATCATAAATCTAAGAAATGATGTTTTATGGCATGATAAAGTAAGACTTACTTCAAAAGATGTGGTTTTTACCTATGAAAAAATTATTGACCCAAAAGTTTTTAACTCTATAAAATCAAATTTTAGCGAAGTCTTAAGTGTAAAAGCACTTGATGATTTTACAGTGGAAGTAATCTATAAAAAGCCCTATTTCAAAGCTTTAGAGACTTGGATGGTTGGGCTTTTGCCATATCATATTTTAAAAGATGAAAAAGATTTAATGACAAGCTCTTTTAATAAAAACCCAATAGGAACTGGTTCATATAGGTTAAAAGAGTTTAAAACAGCAGCTGATATTGAACTAATTGCAAATGAGCATTTTTTTGATGGAAAGCCAAAGATAGATAGGATTTTATACAAATTTTTGCCTGATCCAAATACATCTTTTTTGTACTTAAAACAGAAAAAACTAGATATTGGTGGGCTTACTCCTATGCAAGTTTCAAGACAAATAGATAATAGTTTTAAAAGCTCTTTTGATATTCTTAATAGGGCTAGTTTTGGTTTTACATATTTGGGATTTAATCTTGAAAATCCAAAATTTCAAGATCTAAAAGTTCGACAAGCACTATCTTTGGCAATAAATAGGCAAGAGTTGGTTGATATTTTATTTTTTGGATATGGAGAGGTTTGCAATGGTCCTTTTATGCCAAACTCATTTGCTTATAATGATGAAGTAAAACCTATAAATCAAGATTTGAAAAAAGCCAAAAAGCTTTTAAAAGAGGCAGGTTATGATGAGAAAAATCCTTTGGTTTTTGAACTTGTAACAAATACTGGAAACGATATAAGAGTAAATACAGCCCAAATTTTGCAGTATCAACTAGCAAAAATTGGTGTAGAGATGAAAATTAGAGTGATGGAGTGGCAAGCATTTTTAAATACGGTGGTTACTCCACGAAAGTTTGAAACTGTACTTCTTGGTTGGTCTTTGGCTTTGATGCCAGATGCTTACCCGCTTTGGCATAGCAATAGTGCAAAACTTGGTGGCTTTAATCTCGTAAATTATAAAAATAAAAGAGTTGATGAGTTAATTGAAAAGGGAAGCGGAACTATAAATAAAGATGAATTAGCGGTGATTTATAAAGAGATTTTTAAAATAATTGCTACTGATTTACCATATTTATTTTTGTATATTCCAGATGGAATAACTGCAATAAACAAAAAAATAGAAAATGTAGAACCTGCATTTATAGGAATTATGCACAATCAGAAAGATTGGATTATTAGTGAATAGTAAATAGTTTTTGATTATAGGTGAGTAAATTTATTTGAATGCGAAAGAAACAATTTTGCCCTTTGGGTCAAAATTTTTTAAATTTTGGGGACACAAAGTGGTAAACTCTTGTTGAGAGAGTTTTCAAATAAATTTTAATGAATTGTTTTAATAAAAAGGAAAAAAATTGACAAAAGATATGATTATACTGTTTGATTTGGATGGTACTTTAATAGATTCAACAGATGCTATTACAGATACTTTTTTACATGCTTTTTCAAAACATAGTTTTGATTTCAAAGGAAGTGTAGAGGATATTAAAAAACAAATAGGTTATCCACTTGATATTATGTTTGAAAATTTAGGGGTAAATAGAAGTGTAGTTTGGGATTTTGTAGATAGCTACAAAATGCGATATAGAGATATTTCAGTAGCTCAAACAAGTTTGCTTGAAAATGCTTTTGAAGCTGTAAAAATGGCTTCAAGTTTTGCAACTTTAGGAGTGGTTACCACAAAAACTAGAATTTACTCAACTCCTATTTTAGATAACTTTAGTATAGGAGATGATTTTAAAGTAATTATTGGAAGAGAAGATGTGGAAAATCCAAAACCACATGAAGAGCCTATTTTAAAGGCTTTAAAAGCTCTAAACTATGATGAAAAAAAGCAAAAAGCATTTATGATAGGAGATACAAAACTAGATATGCTTTCAGCACAAAATGCAAATATAAACTCTATTGGAGTTTTATGTGGATACTCTACAAAAGAGGAACTAGAACTTTATACAAATATTATAAAAGAAAACTCACTTGAAGCTGTAAAATATCTGAAATCTTTATGAGTTTAAATCTACTTAAAATGCTACTAGCCCTAACTGTCGGGCTTTGTGGCTCAATTCTTTTTATATTTTTAAACCTTCCACTTCCTTGGCTTTTAGGAAGTATTTTTGCTACATCTTTGGCTATAAGGTTTGAAAAACTTCCAATAATTAGCCCAAAAGTTTTTTCGCCACCAGCAAGGATTTTAATCGGACTTGCTATTGGAAGTGCCTTTACTCCAGAGATTTTAAAACATATTCCAAACTACACAGCAAGTTTATTGCTAGTTATTCCATTTACAATTTTGGTTATATTTTTTGGCACATATTACTACTATAAAGTTTTAAAATATGATTTAAAAACTTCTTATTTAGGCTCTATGCCAGGTGGTGTGATTGAGATGGTAATAATTGGAGATGAGTTAAAAGCAAACACAGCAAAAATAACTTTAATGCAAAGTTCAAGGCTATTTTTTGTGGTTGTATCTTTGCCTTTTATTATTCAATATATTTTTAAAATAGATATAAGTGGTAACCAGCTTTTAACAATGCCTTTAAAAGATATTAATATTTTAGAGTTTTTGTTTCTATATATTTTTGGAATAGTTTTTGCATTTTTAGCAAAGAAAATCAAACTTACAGCTGCATTTTTGATGGGTCCACTAATTATTAGTATTATTTTATATGCAAGTGGGGTTGTAAGCACATCTATTCCTGATGAGTTTTTAAAATTTATTCAAGTTGTTTTTGGAACAATTATTGGCTTTACTTTTAGGGGTGTTGGCTTAAAAACTATCTATAAAACACTACTTGCTACTTTGGGGCATTTTGTGATTTTGGCTACTATTTGCTTAGTTTTTCTAGCAATTATTTTTTATAGTTTGAATTTTAATGCTTTGGATATTATGCTAAGTTTTGCCCCAGGCGGTCAAACAGAGATAAACCTAATCGCTCTTTTAGTGGCTTCAAATTTACCTTATATAACTTTACATCATATTGTAAGACTTATTATAGTGATGAATATTGCACCTATTGTTGCTAAAAAACTGAAGTAGCTTTTAAAATAATTTAAGTTCGTTTTTGGATTATAATAATTCAAAAACGATTAACTATAAACTTTTTAATAAATCCCCAATCATCTCTTCAAAAGCACCATTTACAGCTTTTACAAAACCATAAGCAGAATTTTCATCACAAATAATCTCTTTATCAAAATTGATAGACTTTATAATTTTTTCATCTTTTGCTAAATCAAATTTCAGTTTTAAAACTGCATAAGATTTATCATTTTTAAACACTTGATAAAGTTTTATAAGATCTGTTTTTAAGATATATTCACTTTTTATTTTTTGCTTAACAGAGATAACATTTTCAAAAATATTGCTAGAAGTAAATGAATCTAAAAGCTGATTATAAATCATATTTGAAGGAAGATTTATCCATCTATTTTTTGCATACTCTTCAAACAAATATGGCTTTAGGCTATAAAAAATAGCTGTTTGATTGAAGCTTTTGTTTATATTTACTTCTTCAATTAAAATAGAGCTATATTTTGGTTTATTTAATAAACTTTTAGTTTTAAAATCTATTGAGTAGTGGTTAATATCAATAGTTTCTTGCTTAAAACTACAACCTACAAATACAAAGGCAAAAACAAAAATTAAAACCTGTGCTAAAATCTTATTTATCATTCTCTTCTCCTGGTCCATATTTTATATTTTTTTGTTTAAATAGCAAATCACTTGGGCTTTCATTTAGGTTTCTTATCAAATCTTGCGACTGATTTAAATTATCTTCTAAACTTCTTAAAACTATATTTAGATTTTCCAAACTATCTTGTGTAAGCTCTTTTATATCAAATTTTCCACTATCAAAATCATCTTTCATTTTTGTTGTTAATTCCTTGAAACTATCAGCAGAACTTTTTACACTAAGAAATGAAGATGTTCCAACCGATGTAAAATCTTTTATTTTAAACAACAATTCATCTATTTTCTTCTCATTTTGTGCCAGATTTTGTGAAAATTTTTCAATATTGCTCATAGTGCTACTACTTTTTGAGATAAATGAAGATAAATTTTCTACATTTTCATCGCTTAAAGCTTTTTTTATTTGAGATAAAATTATAGTAAGCTCTTTTGTAATATCTTCAGTTGAATCAACCAAAGCACCAAGAGCTGATTTTTTTGAGTTAATTATTTTGTAACCATCCTCATTTTCTTCCAAAAGTTTTGCTTCATTACTTCCACCTTTTAACTCAATATATTTAAGCCCCGTAATTCCAAGATTTCCTAAAATCCCATAGTTATCATCTTTTATTGGAGTTCCTTTTTGAATTTGTAACTCTATTTCTATTTGCTCTATATTTTGTGGATTTATTTTAATATTTTTTACAATTCCTACATCAAAACCTTTGTATTTGATAGATGATCCAATATTAAGACCTGTTATTGACTCATCAAAATGTATGAAATATGTATCATATTTTTTATCTTCTAAGCCATATTTTCCAAGCCAAAACACTGCAAGCAGAAGCAAAAAAGATATTATGCTAACAAACAGCCCTATTTTAAAAAAATTAATTTTTGTATCCATCAATTTACCTTTCTTTGTGCTAAAAAATCTTGTATAAATTCATCTTTTGAAGCCATCGCTTCTTCTATATTTCCATCAAATATTTTATCTTTTTTTATGATTATAAATCTATCTAAAACTGTTTTTATTGTCTCTAAATCGTGAGTTATTATAACTGTTGTTATATTTAAACTCTTTTTTAAATACAATAAAAGTTCATTTATTTGATGAGTACTTGCTGGATCTAACCCACTTGTAGGCTCATCTAAAAATAGCAGTTTTGGTTGAAGTGCCAAACTTCTAGCTAAAGCTACTCTTTTTTTCATTCCACCACTAAGTTCACTAGGATATAGTTTTGCAGTGTGTTTTGGAAGTCCTACAATATCCAAATTTGTGTATGCGATTTTTTCTATCAAGTGTGTTGGCAAAGTTGTGTACTCTTTTAGCATCACAGAGATATTTTCAATCACATTTAAAAACGAATACAAAGCCCCAAACTGAAACATATATGAAAATTGTAGTTTTATTTTCTCTAACTCTTTCATATCAAGATTTGATATATCTTTGCCAAAAATCTCTATTTTTCCTTTTTGGATTTGATTTAGCATTACTATTTGCTTTACAAGTACACTTTTTCCACTTCCGCTTCCACCTAAAACTCCAAAAATTTCACCCTCTTTTACACTAAATGACAAATCTTTGTGAACTATATTTTCTCCAAAAGCTGTATGAAGATTTGATACTTTTATAATTTCCATCTTATATTCCCATTTGAGTAAAAATTACAGAGAAAATGGCATCAAGTAAAATAACCACAAAAATAGCATTTACTACACTAATAGTTGTATATTTTCCAATACTTGTAGTGTTATTTTGTACTTGAAAACCTCTAAAACATCCAATAAGAGCTATAAAAAACCCAAAAAATAGTGCTTTGAAAACTCCTAAAAGCAAATGTTTTAAAGCAACTTCATTGTGCAATCTATTTATAAACTCAATAAAAGTTATATCCAAACTAGTATATGCAATTAGCATTCCACCCATAACCCCAATAATATCTGCAAAAAAAACTAAAAGTGGCAAAGAGAACATTAGTGCAAAAACTCTTGGCAAGGTTAAAAAAAGTGTTGGCTCAAAACTCATAGTTTTCATAGCATCAACCTCTTCTGTTATCTTCATAGCTCCAATTTCAGCTGTGTAAGAACTTGCACTTCTTCCAGCTATTACAATAGCCGTTACAAGTGGAGCAATTTCTCTAAACATTGTAATACTAATCATCTCAACTATAAAAATATTTGCTCCAAACTTCTCAAGCTGAACAGCTCCTTGATAAGCAATCACAACTCCAACCAAAAAAGCAGTAACTGCTACAATCAAAAGTGCATTTACAGCTGAAGTTTCAATATATTTCAAAGTTGCTTGAAATCTAATCTTTTTTGGATTAAAAAGTGAATATATAAAAAAGTAAAAAACCTCACCAATAAAAGTTAAAAATAGTTTTGTTGTTTTATAAATCTCATAAGTTTTTTTACCAATATTTTCTAAAAATTGATTTATATTTTTTTTATCTTTTAAAACCTCATCTTGATAGTGTTTTTTATAAAAATTATATAGATGCTCATACTTTTGGAAATTTGTAAAAATAATATTTTCTTCTTTAAATTTTTTAATATTTGATATAAGATAAATCATAGCGATACTATCGCACTCTTTTAGGTTTTGAAAATCTATAATTAGCTTTTTTGATTCTAAAATATCTAATCTTTTAAACTCATCTTCAATAAAAATAATCGTATTCTTATTCCAAATATTTTGTAATTTGATTTTGTAACTATCTTCAAGGTTTTCAACTAAAATATAGTTGCTTATTTTCATAATCTCTCTTTTTTATATTTTAAATATATTATCTTATCTAAAGAATGTAAAAATAATTTAAATTCCTACCCTATTTTGCACTCTAATGCTTTAAAATATCTTTGGATATAATCATATATTATTTATTATTTAAAGGATTTTTTATGCCATTACTAGATAGTTTTAGAGTAGATCACACTATTATGCCAGCACCAGCAGTTAGAGTTGCAAAAACTATGCAAACTCCAAAAGGTGATATTATTACAGTTTTTGATTTAAGATTTTGTGTACCAAATGAAAAAATGATGAGTGAAAAAGGAACTCACACTTTAGAACACCTTTTTGCAGGATTTATTAGAGACCATTTAAACTCTAGCACAGTTGAGATTATAGATGTTTCTCCAATGGGTTGTAGAACTGGGTTTTATATGAGTTTAATTGGTAGTCCAAAAGAGGAAGATGTTGCAACTGCTTGGAGAAAAGCTATGCAAGATGTGTTAGATGTAAAAAGTCAAAGTGATATTCCAGAATTAAATATTTTTCAATGTGGAACTTGTGAGATGCACTCACTTGATGAAGCAAAAGGAATTGCACAAGATATTTTAGACTCAAATATTGGTGTTATGTCAAATGAAAAACTATTTTTAAGTGATGAAAAACTTAAAAGTTTAGGGAACTAATTTTTGCAAACTCTAAAAGATGAAAAAGATGAAGTGGTTACTACAGCTGATGGTAGCCACACACTTTTCTCAAAAAAATATAATCAACACTTTCACAACACAGAAGATGGAAGCCTTAGTGAAGCTTTAAATAAACATATAATTCCTGCTTTTACTTTTAAAAACAACAAAAAAGAGTTAAATATTTTGGATATTTGTTTTGGGATTGGATACAACACCTTTGCAACTCTTTACTATATTTCAAAAAACTTTTCAGATATAAAAGTAAATATTTTTTCACCTGAACTTGATTTTGATTTAGTTAAATCTTTAAAAGATTTCAGATATCCAAAAGAGTTTGAAGAGATAAAAAACTTTAGAAATATTGTAAATGCTATTTCAAACAATCAAAAATATGAAGATGAAAATATAAAAATAGAGATTTTTGTTGGAGATGCAAGAGAGTATATTAGAAGTTTTCAAGAGAATTTTTTCGATATAGTTTATCAAGATGCATTTTCAAGTGATGTAAATTTTGAACTTTGGACAAAAGAGTATTTTAGTGATATTTTTAATATTTCTAAAAAAGATTCAATTATAACAACTTATGCAATATCCACAAACATAAGGCTTTCTATGTATGAAGCGGGATTTTTTATCTATGAAACAAGACCAACAAAAAGAAAAATAACTTTAGCTTTTAAAGATAAACAGGAGATAATTGGAAAATATATTGATATGGAGTTAAAGAAACTAAGAAACCAAAATGCCATTGCACTATATGATAAATAAATGCTTTTTATTATATAATTACAGAAAATATCATAATAAGGCTCTAAATGAAATTATTAAAATCTCTTGTATTTTTACTTATTTTACCAGTTTTCGCATTTTCATATACAGATAAGCAAATTTTTCAGAAAATTGAAAAAGATTTAGACTCAATTATCGTAAAAGATTTAACAAAAAAACAGTTGATTTTCCAAAAAGATGCAAATCAGAGTGTTAGACCTGCAAGTCTTACAAAAATTATGACATCAATAATTGCAATTGAAAGTGGTAAAATGAATAGTGTTGTAACTATTACAAAAGAGATGAAAAATGTAGAGCCTACAATTCTAAATTTTAGAGTTGGAGAAAAGTTTTATCTAAGAGATTTGGTAAATGCCGCCATGATAAAATCAGCAAATGATGCTGCAAATGCAATAGCAATATATTTAGGAAATGGAAACAAACAAACTTTTGTAAATATGATGAATAAAAAAGCAAAACTTTTAGGTATGAAAAATACAAATTTCCAAAATCCTTGTGGATTTGATGCTCCAAACCATAAAAGTACGGCTAGTGATTTATTAAAACTTACAGAATATTCAATAAAAAATAAAACTTTTAATAACATTGTAAAAAAAGAGAATTACTCGTTTAAAGCTATTAACACAAATAGAGTTTATAAAGCTCATACAAGTAATAAATTACTTCCTAAAGAAAAATATATGGTAGGTGTAAAAACAGGTTATACAAGTAAAGCTGGACCTTGCTTAATTGCAAGAGCAAAAGATGGTAAAAAAGATATTTTACTTGTTATGTTAAATTCTCAAAATAGATGGGAAAATACAAAATTAGCTTTGGATACAGTTTTAAATAAAAAATAGTTTAGCCTATAATTTGGCTAATCTATCTAAAATATACTTTTGTAAATCTCTTTTAGAAATCTCTTCTCTCATTGCACTTTGAAAAAATTTATTTACTTGTAAATTGTACTCTTCATAAGAAAAAAATGGGAAATGTAAACTCCAAGCCTTTTTAATAGTCATTTTTGTCATACTATATTTTAATAAAGCCATAAAATAATTAAAGCCCATAAAAATTAGTGCTGTTATTATCATAGCCCCAATTATTGAAATATGTGCATCTATATTTGCCAAAGATTTATGTGTTAAAAAAGAGATAGGAACAATAATTGCCAAGACCAAATTGATATATACAATATAAGCTCTAGTTAGTCTTAATCTAAATCCTAATCTTGAGCTATCTACTTCCATTCCATTGCTAAATTGTGTAGAAGCAACTAACATATCTTTTAATAAAATAGGTTGTTTTGATGTATTATAAACATAGTTTAATATTTTGTTAAAAAAACTTTTTTCTCTCATATTTTTCCTAATATAAATTATATAGATATTTTATCTTACTTTAGTAAAATTATTGTTAAAGTCATTTTATAGGATTATTTTTT
This sequence comes from Arcobacter vandammei, assembly GCF_016106035.1. Lineage (GTDB taxonomy): Bacteria > Campylobacterota > Campylobacteria > Campylobacterales > Arcobacteraceae > Aliarcobacter > Aliarcobacter vandammei. Next base: position 144,339 of record NZ_JADKPZ010000001.1, read on the forward strand.
GTAGTAAAACCATCAAAAGATGATTTTACATAATCTATTTTACTAAAGAAGAAAATTCTTTATAGATTGGTGAGTTTGAAATAGGTGTAAATTCACTGCTTAAAATATCGTTATTTTTATATTTTAAAGCAACTGTATTATTTGTAAATACATTTGTGTAAGTACTATTTGCAAAGCTTTCAAAGTCTTTTACAGCATATTGTGTATTTAAAGAGTAAAGTTCAACTGCTTTTTCACCTTTTATTGGATGACTTCCTGATTTAATAGAGTTTATTTTCTCTATTTTAGCACCATTAGCAAGTGCTAAAAGATAGTGTCCTAATCCAACAGCAAGAATTGGAAGATTTGCAGAAACTAGTTTTCTTATATTTTCTACTTCATTTTTGTAAAGATTTGGATTTCCAGCACCACTACTTAAAACTACTCCACCAATTTTATTTGATTTATATTTTTCTATTATATCTTCAGCTTTTGTATTAAATGGAATAACTTCAACTTCAAGACCAGATTCAACAAGTTCATTTAAAAAAGATTTTTTAGCTCCAAAATCATAAACTACAACTTTTTTATCGCTCATACTAGCTTTTCTAAAGTCATTTAAATCCATATCCCAAGCACCAGATTTATGAATATAACTATCTTTTGTAGAACTATCTTCTATAAAATTAATTTCATCATATTTTTTTGCATCTTTTAAAAGCTTTGCTAACTCTTCTTTACTAGAAATTTCTGTTGAAGCAATCATCATCATACTTCCTTCATCTCTAGCTATTTTTGTTAAAAATCTTGTATCTATATCACAAATTCCCATTACATTTTCAGATTTTAAAAAATCTGCTAAACTCATTTCTGCTCTATAGTTTGAATAAGCATCATGATAATTTCTTACAATTACACCAGAGGTATATGCTTTTGAACTCTCCATATCATTTTTATTTGTTCCACTATTTCCAATTTCTACAGCCATAAAATTTATAAAAAGACCTGCATTGCTTGGATCTGTGATTACTTCTTGATAACCGAATGTCGCATTGTTATAAACTAATTTTCCTATTGCAGTTTTATTTGCACCAAAAGAGCATCCTTCTAAAAATGTCCCATTTTCTAAATAAATATATACTTTTTGCATTAAATTAATCCTCTTTTTATTAACTCTTCTTCATAAAGTCTATGATACACCAAATCATAGTCCTCAGTTCCTGGAATTAGTTTTCTCTTATAGTTTCTAAGTTTAGCTAAAACCTCACTATCTGCTTTTTCAAACCCTTTAATAAAATCATCCAAAGAACCAAATATTACATTCTTTATTTGGTTATCTGAACAAGTAAAATGTATATAATCCTCCTCCCATAGATAATCTAATATTTTGTGAGCAATATCAGAGAATCTATCTTCATTGTTTAAGATAACTCCAAAATCATTTGCAAGTCTTTTTTTTGTCATCCAAAAAAGTTGTCTTCTATCAGCATTTAAATACTCAATCTCTTCTTCTTGTGCATCTAAAATCTCTTGAACTTTCTCATCAAGTAAATGTTCTTTTTCTATATCTTCATCTAAAATTCTTTCAACTTGCTCTTCTATACTAGCCTTATCTTTTCTTACTTCAACAAATTCACAAGAGATTAAATCTCTTGTTATTCTTCTTGAAACATATGGTGTATGGTGTAATTTTAATCTCATGCTTAGCCTCTTATAATAGTATCATCTCTCTCAGGTGAAGTTGAAATTATTCCAACTTTTACATTTGTTACTTCTTCAATTTTTTCTATAAATTTTTTTGCGTTTATTGGTAAATCATCGTAGTTTCTTACTCCCACAACACTATCCCAACCAGTTATTTCTTCATAAACTGCTTCTACATTTGTCATATCAGATGGCATATAAGAGATTTTTTCTCCATTGTACATATATGATACACAAACTTTAATCTTATCAAAACCATCTAAAACATCGAGTTTCATTAAAGCTAATTTATCACAACCATTTAATCTACTTGCATATCTAACAGCAACAGCATCAAACCAACCGCATCTTCTTTTTCTACCAGTTACTGTTCCAAACTCTTTTCCAACTTCACCCATTGTTTTTCCATAATCAGTGAAATCTTCACTTGGAAATGGACCATTTCCAACTCTTGTACAATATGCTTTTACAATTCCTATAACTTCACCTATATCTTTTGGATTAAGTCCAAGTCCTGTACAAGCACCTCCACTTACTGTGCTAGAACTTGTAACATAAGGATAAGTTCCGTGGTCAATATCAAGTAGCGTTCCTTGAGCACCTTCAAGAAGAACTCTTTTTTCATCTTCAAGAGCTTTCCAAACCATATTTGTAGTATTAGTTATAAAACTTCCTAATTTTGCTTTGTATTCTTCAAGTTCTGCTAAAAGTTCAGATTTATTTGGTGTTTTTATCTCTAATACATCAAAAATTGCTCTATTTTGTTCAAAATAGCTTAAAATATCATTACAAAGTTTTGAAGGATTTAACAACTCTCCTGCTCTAAATCCACTACGACTTGCTTTCTCAGAATATGTTGGTCCTATTCCTTTTCCTGTTGTTCCAATAGCTTGATCACCTTTTAGTCTCTCTTTAGCTTGATCAATTAATGCATGAAATGGTAAGTTTAAATGAGCTTTATCAGAAATATATAATCTTCCTTCAAGATTATCAAATTGATTCATCTCTTTAATAATATTTTCTGGAGATACAACAACTCCATTTCCAATAATATTTACAGCTTTCTTATTCAAAATTCCTGAAGGAATTAATTGTAATGCATATCTTACTCCATCAACCCAAATTGTATGCCCAGCATTGTGTCCACCTTGGCTTCTACATACCATATCATACTTTTGAGCAAGCATATCAACTATCTTACCCTTTCCTTCATCTCCCCATTGAATTCCTACAATTACATCTGCTTTCATCTCTTACCCTTCTGTTATTTTTAATAAATTATCTGTATATAGTGCAAATCCCAAAGAACTAATACCATCTGCTTCATACATTCCACCTCTACAAAGCACTAGATTATCTTTGATTACTCTATAATAAATATCGTTATAGTATTTTAAACTTCCATAATATAAAGGTGCTATTACGATATTTGAATAATTTACCTCTTTTGCTTTTTTTAGAAGTTTTTCTAACTCATCTTTTAAACTATTTGGAACTATTTTTATAACTTCTTCTAAATTCTCTATATTTCCAACTCTTAAAAGTTTATTTAACCAATCACAATTTAATTTAATTAACTCCGAAATTTCACCATTTTTTAGTAAATCAAGGCTAATATTTAATTCACTACTTACAAGTTTTGGAATATTAATATTTGATATTTGTAAAATTGGATTTATTTTTAATGCTTTTAATATATCAGCTGTTAAGTTTAAAATATCAGATATATTACTATGTTCAATCCACTCACAACCTATTTGATAATCTTCCTTAGATGGATAAGAAAAAATAGGTTGAACATAAAACCATTTTTTTTGCTTTGTTGTTCTTCCTAATCTTTTTGTAATAATTCTTACAACATCTAAAGTTGAATCAGCTCTTAATGAAACTTGCTCATTTGATTCATCTGAAAACTTTATAAGTTTTCTTTCATTTTCAATAGCTTGGTGTTGTGAATATGAGAAATTAGGTGTTAAAATCTCTTCAAAACCTTTCTCTTCCAAAATTTGGCAAACACTATTTTCTAAAACTCTTTTTGCTTTTGCAGTTTTACCAAAATATAGACGACTTCCTTTTGGAATTTCGTGTTCAAAAATCATTTCTATTAGTTCCCTTTATAGAAAGTTTCTGCAAAAACTCTATTTGCAGTTCCATCAAAAGTTCTAATTTTTAACTCATCCATTACAAGTTCAATTGCATTAACAGCCCAAGAAGCTTCAAAATCTTCAACTAATCCCATATGATTTATTCTGAAGATTTTTCCAGCTAAATGGTCTTGACCACCAGCTATATCTACATTATACTTATTTTTTAAGATTTTTCTAATCTCATTTGATTGCTCTGTATAAGCTGTTGTCATCGCATTTGCAGGATTTTTTGGATAAATCTCAAATCCAATAGCTTTTAAAGCCTCTTGTGTCGCTTTTGCTCTTAAAGCTGTTTGTATATAAACATTTTCAAAACCTATCTCTTTTAGTTTTTCTAAAATTGCACCTAAACCAATAATTAAAGTTGTAGCTGCTGTATAAGCTGTTGTATTTTTCTTTTGATTTTTTATCTCACTTGCAAGATTAAAGTAGTAACCAGCAGGTTTTTCTTCAATTTTTGCAACTGCTTTTTGGCTTAATCCAATCATTGCTAAACCAGGAGGCAACATAAATGCTTTTTGACTTCCAGTTATTAGTGCATCAATATTTGTTGTATCAATCTTTTCAACACCAACAGCTGTAATTCCATCTGCAACAACCATAATATCTGGGTTTATTTTTTTAACTTCACTTGCTATTTTTTCAACTGGATGTCTTAATCCTCCAGCACTTTCACAAACTTGAATAAAAATTGCATCAATGCTACTATCATTTTTTATAGCATTTACAACATCTTCTACAGCTACAGGTGTATTCCACTCATTTATAAGTTCTGTATATTCAATATTGAAAGCTTTACAAATCTTTCCGAATCTTTCACCAAACTTTCCAGAATTAACTGTAAGTGCTTTTTTTCTTGTAAGGTTTGTAACACAAGCTTCCATAGCTCCTGTTCCACTTGAAGCTAACATTAAAACTTCACTCATATCATAAATCTCAAGTAATAAATTTCTAGTCTTTTCAAAAATTGATTCAAACTCTTTTGTTCTATGGTGTATTGTAATATCACTCATAGCTTTTCTTGCAAATTCTGGTACAGGAGTTGGGCCTGGAGTTAATAACATATTCATATCCTTATTAAATTTTAATTTTCAGTAAAACAGAACATTTTAGCCAAAAAAAGATTATTAAATGGTTAAAAATATGTTTAATTGGTTATAATTATGCGACAATTTCTAAAAGGGACAAAATGAATTTATTTAAATTATCTTTTTCAACTATAGCTTTTTCAACACTTATATTTGCAAGTAACTATAAAATTGAATCTACAGCTTCAAATGCTGATTTTTTAATGAAATTTTCAAAAAATCAAGATTTAAGAATTGAATTTACAAATATTAAAGGTGGATTTGATTTTGATGACAAAAAATTGACTTTAGAATCGTTAAAAAGTGATATTGAATTAAAAGACTTTACAACTTCTCAAGATGAATATAATATTTTAGTGGAAAAGAAAATATTTAATATAGAAAAATTTCCTAAAATCAAATTTACTGCAACAGATATTGAACAAGATAAAATTTATGGTGATTTAACTATCAATAATGTTACAAAAAATATCGAATTAGATTTAGAAAATAGTGGAGATTTTTTTGGAAAAATCTATCTAAAATTAAGCGGAAAAATAAAAAGAAGTTATTTCGATTTAACTTGGGATGAGCTACTTGATACAGGAAGTAGTTCCTTTGATAACGATATTGAACTTGAGTTAAACCTCGAGGCAAACAAAGAAGAAAACCAAACCTTTACAAAGATTATTGAAAAAAATAAAAAATAGTCTTGACATTACTACTAATTAGTACTATAATTCTTCGATGTTTTTTTAAAACTCATCTATTTTAAAAAAAATTGGATTTTTATGAAAAAAACTTATGGTACTATTACTGATAAATCTATGAAAACTGTTGTAAGAATAGATAGAGTTTTTCACTTAGCAAATAGCTTAACAGAAAACTATCTAAACTTACATAATCTCACATTTAATCAATTCAAAGTATTGGAAGTTTTATACCATTTGGGTGATTTAAATATTGGAACAATTACCAAATTAACATCTAGCACTCCAGGTAATACAACAGTTGTTGTCAAAAATCTTTTAAGAGATGGATTTATCTCCTCAAAAAAAGATCCAAATGATAATAGAGCCTCTATTTTGTCAATAAGTCAAAATGGAAGTGAAGTTATGGAAAGGATTTTTCCTACTCATGCAAAAAATCTTGAAAACTTTATGAGTAGTTTAGATGAAAATGAGTTGGATACTTTATACAACTTATTAAATAAAATTTATAATTCAAACAAAAAGGAAAAAAAATGAAAAAATTAGGACTATTAAGTATATTTGTTGCAAGTGCACTATTTGCAGGAAACTACACAATTGATACAGCACACTCAAATGCAGGATTTACTGTAAAACATATGATGGTTACAAATGTAAAAGGAAGTATCAATGATATTGCTGGAACATTTGAGTATGATGAAAAAGCAAATGCTTTAGTAAAAGTTGAAGGTGAATTAAAAGTTGCATCAATTGATACAAAAAATGAGAAAAGAGATGCTCACTTAAGAGAAGATGATATTATGGATGCAGCAAAATTCCCTACAATCACATTTAAATCTACAAAAGTTGAAGGCGATAAAGTTTATGGTGATTTAACAATCAAAGGTGTTACAAAAAATATTGCACTTGATTTAGAAAATGGTGGTGCAGTTGCTGGAAAAGCTGGATTTGCAATGACTGGAAAAATCAATAGAAGTGAATATGGAGTAACATGGAACAAAGCTTTAGAAGCTGGTGGAGTTGCTGTTAGTGATGAAGTAAAACTTGAAATTGATATTGAAGGAAATTTAGCTAAATAATTTTTAGCTAAACTCTAAAATGAACCCAACACTATTTATCTCACATGGTGCTCCAAATATGATTTTAAGCGATTTAAAATCAAAACAAAGCATCATAGATATTGCAAAAGGTTTGAAAAAAGCAAAATATATAATTATAGTATCAGCACACTATGTAACAAGAGATTTAAAAGTAATAAATCCAAATACAAATAGTTTGATGTACGATTTTTATGGCTTTGAAGAAGCTTTATACAATTTTAAATATGAGATAAGTAGTAGTTTGGAATATACAAATAACTTAATAGAAAAACTACAAAATCAAGGCATAATTATAAGTGTTGATAAAACTAGAGATAGTTTTGACCATGGGGTTTGGACTGTTTTATCCTTAATGTATAAAAAACTCGAAATTCCTGTAATTCAACTAAGCATTCCTATTTCTTATTCTATTATAGATTTAATAAATCTTGGTGAAAAACTACAAGTTTTTAAAGATGAAGCACTTTTAATTTTTAGTGGTGGAGCTACTCATAATCTTCGTGATATGAGTTATGGAAATATAAAACCTTATGCAAAAGAGTTCAATGATATGATAAAAGATATTATTGAAAATGGGAAAGAGGATTTATTAAAAGATATAAAAAATGATGTGAATTTTTATAAAAATCATCCAACTATTGAACATATTGCACCACTATTTATTGCATTTGGAAATGCTATAAATAAAAAAGGAGTCTCTTTTAATAGTGAGATGCTCTTATCAAATATCTCGATGGAGAGTTTTATTTTTGATAAAGGAGATTTAGATGCTTAAAAAACTTTCAAAAGAGAATATGGGAAAATCAAACTTAGGTTGGCTTCAAAGTAGATTTCACTTTAGTTTTGCAGAGTATAGAAACCCTGCAAATGTGCATTTTGGAGTTTTAAGAGTTTTAAATGATGATATTATAAAAGCAAAAACTGGATTTGATACTCATCCACATGAAAATATGGAGATTATTTCATATATTGTAAATGGAGAGATTACACACAAAGACTCAATGGGAAATAGCGAAACTCTAAAAAGAGGAGAAATTCAATATCTTAGTGCTGGAGATGGTATATTTCATAGTGAAAAAAATGATAGCAATGTAGATTTAAGACTTCTTCAAATCTGGGTTTTTCCACCACAAAAAGGGCTTCCAAGACTTTATGCTTCACATAGATATAAAGAAGAAGAAAGAGTTAATAAACTTCTAAATATCGTTTCAAGCCAAGATGGCTCAAGTGCTATAAAAATATATCAAGATGTAGATATATATGTAAGTGAAGCCAATAAAGGCAAAGTTTTTGACTATGAGATAAAAGAGAATAGACAAGTATATTTTGTGCAAATTGAGGGAAAATCACTTTTAAATAATAGTGTAATTCTTGATTTTGGTGATGCTTGTGAGATTACAAAAGAGAGTATTTTAAAAATAGAAGCTCTTGAAAAATCACACTTTTTGTTTATTGATATGAAAAAGTAGTTTTTTAAACACTTAACAGGTATTTCATAGCAATTCTGATAAAATCTACTCTTCAAAATAAAATATTAAGAAAGAGTAGATGAAAAAAAGAGTTTTAATAAATGGAATTGGGCGAATTGGAAAGGCTATTTTAAAACAGCTTTTAGCCAAAAATGAGTTTGAAATAGTTTGCATAAATGATATAAATCCATATATAAAAAATATTGCCTACTCTATAAACTACGATACAACTTACGGAAAATTTGAAAATAGATTTGAAGTAGTTGAAAATAGTTTTTTACAAAACAAAACTTCAAAAATAGAAATCACTCATATTGATGATTTAAAAAAATTAGATTTAAGAAATATTGATATTTTAATAGATTCAAGTGGACAAAAAGCAAATATAAAAGAGTTAAAAAACTTAAATGTAGAAAAAATAATTTTAACTCATCCAGAAAGAAATGCTGATATAAATTTAGTTTTAGGTGTAAATGAAAAAGAATTAGATTTAAAAAACCACAAAATCATCTCAACAAGCTCATGCAATGCAACAGCACTTCTTCCAGCTTTAAAGCTAATTGATGATGAAAAAGAGATAATTTGTGGCGATATTGTAACTATTCATCCACTTTTAAATCATCAAAGAGTTTTGGATGGAGGCTTCGTGCAAAGTGCAACAAGAGATGTTGATTTAAACTTTGAGTTTGGAAGAAGTTCAAATTTTAATATAATTCCAAGCAGAACTACAACAATAAAAGCTTGTTCTTTTGTAAATAATAAGTTTTGTGAAGAGTTAATATCTTCAAACTCACTTAGAGTTCCAACAGATACCGTTGGTGCTATAAATGTAACACTTTTTACAAAAGAGATTTCAACAAAAGATGAGATATCTAAGCTTTTTTTAGATTTTGAGAAAAATCAGAAATTCCCAATAGTTTTAAACAATTTTGAAGCACTTGTTTCAAGTGATTTCAAAAAAGAGGAGTTTACAACAATTATTGATCATAGATTTTTGGAAGTAAAACAAAATATGATAAAACTGCTTCTTTGGTATGATAATGAGTGGGGATATGCTTCTAAAGTTATAGAGATTTTAAAGTTTATATAGTTTATAAAACAAAAAGGGCTTTTTATAGCCCATTTGCTTCGATTAGTCTTGATTGATGATCAGCAATAAGAGGATCAATTACTTCATCAAACAAGCCATCCTCTAAGATATTCTCAAGTCTATATAGAGTTAAGTTTATTCTGTGGTCACTAATTCTATTTTGTGGAAAATTATATGTTCTAATTCTTCCACTTCTATCTCCAGTTCCAACCTGCTCTTTTCGGTTTGCACCCTCAGCTTCCATTTTCTTTTCCATCTCAATTTCATAAAGTTTAGCTTTTAAAACTTTCATAGCTCTATCTTTATTTTTATGTTGAGATTTTTGGTCTTGGTTGGTAACCACTATACCTGATGGAATATGAGTAATTCTTACAGCAGAATCCGTAGTATTTACAGATTGACCACCATTCCCACTAGCTCTCATAACATCTATTTTCAAATCGTTTTCATTTATTTCAACTTCAACATCATCAACTTCAGGCATAACAGCAACAGTAATAGCAGAAGTATGAACTCTTCCTTGAGATTCAGTAGCGGGAACTCTTTGAACTCTATGTGTTCCACCTTCAAATTTTAGCTTAGAGTAAACATGGTCACCTTTTACAAGTATTACAATTTCTTTGTAACCACCTGCTTCGCTATCACTTGAACTCATAATTTCAACTTTCCAGTCGTTATTCTCAGCATATCTAAGATAACCTCTGAATAAATCAGCTACAAAAAGTGCAGCTTCATCACCACCAGTTCCAGCTCTTAATTCCAAATAGATATTTCTATCATCATTTGGGTCTTTTGGAATCATAAGAAATTTTATCTCATCTTCTAAGATAGGTTTCTTACTCTCAAGTTCTTTTAACTCTTCTTTTGCTAAATCGCCTAATTCAGCATCATCTAGCATAAGTTTATTCTCTTCAATATCTTCAAGAACTTTTATATACTCTTTTGCTTTATTAACTATTGGCTCAATACTTGATTGCTCTTTTGACAATGTAGTCATTCTTTTAATATCACTAGTAATATCAGGAGACATCAAGAGATTTGTAATCTCTTCTGATCTAGCGATGAATGGTTGAAGTTTATCTTTTAACATCTAAACTTTAATTATATAGCATTAACTTTTAGTTGTAATCTACTTACTTTTCTTGATGCTGTACCTTTTGCTAAAATACCTTTAGATACACAATGGTGTAAGTATTTGTTTGCAATTTTCATAGCTTCAACAGCTTTTGTTTTATCAGCACTTTCAACTGCACTTAATACATCTTTAGTGATATTTTTGATTCTTGTTTTGTAGAATCTATTTCTTATTGTTTTAACTAATGTTTGTCTAGCTCTCTTCTCAGAAGATTTGTGATTTGCCATTTTTTTAACCTCTTTGTAAATTTTTAAAGGATAGAATACTATCCAAAATAACTTAAATTGAGTTTAATTTTAGGAAGATTTAATGAAACTATTTGGAACAGACGGAGTTAGAGGGAAAGCTGGTGAATTTCTTGATGTAATTACTGTTGTAAAACTTGCACAAGCTGCAGGAACACACTTTAGAAAGCATTCAACAACAAATAAAATTCTTGTAGGAAAAGATACAAGAAGAAGTGGTTATATGATTGAAAATGCCCTTGTTAGTGGGCTTACAAGTGTTGGTTATGATGTTATTCAAATTGGACCTATGCCTACTCCTGCTATTGCATATTTAACAGAAAGTATGAGATGTGATGCTGGAATTATGATTAGTGCCTCACATAATCCATTTGAAGATAATGGAATAAAGTTTTTTGATAATCACGGAAATAAATTAAGTGTAGAAGATGAAAAAGCTATAGAGAATATATTTAATGATACCGAATCTTTAATCTCTTCTCAATCAACAGGTAAAGAAATAGGAGCTTCAAAAAGAATAGATGATGTTATTGGAAGATATATCGTTGTTATAAAAAGTTCATTTCCGAAAAATTTAACTCTAAAAGGTCTTAGAATTGTTCTTGATTGTGCAAATGGTGCAGCATACAAAGTTGCTCCCACAATCCTTGAAGAGCTAGGTGCTGATGTAATTACAATAAATAATAAACCAAACGGTTTTAATATAAATGATAATTGTGGAGCTATGCATCCTGAAAATGTAGCAAAACTTGTAAAGGAATATAGAGCAGATATTGGTCTAGCACTTGATGGCGATGCTGATAGATTAGTTGTTGTAGATGAAAAAGGTGAAATTGTTGATGGAGATAAACTTCTTGGTGCTTTAAGTGTATATCTAAAACAAGAAAAGCTTTTAAAAGGAAATGCTTGTGTGGCGACTGTTATGTCAAACAAAGCATTAGAAGACTATTTGGAAAAACATGAAATAAAACTTTTAAGAAGTAATGTTGGAGATAAATATGTTCTTGAAGTTATGAAAGAGAATGATTTAAATTTTGGTGGAGAACAAAGTGGACATATAATTTTTTCTGATGCTGCAAAAACTGGAGATGGTTTAGCTTCAGCACTTCAAGTTTTAGCTTTAATTATAAAATCTAAGAAAAAAGCTAGTGAAGTATTAAATCCATTTAGCCTTTATCCTCAAATCTTACATAATATGAAAGTAAATGAGAAAATTCCATTAAAAGAGATTAAAGGCTTAGAAGAGCTTTTAAAACCAATTAGAGAAAAAGGGATTAGAGATTTAATTAGATACTCTGGAACAGAAAATAAAATAAGACTTCTGCTTGAAGGTAAAAATAAGAAAGATGTAGAAAATTCAATGGCTAATCTAATTGAATTTTTCAAAAAAGCTCTATAAAATATGAGAAAAGAGATTAAATTAGCACTAATTATATTTCTTGCAATTTTTATAATTGACCAAGTTGTAAAATATGGTTTTGCTGTTTGGGGATGGGATGCAAATGGTTCAATTATGAGTCTAAAACTTGCATATAATTATGGTGTTGCTTTTTCTATGTTCTCTTTTTTGGCTGAAAACTTAAAATATATTCAAGTTTTTATTGTGATTTTAGGAACTATATATCTATTTAAAAACAAAGAAGTTTTTTATAAATACTATATACCAATCGCACTTTTATATGCAGGTGGATTATCAAATATTTTAGATAGATTTACTTATGGTGCTGTGGTTGATTACTTCTATTGGCACTATATGTTTGAGTTTGCAATATTTAATTTTGCAGATGTAATGATAGATTTAGCTGTTGTTATAATCATAATTATGCAAATACAAGATAGTAGAAGAGAAAAAAAGCTAAAAGAAAAAGCTTAAATAGTTTTAGATATAATCTAAGCAAAATTTTCAAAATAAAAAAATTTAGGAAAAAATATGGGTCAAACAATTACAGAAAAAATATTTAGTGAACATGTAGGGAAAAAAGTTTTTGCAGGAGAGATTGTAAGAAGTCCAATAGATATGGTTATTGGAAATGATATTACAACTCCAATTTCTATTAAAGCTTTTGAAGATGGTGGATTTAAAGAGTTAGCAAATCCAGATGGTTTTGCAATAGTTTTAGATCACTTTATTCCAGCAAAAGATATTGCAAGTGCAAATCAAGCAAAAATTTCAAGAGATTTTGCAGCAAAACATGATCTTAAAAACTTCTTTGATGAAAAAGATATGGGAATTGAACATGCACTTTTACCAGAAAAAGGTCTTGTATTACCAGGAGATGTAATAATTGGTGCAGATAGCCACACATGTACACACGGTGCTTTAGGAGCATTTAGTACAGGAATGGGAAGTACAGATATATCTTTTGGAATGATTACTGGTGGAAACTGGTTTAAAGTTCCAGAGTCTATAAAAGTGGTATTTAAAGGAAAACCAGCTCCTTATGTAACAGGAAAAGATTTAATCCTAGAGATTATTAGAATTCTTGGAGTTGATGGAGCTTTATATAAAGCTTTAGAGTTCACAGGAGATACAATCCAATATTTAAGTATGGATGATAGATTCTCTTTATGTAATATGGCTATTGAAGCAGGGGCAAAAAATGGAATTGTAGCATATGATGAAACTACAAAAGAGTTTTTAGATAGAGTATCTAAAGATAATGGTGGATTAAGAGCTGAACCAAAAATTCATTATAGTGATGATGATGCTACATATTGTCAAGAAATAGTTATTGATGTTGAAAAACTAGAACCTGTAATTGCTTATCCATATTTACCTTCAAATGGACATAGTGTAAGTCAAGCTGTAAGTGATAATATTAGAGTTGATCAAGTGTTTATTGGAAGCTGTACAAACGGAAGATTAAGTGACTTTAAAGTGGCTGCTGAAATTTTAAAAGGTAAAAAAGTTGCTAGACACACAAGATTAATTCTTACTCCTGGAACTCAAAAAATTCTAAGAGATGCTACAAAATTAGGATATATTGATACTTTAGTAGATGCTGGTGCAGTTGTTTCAAATCCTACATGTGGAGCCTGTTTAGGTGGATATATGGGGATTTTAGGAGATGGAGAGGTTTGTATCTCTACAACAAATAGAAACTTTGTTGGAAGAATGGGAAGTAGAAGTTCTAAAATATATTTAGCAAATAGTGCTGTTGCAGCTGCTAGTGCAATAAGTGGATATATTACAGATCCTAGAAGTTTATAATGAGTTTTGAACCATTTAAAATCCCTTGTGTTATTTTAAGTGGTGGAAAAAGCCAGAGAATGGGAGAAGATAAAGCTCTTCTTCCATTTTCTTCTTCAAACTCTTTAATAGAGTTTCAATACACAAGATTAAAACCTCATTTTAATGATATTTATATCTCTAGTAAAATAGATAAATTCTCTTTTTTAAGTGATAAATCAAAGATAATTTTTGATGAAAACAAAGATATTTACTCTCCAATTTTAGCTTTAAAAACTATTTTAGATAAGTTCGATGAAGTTTTTATAATTACTGTTGATACTCCTTTTATAAAATTGGAAACTATTGAAAAACTAATCAACTCTTCAAAATCTTATGATATTACAATAGCAAAAACTCCTAATAAAACTCACAATCTTTGTGGGGTATTTAAAAAATCTTGTTTAGAAAATATTAAACAGATGATAGAAAATAATATTCATAAAATAAACTATCTAATAAAGAACTCAAATTTCAAAGAGTTAGAGTTTTTAAATGAAGATGAATTTTTAAATATAAATAATCAACTTGAATATGAAAAAGCAATCAAAATTATAATATGAAATTATGATATTTATAAAATAAAAGCTTATATAAATAAGTGATATATTATAACTTTTTTGTTAATATCAAAGGTATTTTTAAAAAAGGGATTGCTATGAATAAAAATGAGTTAAGAAAAGCTCTTGAAATTGTAGATATGGAAATAAAAAAAGCTGGTATTTCAAGAAGAGATGCCCTTAAAATGGCAGGTCTTGGTGGAGCTGCTTTTTTAGCTGGTGGTAGTCAAGCACAAGCAGCTACTATTGCAAAAGCAAGTAGTGAAGCAAAAGGTAAAATTGTAATAATTGGTGGAGGATTAGCTGGAGTTTCAACAGCAGCTAGACTTATGAACACATTAACAAATGCTGATATTACTATTATTGAACCAAATTCTAAATCTGTTTCTTATCAACCAGGAACTACTCTTGTTGCAAGTGGAGTTTATAAATCAAAAGATGAACTACTATTTGATACAAAAGATTATATGCCAAAAGGTGTAAAATGGATTAAAGAAAAAGCTATTGAGTTTAACCCTGAAGCAAATAAAGTAACTTTATCAAATAAAGAAGTTATTGATTATGATTATTTAATTGTTGCAGCTGGAATTACTCTTGATTATGGTGCTATTAAAGGTTTAGAAGAGGTTGGAGATGCTTATAGTGCAGGAGATGCTAGTAAAATATTAAAAGCTTTTGGAGATAGTGGAGTAACATCTGTTTATAATATTGATAGTTCAGCACATATGTGGGAACAAACACAAAAATTTATAGAAAGAGCAAAAAAAGAGAAAGTTAATGCAATTTTTACAGCTCCAAATACAGCAGTAAAATGCGGAGGAGCTCCAAAAAAGGTTATGTATTTAGTAAATTCAAGACTAAATGAAGCAAAAGCTAGAGCAAATGCAACATTAACTTATTATGATGATGGCGGAAAGCTTTTTAGTGTAAAAGAGTATGCAGATGCTATTGAGAAACAGTTTATTGCAAGAGATATGAAATGGAATTTTAGCCATAATTTAACAGGTGTTGATATAGCTAATAAAATTGCAACATTTGATAAACACTGGGAAGAGCAAGGTGAATATGACGAAGATTTAAAAGAGCATGATATTATTAAAAAACATATGAATGTTGAAGTTCCTTTTGATTTTCTACATATAACTCCTCCACAAAAAGCACCAGATGAAATAGGAAAATCTCCTATTGGTTCTGCTAAAGGTTGGATTCCTGTAAATAAAGAGAGTTTACAACATGTTAAATATAAAAATATCTTTGCTATAGGAGATATTGCCGCTGTTCCTATGGGAAAAACTGGTGGAACAGTAAGAAAACAATATAAAGTATTAGTTGATAATCTTATTTCAGTAATGGAAGGGAAAGAGCCTACAGCTAAATTTGAAGGCTATACAGTATGTCCACTAATTACAGATATTGGAACTGTAATGTTAGCTGAGTTTGACTGGAGTGGAAAACCAACACCATCTTTTCCAATAGACCCAACTCAAGAGAGATGGATTTGGTGGTTATTAAAAGTGTATCTATTAAAACCCATGACAATGTATGGAATGTTAAGTGGTAAAGCATAAAATTGAAAAAAGAGTTAAAAATATTTATCTTTATATTGCTTATTTTAACGATACTTATGCACTATAAAGAGTTTTTATCTCATCCAATTGAACAAATCACTTTATTAACTAGCTCTGGAGCATATGGCTTTGGAGCTTTTCATCCAGTTGTTTTTAGTGCAATTATTTATTTAATAATTGGAATTCCAAGATTAATATATAAACTTATAAAAGGGAGATAGTATGAAAAAAGTTGTTTCTAGTCTATTTATGGCATCTATTTTAGGATTTAGTGTAAATCTACTTGCACAAGAAAATATTAGTTTAAAAGAGCCAACACCAGCTGTTTTAGAGCTAATTAAAAAATATAAGTTGGAACAAGTAGATTTTAACTATGTAAAAAAACAAATTGGTAATGGAAGTAGAGGTTCTGTTGAATCTATATTAATAGATGCAAGACCTGAGTTAAAATATCAAAAAGGAACAATTCCTTCGAGTATAAATATTCCTGATACAAATTTTGAAGAATTTTATTCTAAATATGATTTCTTAGCAAAAGATAAAAACAAAGAACTAATAGTTTATTGTGGCGGATTTGGATGTGAAAAAAGCCCAATAGTTGCAGAACTTTTAAAAGAAAAAGGGCATAAAAATGTAAAAGTTTATAGTGCTGGAGAACCTGAATGGGCAAAAAAATCTTATCTTGAAGTTGGAACAATTGTAATTAAATCTTATCTTGAAAACAACAGTGCTCTAATTGTTGATGCAAGACCAAATGCAAAATTTATGCAAGAGACTATTTTAGGAAGTATTAGTGTTCCTGATACAGAATTTGATAAATATGCAGGAAGATTTCCTATAAATAAAGATGAAAAAATAGTTACATTTTGTGCTGGATTTGATTGTGAGAAGTCAAATATTGTTGCAGAAAAACTATATGATTTAGATTATAAAAATGTATCAGTTTATGCTGGTGGTTTACCTGAATGGAAAAAATCAGGACTTCCAACAACAGCAGGAGCTAAAAAAACTGAAGATAAACCAAAAGATAAAAAACCAGAATTTAGTAAAAATGGAGCTAAATTAGGAAGTGATGAGGGAACTATTGATGGTGAGTGGTTAAAAGCACTTATTATTGAAAACAAAGTTCCACAATATATTCAAATTGTAAATGTTTTAAATGCAAAAGAGTTTGAAAAAGGGCATATAAAAGGTAGTATAAATATTGAAGCTGAGAAGTTTAATTCTAAAGAACTTTTAGAAAAATTACCAAAAGATAAAACAATTATTTTTCATTGTGCTGCTGGTTCAAGATCTTTAGAAGCTTGGACAAAACTTAAAAAAGATAAAGCAGATATTAGTGAAATCTTCTACTTTGATGCAAATATAAATTGTAAAGCAGATGATTGTAAAATTGAAGTAAATGAGCCTTTAGATTAAGGCTCATTACTTTTAAAAGCATAAAAAAAGGGAAGGTTATAAAACCTTCCCTTTTTTATTTTGTTTTTGCAAATTTATTATTTAAGTGCTGCTTTAGCAGATGCTACTAAAGATGCAAATGCAGCTGAATCATTCATAGCAAGGTTTGCTAAGATTTTTCTATCAAGTTCAATTCCTGATAATCTTAAACCATTTATGAATCTTGAGTAGTTAATATCATTTAATCTACAAGCTGCATTGATTCTTATAATCCATAGTTTTCTAATATCTCTTTTTTTCTGTCTTCTATCTCTATAAGCATATACAAGACTTCTTTCTAACTGCTCTTTAGCTTTTCTGAAATGTTTTCTTCTAGCACTAAAGAATCCTCTAGCTAGTTTTAATACTTTTTTGTGTCTTCTTCTTCTTACAACACCAGTTTTTACTCTTGGCATATTTTTCCTTTCTTTACCGTTATTCTTAATAAGGTGTCAGCTTTGCTGAACTTGTCCATTTTAAATGGAGGGACAAAAATTACTAAAATTTAGTAATTACGCTAAACATAAAGTCGAAAGAATTCCAGAAACATTTGTACTATGTACAGTTTGTGGTCCTCTTAGGTTTCTTTTTCTTTTTTGAGTTTTTTTAGTTAAAATGTGGCTTCTAAAAGCAGAACCTCTTTTGATAGTTCCATTTTTCTTTACTTTAAATCTTTTAACAGCACCTTTAACGCTTTTCATTTTTGGCATAAAGAAATCCTTTCATATAAATTTGCATTTTCATAGTGAAAAAGTTTTGGATTATACTTAAAAAATTATTAATAAAAGTTTAAATTTATTTTTTGAAGTTCAAAAGAGGCTTTCCTCTTTTGAATATTTGAGTAGATTAATCTTTTTTAGGAGTAACTAGAAGATTTACATATCTTCCTTCAAGTTTTGGCTCTTTATCCATAATAGCTATATCTTCTATCATTTTCCAAACTCTATTTAGAACTTCAACACCAGCTTCAGGATTTGACATCTCTCTTCCTTTTAGAAATACTCTAAATTTAACATGGTTTCCATCTTCTAAAAACTCTATTGCATGTTTTACTTTATAGTTTATATCATTTTCAGCAATTTTTACAGAAAGTTTAATCTCTTTTATAACTATAACTTTTTGATTTTTCTTTGCTTCTTTTTTCTTTTTCTCTTGTTGATATTTAAATTTACTATAATCCATAATTTTTGCAACAGGAGGATTTGCATCTGGTGCAATTAAAACTAAATCAAGTCCAGCTTCATCAGCTAAAGCTAATGCTTGAGAAGTTGAAATAATCCCATAATTTTCTCCAGAATCACTTGTACATCTTAACTCTAATGCCTTGATGTCATCATTCATTATTACATCAGATTTTTTGTTATCTCTACTCAAATTTTACTTCCTTCTAATATATTTTTTAAATTCGCAATAAACTCATCTTTACTTAAATTTGATTGCTCTCTTTTTCTTCTATCTCTTAAAGCGATAGTTTTATTTGCTACTTCTTCGTCTCCAAGAACAACTATCATTGGAACTCTTTGTTTTTCAGCCATTCTAATTCTTTTATTTAGGCTCTCATTCATACTATATACTTCAGAGTCAATATTATTTTCAAGTAACTCTTTTTGTAACTCTTTTGCATAAGCTATATGACTATCTGCAATTGGTACAAAAATAACTTGTGTTGGAGCAATAGCAAATGGGAACTCACCAGCACAATGCTCTGTTAAAATCCCAATAAATCTCTCAAAAGAACCTAAAATTGCTCTATGAATCATAACAGGTTGTTCTTTTTCACCTTTATCATTTATAAACTCAACATTAAATCTTGAAGGTAAATTCATATCAACTTGAACTGTTCCACATTGCCATTTTCTTCCAATTGCATCAAGAATTTTTATATCAATTTTTGGTCCATAGAAAGCTCCACCACCTTCATCTATTCCATATTGAATATTTTTCTCATCAAGTGCATCCATAATACCTTTTGTTGATTTCTCCCAAAAAGTATCATCTCCAATAGCTTTTTCTGGTTTTGTAGAAACTTCTATTTCATATTTAAAATCAAATAATTTTAATAAGCTATCAACAAACTCTAAAACTTCAAAGATAACCTCTTTAATTTGGTTTTGTGTACAAAAAATATGTGAATCATCTTGAGTAAACTCTCGAACTCTAAACAATCCGTGCATTGCTCCACTCATTTCGTGTCTATGTACAACTCCATATTCAAAAAGTTTTTTTGGCAACTCTTTATATGAAACTAAAGAGTTTTTAAAGATTTGAATATGCCCAACACAGTTCATAGGCTTAATTCCATACTCTTGCTCATCAATAGTTGTAAAATACATATTCTCTTTATAGTTTGCATAGTGTCCTGAAATTTTCCACATCTCTGATTTTAAAATCTCTGGACCTCTTACTGGCTCATAACCTCTAATTCTATGTGCTTTATATAAAATATGCTCTAATTTACTTCTAAGTCTAGCTCCATTTGGAAGCCACATAGGAAGCCCTGCTCCTACATCGTCGTTGAAAGTAAATAGTTCAAGTTCTGTTCCAAGTTTTCTATGATCTCGTTTTTTAGCTTCTTCAATCATAGTTATATAATCATTTAAAGCTTTTTTATCAAAAAATGAGATACCGTAAATTCTTGTAATCATCTCATTTTTCTCATCACCACCAAGATAAGCTCCTGCAACACGTGTTAGTTTAAAACTTCTTATCATTCTTGTATTTGGTAGGTGAGGACCACGACATAAATCTTTAAAATCACCTTGTTTATAAACAGTGATTACTTCATCTTTTATGTTTTTTAAAACAGCTTGTTTTAACTCATCGTGTTTAAACTCTTCATAAAACTCATCTCTTGAGGTTTCATGTCTTGTAATAGCTAGTTTTCTATCAGCTAACTCTTTCATCTTTTTTTCAATTTTTGGTAAATCTTCATCAGATAATTTGCTGTTTATTTTAAAATCATAATAGAATCCCTCATTTACAACGGGACCAACAAAGAATTTTGCTTCAGGATATAGTTCTTTTATAGCTTGTGCCATAAGGTGAGCTGTTGAGTGTCTTAATATTTCTAAAGATTCTTTTGAATCATCGGCTTTAATTGTATCTCCACTAATATTTAAAGCCTCTGCAGTTTGAAGGTCGTATATTTGACCATCTTTTAGTACTCCAATAGGTTCCAATAATTTCCTTTTTTCTAAAAATTTAATGTAATTGCATTTATTCTACCTCAATACAACTTAAAAATAATAAAAATATTATCAATTTTAATAAAATTTAGTTACAATTTGAAATGGTTATAAATATTTCAAAAGTAAAAACAGAAGCCTTATTATTGTTTTGTAGAGACTTAATTCTTTCATATAAAGATAACAATGATACTAATAGTTATGGTTTAGATAAAGAGATTTTGATTGAATTTAATAATATTTCTCTTGATATTTTAAAAGAGATAAATAAAGTAACTTTTTCACAAGATTATTATATAAAAAATCGTAAAAACTTTAGAATAAAAGCTATTCTTAATTGCTATGATTTTATAAATAAAGAGTTATCAAAAAACCTTAAAGAAAATGAAGAATTCAATCCCTCTATGCTCTATTTTTCGCTACTTACTCTTTGGTTTAAAGAGTTGGGAAAAGAGAATAAATCAAAAGAGTTTATATTTTTTTTACTATATCCCTATGAGATTGTATATGATAAATTACTTATTGGTATAAAAAATATTGAGTATAAAACTATGAATATAAAGATGATTGAATTGGCTGAAAAAGTTATTTATAAATATGAAAAAATAGTTTTATAAAAGATGAGTAAACTCATCTTTTAATTTTTAGCAAGAAGGAACATTTCCTGAATCACTTGCAAACTCTATAGAAAAATCTAAGATATGTTCAATATGAGTATCTTTTAACTCTCCAGCTTGAACTTTTGGACAAATTGCCATAATTTCAGCTTCACCTTTTCCATCTGCTTTAATTTGTTTCCACTCAGCTTGAGTATGTTTTAATGCAAATTTTGCACCATCCATTCCGCAAGGTTCTTTTAACATTTTAATAAAAAGTTTTTGACCTTTTGTAACATCTGCCATTAGTGAAGTAGAAGCTAGACCTAAAGCTAAAGTTGAAGCTGCTAATATTTTAAGTACTTTCATAAAATTCTCCTGTAAATTAATTTAGGTATAATTATATCTTCAAGATATAAAAATCTTCTGAATATTTATAAAATAAAGTGAATAGATTGTGAAATATTTTTTATTAAAAGCTATATGCAAATACCTACAAGAGAATGCCCAAAATATCAAGTTTATAAGAAGAATTGATAACAATATAATTATAATTGAATTTAATAATAAAAATATCATATATTTTGATTTAAGTAAATCAAATGCAAAAATATTTAAATCTAAAGAGCAAATTTCTTCAAAAAAAGAGTTTAATGCACCTTTTGATGTAGTTTTACAAAAAAGATTTACAAATTCAAAAATAGAAAATATTGAACTATATAATGATGATAAAATTCTAAATATACGAGTAAACTCTAGCTCTTCATATAAAAAAGAGATTTCAATTTTACAACTAGAATTTACAGGAAAGCATACAAATATAATAATTTTAGATGAAAATAGAGTAATTTTAGAAGCTTTAAGACATATAGATGAATTTTCATCTTTTAGAGTTGTAAAGGTGGGTATTAAACTTGATGAAATTCCAAAAAAAGAGTTTATACCAAAAGATGAAAATATAGATGATATTGAAGAGTATTTATACAAAGTTTATGAAAATATTGAGATAGAAAACTTGGAGCTTATAAAAAAACAGAAAATCTCTAGTGTTGATTCAAATATAAAAAAGTTAGAAAATATCCTAAAATCTTTGCCAAAAAAAGAGGAATTAGAGCTTGAAGCAAATACTACTTACAATAAAGCAAATCTTTTTTTAGCAAATCTTCACAATATAAAACCATATCAAAAAACATTAGAGGTGTTTGATTTTGATGGAGAACTTCTAAAAATAGATTTAGAAAATATGAAAAATCCAAAAATCTATACAAATGAGCTTTTCAAAAAAGCAAAAAGATATAAACAAAAAGCCTCTAATATAGGGCTTGAAGAAGATAATATAAAAGAAAAATTAGAGTTCGCAAAAAGATTAAGAGTAAATCTTTTAAATGCTAAATCTATAGATGAGTGTGAATTCTTTCTTCCAAAAAAAGAGAGAAATCAAACAAAAACAAAAAAAGAGAAAAACTATGAAAGCTTCTTTTTTGAAGGTTATAAAATAATGCTAGGAAGTAATGAAAGAGAAAATATTTATCTGCTTGAAAATTCAAAAGCTAGTGATTTTTGGTTTCATTTAAAAGATAGACCATCTTGCCATGTGATTGTACAAAATAGCAAAAAAGAGTTAGCACAAAATATTATAGAAAAAGCTGCAAGACTTTGTGTAGAGTTTAGTGTGGATAGTAAGGGAATTTTTGAGGTTGATTTTACTCAAAGAAGAAATGTAAAAATCCAACACGGAGCAAATGTGCTTTATAATCCATATAATACTATTAGAGTTTCTATTGAGTAATTAAAAAATGGAAGAAGCAAAAGCCTCTTCCCCCCCTCTTTTTTTTTCTTTTGAAAACAAAACTTAAAAATTAAGCATTTTTCTCTTTTTTCGCTGTTCTTTTTCTCGATATTGGAACTAAAGTTCCAAATCTCGTTATCACAGATTAGCTTTTTATGAGTTTTTTTCCTTATTTCTCAACATTTTGCTATCTCAAAAGTTTCGCTTAAAATAAAAGAATTAAGCATTCTTTTCTTTTTTTGCTGTTCTTTTTCTTACAGTTGGGTCAAGTTCTCTTTTTCTAATTCTAATTGAAATTGGAGTAACTTCAACAGCTTCATCTTCTTCTATCCACTCTAAAGCATTTTCTAAAGACATAATTTTTGGTGGAATAAGTCTAATAGCTTCATCAGCTCCACTTGATCTTACATTTGATTGTTGTTTCCCTTTTATAGGATTTACATCTAAATCATTATCTTTTGCATGTTGTCCTACAACCATTCCAATATATACTTTATCTTGAGGTTTTACAAACATAACCCCTCTATCTTGTAAGTTAAAGATTGAGTATGCAAGAGCTTCTCCATTTTCCATAGAAACTAAAGCTCCATATTTTCTGCTTTCAACTGTTCCAGAATAAGGTCTGAAATCTAAGAATGAGTGGTTCATAACACCCTCTCCTCTAGTTTCAGTTAAGAACTCTGTTCTAATACCTATAAGTCCTCGTGCAGGAATTTCAAACTCTAGTCTTGTAAATCCAATTCCCATA
Organism: Arcobacter vandammei; assembly: GCF_016106035.1. Classification (GTDB taxonomy): domain Bacteria; phylum Campylobacterota; class Campylobacteria; order Campylobacterales; family Arcobacteraceae; genus Aliarcobacter; species Aliarcobacter vandammei. The sequence continues at coordinate 168,097 of NZ_JADKPZ010000001.1, forward strand.
GGAATCATATTTGTCATAACAGCTTTTCTCTTACCAAGTTTTTCGATAATTGCTCCACTAAACTCATCTGGTGTATCAATTACAAGATGTTCAAATGGCTCCATTTTAATACCATTTTCTTCTCTAATAATAACTTCTGGTCTTCCAATACAAAACTCAAAACCTTCTCTTCTCATATTTTCAGCCAAAATAGTAATTTGAAGCTCACCTCTTCCATTTACTTTAAATTTACCCTCACCAATTTGCTCATATCCCATAGCAATATTTGTGTTCATCTCAGCTTTTAATCTCTCATCAATTTTGTTTGAAGTTACATATTTTCCTTCAGTTCCTGCTAGTGGAGAGTCATTTACAGAGAATGTTACACTAAGTGTTGGTTCTTCAATATGCATAGGATCAAGTGGCATTGGATTTGCTGGATCACATAAGCTATCTCCAACATCAATAGTTTCAAATCCTGCAACTGCAACAATATCTCCAGCTCCTGCTGTTTTTATATCAACTCTATCAAGACCTTTAAATCCAATAAGTTTAGATACTCTTCCTTTTATTTTTTCTCCATCTGCTTTGCATAAAAGTACTGTTTCACCTTGAGAAATAGTTCCATTAAAAATTCTAGCAATTCCGATTTTTCCTATGAAGTTATCATAATCAAGAGTAAATACTTGAAGTTGAAGCCCATTTTCATCTGTCCCTTTTGGTTTTGGAACTTCTTTTAAGATTGTTTCATAAAGTGGTTTGAAATCCATATTATCATCAGTTGGATTGTATCTTGCAAATCCACTTCTAGCAGCTGCATAAATAACTGGAAAATCTAGTTGCTCTTCTGTTGCATCCATTTGTGCAAAAAGGTCAAAAACCTCATCTACAACTCTATCAGGTTCAGCTGCTGGTTTATCAATTTTGTTTACAACAACTATTGGTCTATGACCTAAAGATAGTGCTTTTTTAACAACGAATTTTGTTTGTGGCATAACTCCCTCTTGTGCATCAACAAGAAGTAAAACGCTATCAACCATTTTTAAAACCCTCTCAACTTCTCCACCAAAATCGGCGTGTCCTGGAGTGTCGATGATGTTAATTCTTACACCTTCATAATCAATAGCTGTATTTTTAGAAAGAATTGTAATTCCTCTCTCTTTTTCAATAGCATTGCTATCCATAACTCTTTCATCTACATTTTGGTGAGCTGAAAATGTACCACTTTGTTTTAAAAGTTCATCAACTGTTGTTGTTTTTCCATGGTCAACGTGTGCAATAACTGCAATATTTCTAATGTCTCTCATAATTCTTCTTTTTATAAAATTTTCGCGGATTGTATCTAAAAAAAACTTAAGTTCTTATAATAGCTTAAAATATGGTTAAATAGATTTTATTTTATAAATTTAAGTATGAGTTCCAAAACAAAAAGCGGGAAAGGCATTTGTATCCTAAAGTATTATCGAAATTTCAGCAAAAAACTAACAAATATTTTGGAACTCATACATAAATTTACAAGAGAAAAGAGTTTTATTTCTTTTTCTCTTCTTCTTTTGCTTCATAGATATAAACAAAATCTGCTTTGTTTGTATCTATTTTTAAATCTTTTTCTTTATCTATTTTTTGATTTGAAATAGAGATGAATGGAAGATTACTCAATCTTGCAAATCTTAATGGAATTCCCAAATTTTGCTCAATATGCATAGCTCCTGCAAAAACTAAAAGTTTATCTTTTGGAGTTTTTATCACATCTTTCGCAATTTTTGCTACATTTTCTCCCATATAAGTATCCCAAGTAACTTGCACTCTATACATTCTTTGTTCACAAGGTTCATCTGTTTTTGACATTGTTTTACAATGCTTAAAAAATGGCTCTATTAATTGTTGATGAGCTGATACATTTAAATCAAGATTATTATAAAAGTTTTTCTCTTCTTGGCTCATTTTATCAAACTCTTTTAAAGAGATTTTTGCTCTATCTTCTTTTGATATATTCATACCAAAAAGTCTTCCTCCAGCATTTTTTATAGCTTCATACAAAGAAGATACATATTCCCATTTGTATTTTGAAAATTTCTCCCAATCAACTTTTTCTTTAAAAGTTGCTGTATCAAATTTACCGTCTGTGTACTCTTTTAACAACTCATCTTGAGAAGGTGTAAACCACTCATTTGCTAAATTTAAGTTATAACCCTTTTTTGCTAATTCATTTATAAACTCTGCAAAAAACTTATGTGTTTTTTCTGTATCATGGTGGTCACCTACAAATATAACTGGATAATGCTCTGTTTCATCTACAAGCTTTTGCATATCTATGTTTTTTGCTTGTTTTATAGAGTAAATTCCCTCTTTATTTTCTAAATTGTGTGTTAGTGGAACAGTTTTGCTCGAACATGCACTAAACAAAAATATTGTAGCCATTAAAGCTAGTGATTTTTTTATCATTTTTTACCTTTTTTTGAAACAGGGACTTCAGTCCCTGCTGTATTTTAATTTAAGGCTGACACTGAAGTGTCAGTTCCGATTAGAATTTATAGTTTAGTCCTACATAAGCAAATCTTTGTTCTAAATAATATGGTTCATTATCATCAAATTTCTCGTTAGTTATATTATCTACACCAATTCTTGCTGTTAAATCTTTTGTAATTTCTTTAGAAATTTGTGCATTAAATAGTGTGTAGCCTTTTGCTTTAGTTTTATTTGCAGCATCTGTATATTGTGTCCCAATATAATTTGCACTTAAGTAAGAAGAGATACCCCATCCAAGTTCAGAACTTAGACCAATATTAAATGTATTTTTTGGCTTATATGTCAAAGCTTTTTCTGTTTTCTTATCTTCTGTTTTCACATAAGTATAGTTTGCATTTAAGATATGTTCTTCTGTTAAATTATGTTCAACTCCCAGTTCAAATCCTCTTGTTGAAGCTTCATCAACATTTACATACATTGATTGTTTTCCATTATTACCATGTCCTGATTCCGATTTAATCATATTTTTCAAATCAGTTTTAAATATTGAAGATTTAAATATTGTATCTTGTCCATAAAATTCATAAGCTAATTCATAAGATTTTGATGTTTCAGCTTTTAAATCATCATTTCCCCAAATTCCTGTAGAATAAAATCCACTTGACCCTTGAGTTAAAAGTGGTGCCTTAAATCCTTCTCCATAGTTTAATTTTAATCTTTGTTGCTCATCTATTTTATAAACTACTCCAGCATTTGGTGAGAAATCATTTCCATATTTCTGATTATCATCAATTCTTCCTCCAAAAGATAAAATAAAATCTCCTAGTTCTACCTCATCTTGAATATAGTAAGAATTTGCACGATTATCAAAATCATACTGGTTTGTTCCTATAGGAAGAGTTCTTTCATATCTATCTTTTAAAGTCTCAGTTCCTACGACAATATAATTATATTTTAAAGCAGAGATTTTCGCTTCTCCTTTTATATTATCTGTTGTTAGCCCATGAGTATATTTTGCAAACATACTATCTACTTTTGAATCTATTTTTGATCTTGAGTAGTCTAAACTAAATGCTACACTATCAAAAGCTTTTTCGTATCCAAAGCTATAAATATCTTTATCTAACTTATAACTCACACTTTTATCAAACTCTTTTCTCTCTTCTTTACCTTTTAAATATGATGCATAAATACTTTGTGTATCATCAAAATTATATTTAAGTTTTAAAAGCCCATCTGTAGAATCAACACCCTCAATATATGTAGCATCATTTATTGCTACTTGCTGGTAAGATGAATTATATCCAAAGCCATCTCCACCTGTTGCATCTCTTTTATTTTTATTTACAGCTAAAAACATATATAATTTATCAGATATATTTCCACCTATATTTGCACTATATTTTTGTTCATCTCCACCATTTTCTGCAGATGAAAAACCAGCTTGAACATCTATTTCACCATAAATCTTTTTAGCATATTTTTTAGTAATAATATTTATAACCCCACCAATAGCCTGTGAACCATAAATTGAACTTTTTGGACCTTTTATTATCTCAATTCTTTCAATCATATTCACAGGAACCCAAGAGTATTGAAATCACTATGACCAATATATCCCTCTGTTGGATTTATTTTTTTACCATCTACTAAAATTAAAGAATAAGTATGGTCTAATCCTCTTATTGAAAAACTCTCTCTTCCACCTGTCATTGATGTTGCTCCAGATGTTATTATTCCAGCTTGTTTTACTAAAATATCTTTTATATTTGTAGCATTTAATTTTGCTATATCTTCAGCTGTTATTACTGTAACAGAGCTTGATAAATCTTCTATTTTTTTATCTGATTTTGCTGTTACAACAACTTCATCTAGTTTTTTTGTATCTGTATTTGCAAATACATTTGTAGATATTAATGCAAGTGCAGATATTGCGAATAAACTTTGTTTATACATTATAATGTCCTTTGAAAATTTTATTGGGATTATAATAGAAATGATAATGAATATCAATGTTATTTTATATAGTTTGGAATTTATTTTTCTTAATTTGGGTTTTTATTTTTTTAAACTTGTAATATAAATAAAGTAGATAAAGATTCTTATATTTAGAGATAATTAATCTAATAGCCTCGGGCTAAGGCTCTTGTGCTTTTGCACTCTCTTTGAGAAAGCCTTAGTTCCGATTAAAATTTGTAGTTTAGACCTGCATAAACAAATCTTCTTTTTAAATGAAATTCACCATTATCATCAAGTTTTTTATCAAAGATATTATCAACTCCAACTCTAGCTGTTAAATCTTTTGTAAGCTTTTTAGATATTTGTGCATTTACAAGTGTATATCCTTTTATTTGCTCGTCATTAGTAGTATCTGTATATTGTTTTCCAACATAACTAGCACTTAAATATGAAGATATATCATAAGCAAATCTTGAGCTAAGACCTGCATTAAATGTATTTTTTGGTCTAAATGTAATCTCTTTATTTGTAGTTTTATCTTCTGTTTTTAGATATGTATAGTTTGCATTTAGAGAGTGGTTTTCAGTAAAATCATAACTTCCCTCTATCTCAAATCCTTTTATGATTGCTTCATCAATATTTTGGTATTGATATGCTCTATTAATAGTTGGATGCTTTATATTTGCAATCATATCATCTATTTCATTTCTAAAAACTGCTGTTTTAAATGTAGTATCTTCTCCGTAAAACTCATAAGCTAATTCATAAGTTTTTGAAGTTTCTGGTTGTAAATTATCATTTCCATAAGTATCAGTACCTTGGCTAGAAATATAACTTGATGTACTTTTCCTAACATCAGGAGCTTTAAATCCTTCTCCATAGCTTAATTTTAGCCTTTGTTTATCATCTATTTTATATACAACTCCTACATTTGATGACCACTTCGTACCATATTTTTCATTGTCATCAAGAACTCCACCTAAAGTAAAGATAAAATCTTTTAACTCTATTTCATCTTGAATGTAGTAAGAGTTTGCTCTTCTATCATAATCATCAGTTGTAAGAGATTTTTTATAATCATATTTTTCAAAAGACTCTTTATTTGTTGTTGCACCTAAAACTATATAGTTGTATTTTAAAATATCTGTTTTTACCTCAGCTTTTACTATCTCATTTTTAATCTTTGATTTATAATCTGCAAGATTACTAAAGTATGGTAAACAATCTTTTGGCATTGCCATTGCTGCCATATTCCATTGAAAAGCATTTCCATTTGGATTTACTTGTTGTGCAACTTGATATGGTGTTAAAGCACCAAATGGATACAAACACATATTTGTTTGAATATCTGTTTTTGCAAGTTCATAATCTAAGTTAAGAGTTAGGTGTTCATAATTTTTCTCATAAGATAAATTGTACATCTCTCTATCTAATTTATATAAATCTGTTCTTGTGAATTGGCTTTTCTCATAATCTTTTCTTTTTTCTTGACCCTTTGCATAAGTTCCTGAAATATATTGAGTATCATCTATATTGTATCTTAGTTTTACACTCCCATTTGTATTTTCTATTCCCTCTATATATGTTGCTTTATCCAAAGGAACTTCAAAAGCATTAATACCTTTTCCACCTGTTGCATCTCTATGTTGATTATCTGCACTTACATTAATTGATAGTTTATCTGAGATATTTCCACCTACATTTAAACTATATTTTTGTTCATCTCCACCATGTTTTGCATTTGAAACCCCAGCTTGAACATCAATTTCTCCATAAAATGGTTTTACATGATCTTTTTTAGTAATAATATTTATAACTCCACCCATAGCATCAGAACCATAAATAGAACTTTTTGCACCTTTTTCTATCTCAATTCTTTCTATCATAGAAACAGGAACTGATGAATACTGAAAATCACTCATTCTTTCTACATAATCATCTGTTCTATTTGTTCTTTGCCCATCAACTAAAAAAAGCACATCTGTAGGTCTTAACCTCGCACAGAGATATTTTGTCTTCCATTCATTCCATTTTCAACAGTTACAATTCCTGCTTGTTTTCTTAAAATATCTTTTAGATTTGTAGCATTCATTTTTTCTATATCTTCTGCTGTTATAACTGTAACTGTCCCTGATTGGTCTTCAATTGATTTATTAGATTTTGATGTTACAACTATTTCATCTAATTTATTTGTTTCAGAATCTTTTGATATTTCACTGTTTGCTTGTGAAGCAGAAGTAAGCATTGCCAGTGCTATGCAAGTAAATAAACTTTGTTTATACATAAATTTCTCCTAAAATTTTTTTGGGATTATAATAACAATAATAATAAATATCAATATTCTTTTTTATAAATTGGAACTCTTTTTTCACAAAGTGGAATTTTATTGTAAGCTTTTTATTAAATTGGATAAAATCCAATTTAATATTTAAGAAGTAGTGATTATTATCTCTTTTTGAAGTTTTTTTGAGTAAACAAATTCGCTTTCAACTTGAAAAATATCGTAAATATTTTCATAAGTCAAAACCTCTTTTGTAAGCCCAAAATGCTTAATCTCACCTTTTTTCATCATAATAACTTCATCAGAGTATAAATAAGCTTGATTTATATCGTGCAGTATTGCACAAATCCCTATTTTAAAATCTTTTTGAAGCTCTTTTGCCAAATCAAGGATTTTGAACTGGTAAAAAATATCTAAATTTAGTGTTGGTTCATCTAAAAATAGATATTTCTCTTTTTCACAACTAGCACAAAGTTGCACAACAACTCTTGCAAACTGTATTTTTTGCTTCTCTCCACCTGAAAGAACTAAATAGTTTTTATCTTTTAAATCTTCTAAATGAAGTTTTTGCACAATATAGTCCAAAAGCTCATTTTTCTCTTTTGTGCTTAAATCATAGGCATAAAGCCCCATTTCAACTATCTCAATAGCTTTAAAACTATAAGGAAATGAAAAAGCTTGATTTAAAACTGACCGCTTTAGTGCTAGTTCTTTATCGCTAAAATCTTCAATATTTTTATCTTCAAGGCTTATTTTTCCTTTTTGAATATCAATATTTCTATTTATAGTTTTTAGCAAAGTCGATTTTCCACAACCATTTGGTCCAACAATTGATAAAAAACTATTTGGTTTTAGGTTTAAATTTATACTTTTTAGTATCTCTTTTTTCTGTATTTCAAAACTTAAATCTTCTATCTTATACATTTTAGCCCTTTAGTTTATCGTAGCTTGTCTATTTCTTATTAAAAGATATAAGAAAAATGGAGCTCCTAAAAGAGCTGTGATTATTCCAATTGGAAGCTCTGCTGGACTTACTATTGTTCTAGCCAAACTATCAGCCCATAAAAGAATAAATGCTCCTAAAATAGCACTTAGTGGAATATAGTATTTATGATTTGACCCTACAAGCATTCTTGCTATATGAGGAACTACAAGTCCAATAAATCCAATAATTCCACAAAAAGCAACACTAATTCCAATAGCAAGTGATACAAAAAGAATTATAAGTTTTTTTAGCCTTTCAGCATTTACCCCTGAATTTTTTGCTTCATCTTCACCTAAGAGCATTAAATTTAGTTCAACTCTTTTTGAATATGCAAAAATAAAAGTAACTATTACAATAGGAATTAAAGTTAAAATAACTTTCATATCTCCATGAGCTAAACTTCCCATAGTCCAAAAAGTGAAACTTTTTAACTCCTCTTCAGTGCTTACATAGGTAAATAGCCCAACCAAAGCTCCAAGCATTGCATTTATTGCAATTCCAGCTAGAAGCATTATTGTAACTGCTACTTTATTGTAAATTGTTGCTAATTTATAGATTAAAAATATAGTAATAACAGCACCCAAAAATGCACTAAGTGGAAGTGAAAAGTAAGATAATATTCCAGTAGTTAGTGCAAAAGGAAGGAAACTTCCTAATAGCATAAAAAGTACAACTCCAGCACTTGCCCCCGCTGAAACTCCAATAATAGACGGGTCTGCAAGTGGGTTTTTAAACAGAGTTTGCATTAAAGCTCCACTAAGCCCAAAAGCAATTCCCACTAAAATTGCTAAAAAAATTCTAGGAAGTCTAATTTCAGATAAAACCTGATAAAAAATAAGATTTTCGCTAGGATTTTTAAGAGTATTTAATATCTCTTCAAAAGTGATACTAAATGCTCCTATTGCGATATTTATAATAACGGAAATAATAGTTAATATCATTAATATAGAGATAACTGTTTTTTTATTTGTAAACATCTTAAAACTTATTTACAATGTGATAGTTTATTATCAAAAAACATACAAGAAAGCTCTTGTAGTGCTGTATCAGTTCGCACTGTAAAACCAGAAATTAAAATCATATCCATATTAAAAATCTTACTATTTTTACCTGCATTTGTAGAAGCTAGAATATTTTTATCAAGCTCTAATTCACCTACATGTGTTGAAGTAATAATTACATCTGGATTTGCTGCTAAAATAGCTTCACCTGAAATTTGTGAAAACTGTTTTGTAGTAACCACATTTTCTCCACCAGCTAAATCTATCATAACTCCAGCTTTTGTAGCATTTCCAGCTGCCATAGTTGTACCTTTTCCTCTTGAAAAAAGAAATAGAACTTTTGGTTTTGTTTTATCTTTTAGTTCCAATGCAATTTCCTCTTGCATTTTTGATACATTGTTTTCAATTCTATTTACAATCTCTTTTGCTTTTTCACTCTCATCTAAAACTTCTGCTACTTGCATAATCTTATTTTTTGCAGATTCAATTGAAGCTTCATCTTCTATAACATAAGTTTTTATTCCATAATTTGGAAGTGAGTCTATTAGTTTTTTTGGACCTGCTTGTTTACTTGTGATTACAACTTCAGGCTTTAAAGATAAAATTCCTTCTTGTGGTAAATCTAGCCAATAACCAACATTTGGTAGTTTTGAAGTAACTTCTTGTGGATATGCACTTGATAAATCAACTCCAATTAATTTATCAGCATGACCTAGTGCAACAACTGTTTCAGTGATACTTCCACCAACACTTACAATACTTGAAGATACTTTAGTGTTTGATGGGCTTGAAGCATAAGAGAAGTTTGCAAGAAATGCAAATGCAAGAGATATTTTTAATATCTTATGCATCTTTTTTTAGACCTAATTCGTGAGTTCCACCGTGAGCTTCACCATTCATAGTGTTTAACTCTTTTATTTTTTTATTTGTCTCATCTAGTTTATAAGCTGCTCCAAATCCAATTACAAAGTTTCCATCTCTTGGGATTAGTTTATAAATTCTTGAAGATGGCATCTCTCTTAAAAGTGCTGCTTCTTTTCCAAATCTTGCTTCAAAAAGTTGTGTAATCTCTTCAGTTCTAGCATCATTTTCATCAAATTTTTCAGCTTTAGCCTTAAAATATAATCTTCTTCTTGCATAAATATGTTTTGTTTTGCTCTCATCTTCAATAAATAAAATATGTGCTTTTCCTGTATTGTACATATTGTGTGAGTGTTGAACTGAAGTGCTTATAAATACATAGAAGTTCCCTTCTTCATCTCTTACAAATGGTGAATGACTTGCAAATGGCTCTCCATCTGAACTAACTGTTGCTAAAACTACTGTTTTAATATCATCTAAAAAAACATCTAGTTTTTCTTGAACTTTCTCTTGTTTATATACTTTTGGTGCTTCTTGTTGCATTTTAATATCCTTAATTTAAAATTTGCAAGAATTATAATAAAATTAAGAATGAATATCAATATTGTCTTATATAAATCGGAACTCTTTTTTCACAAATCCGACTTTTTTTGAATATCTTTTGGAAGAGTATTATATTTTCCAAAAAAAGCATAAGAGAAAGAGCCTTGATTTGTATATCCACTCATTTGAGCAACTTCTTTTACTGAATATTTATTTGTCTTTAAATATTGCAAAGCTTTAGTAAGCCTTAACTCTTTTAAATATTCGTGGATTGTGCTATCAAAAATCTCTTTAAAGCCCTTTTTTAATTTTGTTTGATTTAGTGCAACTTTTTTTGAAAGTAGCTCAATAGTAATATTATCTGCAAAATTTTCATCTATATAAATTTTTGCTTTTCTAACTCTATTTATATCTTCATTATTTAGTTTATCAAGTTTAATTTCAGTTTTCTTTTGAACCTTATCAAGAACATAAAGTATTAATTCCATTGTTTTATTTCTTAAATAAATTTTATCAACTCCACTTGTATAATCTCTTGTAAAAAGCTTACCATATCGGCTTTTTAAATCTGGTTCATAAAATTTTTTACTAAAACTCTCTTTAAAAATTTCATATAAATAACTATTTTCATTGAAATATTTTTCATTCAAAGTTACACAAATATATTTTGTATGTTGCCCCTGCTTGTGAAGTAAAGATTCTTGTATATCTTTTTTGTACTCAACACTTAGTTCATTTTCACAATAAATAACTTTTTCATTTGTATTTTGGTCAAGTTTTTCAAGTTTTCCACTTAACACTACTCTTATTTGTAACTGCTCATTTTTATTTTTTAATTTTTTTATATAAGATTGTTTTACTTCATTATCAACAATATTTAAGTAAATATTATCTTCAATCATCGCATTTATAACCTTTAGATTTATAAATTGGTTATTTATACTTGCAACTTGTTTTATAAATGATTTACTCTTCTCTTCATTTATCAAAACTTTTCCCATCTCATAAAGTCTTGATTTAGCTAAATTAGTCATATTCATCCTTAAATAATAATGATTATCAAAATGGATTGTAATTTATTTTTGCTTTGTTTTATTTTAAATTGCATAAATAAGTAGAACTATATAGTTAATTTTCCTATTTTTCTTGATTTTTGCTTAAATATAGTTTAAAAAATAGTTTTTACTATAAAAATCTATCTTCTCTCACTTTTTATAAACCTAATTTTTAATAGAATTCTAAAAATTTTAGAAAGAAATAGAAAAAATATGACAAAAATAGATTTTAAATATATATGGAAAACACTTTTAGAGAAGAAAAAATCACTAATTATTGGGCAATTTATTACAATACTTGCAATAATTATAAGTGTACCTATTCCTTTAATGCTTCCTGCACTTGTAGATGAAGTGCTTTTACATAAACCAGATTTTTTTGTTTTTAATATAGATAAGTTTTTTGGAAGTGGGAGTGCTTTTTACTATATTTTTATTGTTACTTTGGCTGTTGTTGTTTTGAGATTTGTTCATTTTGTTGCTTCAATAGTAGTTACAAAAATATTTACAGCTATTTCGAAATATGTAACTTTTCAAATAAGAAAAAAGCTAATTTCTCATTTACAATTGGTTTCTATGAATGAGTACGAGAGCCTTGGAAGTGGGGCAGTTAGTGCAAATTTAGTAACAGATGTAAATACTCTTGATAGTTTTATAATAACTGGTGCTAGTAAGTTTGTAACTGCAATTTTAACTTTGATTGCTGTTTGTGTAGTAGTTATTACTATTCATCCACTTTTAGGAATTTTAATCATCTTCACTCAACCATTTATTATGTTTTTATCAAAAAAAATTGCTCAACAAACTGGAGTTCTAAAAAAAGAAGAGAATCAAGCAATAGCAGATTTTCAAGATAATATAGGAGAAACTCTTGATTTATTTGGTCAAATAAAAGCTAGTAATAAAGAGAAGTTTTTTTCAAATATTGCTATAGAAAAAGCACAAAATATTCAAATAACATCAAATAACTACAACTACAAAAGTGTAGCTTATGAGAGATTTTCATTTACTCTTTTTTTAATAGCATTTGAGATTTTAAGAGCAGCTGGGCTTGTTATGGTGGCTTACAGTGATTTATCAATAGGAATGATGCTTGCGATGTTTGCATATATTTGGTTTATTATGACACCTGTTCAAGAGATTTTATCTATGCAATACTCATATATGACAGCAAAAGCAGCTTTAGGAAGAATAAATAGAATTTTAGCTTTAAAAGTTGAACCAAATGGTGAAGAAAGTTTTGACAAAGACAGAAATGGTGTTGATATTAGCCTAAAAAATCTATGTTTTTCTTACAATGAAAATAAAGAGACTCTAAAAAATATAAGCCTAGATATAAAATATGGTGAAAAAATAGCACTTATTGGTGCAAGTGGAAGTGGAAAAACTACTCTTGCTCAAATAATTGCAGGTTTTTATGCAAAAAATGGTGGAGAAATTACATACAATAATATCAAGGTTGAAGATATTGATAAAAAAGCTTTAAGAGATGAGATTTTCTTAGTTTTACAAATGCCTATGCTCTTCAACAACACTTTAAGATTTAATCTTACAATGGGAGATGAATCTATAAGTGATGAAAAGATTTTTGAAGCTTTAAAAATAGCACAACTTTTTGATGTTGTTACTAATATGGAAGATGGTCTTGATACACTTGTAGGAAAAAATGGAGTAAGATTAAGTGGAGGTCAGAGACAAAGAATTTCAATAGCTAGAATGATTTTAGCAAATGCAAGTATTATAATATTTGATGAATCTACTTCAGCTCTTGATGTACATACAGAAACAAAACTATTCCAAGATTTAGAGAATTTATTGAAGGAAAAAACAGTAATTACAATTGCTCATAGATTAAGTACAGTAAAAAATGCAGATATGATTTATGTCTTAAATGATGGTGAAATTGTTCAAAGTGGTAACCATATTGAACTTGAAAAAGAAGATGGGCATTATTTGGATTTTATAAAAAATCAGATGGTATAAAAAATTTAATTTAAAAAAAAGGAGAATATTATGGAAAACAGAGAAAATTTAGAGGCTCAAGAGTTTGAAAAGGCTATTAGCTCTTCACACTTTGATGAGGTTTTAGAAGATATTAGTAAGTGGGGAAAGATTTTAATGATAAAAATCACACCATCATTTGTAATTGAGATAAAAGATCATATGCCACTAGGAACTTATGGTCATGGTTACTATAACTTTGATTCAAAAGAGAGTTCAATTTCTGGACACTTAAAAGTTGATGATATAAAAGAGATAGTTTTTTCTTCAAAAACTCATAGAGGAATGTTATCTCATAGTGTAGTTTTTAATGATGAAAAAGGTGAACATATTTTCAAAGTTTTTGTAACAAGAGATGAAAATAGAGTTTTATTAAAAGAGCAAGTTGAGAAATTTGAAGCTTTAAGAGAAAGATTTTAAAAGTAGGGGAGGTTAAACTCCCCAGCAAAAAAAAGAATACTATTTTTTTGCAGCCTCAATATCTACTTTGATTTTTACCTCATCAGCAACAGCAACTCCACCAAGCTCGATAGCTTTGTTCCATTTTAAACCAAAATCGCTTCTATTGATTTTTCCTTCTAAAGCAAAACCTACTTTATTTCCTAAAACAGAAATATCATCAACTTCTAGTGTAACAGCTTTTGTAATACCTCTAATTGTAAGGTTACCGCTCATTTTTCCTTCATCTCCGTCTGCTTTGTATGAAGTCATCTCAAAAGTCATTGTTGGAAACTTTTCACTAGCAAAAAAATCATCACTTCTTAGGTGATTATCTCTATCTGTGATTCCTGTATCAATAGATTTTGTATCAACATTTGCAACAAGTTTTTTAAAAGTTTTTGTAGCTTCATCAAACTCAACTACAGCATCATAAGTTTTAAAATTACCATGAACATTTGTAATCATCATATGTTTTACAGTAAAACCAACATTTGAATGTGCTTTATCAACACCATATTCACTAGCCATTAATAAACTTCCTGATAAAAGTATTCCACTTGCAATTTTTGATAATAGTTTCATTATAAACTCCTTTTTTGTATTAAGTGTTTAATTCTATATTTTTATAATTAATAAAATATTAATCGAATTCTATTCAAATAAATATAGATATTTAGTTTAATTTTAAGAAATTTTGTAATAATTTGATAATTTTGATTAGTTAAGTATTATTTTAAGATAATAGTATTTAAAAGAGTTGGGGTTAAAACCCCAAAACAGTCTTAGAAGTTTCTTCTTGGTCTGCTATCTCTTGGTTTGTCTTCTCTTGGTTTAGCTTCATTTACTCTTAAAGTTCTACCTTCGTTTTCTTTACCATTTAAAGCTTCAATTGCCTCATTTCCAGCTGCAGCATCTTCCATCTCAACAAAAGCAAAACCTTTTGATCTGTTTGTCTCTTTATCCATGATGATTTTTGCACTTTTAACTGCACCAAACTTAGCAAAAACTGCTTCTAAATCTTTATCGTTCATTTTGTACGATAAATTACCTACGTAAATGTTCATATTTTTTATCCTTTGAAAAAGTTAGACATTATGCCTTAAAAAAAAATCTAAATCAAGAGTTTTTAAAATTTTTTTCCAAAGCTTTTAAAATTCTTTTTTCTACTTCTTCAAATCCTAAAATAAACAGTATATCATAAACAGATGGAGCTTGTGTTCCTCCTGTTAATGCTATTCTTATTGGTTGGAATAGTTGAGGGAACTTTAAAGATTTTGCTTCAATAAAAGGTTTTGTTAAATTTTCAAGGTTTTCTATACTTGAAAAACTATCTTTATTATTTGCTAAAAGTTCTAAATACTCTTTTAAAATAACACTTGTATCATCTTTAACAAATTTTTTAACACCTGCTTCTTCATATTCTTCTGGCTTATCTTTTATATCTAAAATAGATTTTTTAAGTTCCAAAAGAGTGTTTGCTCTTTGTTTTGAAAGGTTTAAAATCTCATCTTTTTTAGAATAAGTGCTTAAATCTAAATCAAAAAATTTCAACTCTTCGACTAATCTTTCATTTGAAGTTGCTTTTATATATTCACTATTTAGCCATAGTAATTTCTCTGCATTATAAGCAGATGCTGATTTATTTATATTTTTTGGGTCAAAAAGTTCTAGCATTTCATCCATTGAGAAAATCTCTTGATCTTTATTTGACCAACCAAGTCGCACTAAAAAGTTTAATAATGCTTCAGGTAAATATCCTAATCTTTTATAATCCATAACATCCATAGCACCATCTCTTTTTGATAGTTTTTTACCTTCAGGGTTATTTATCATTGGAACATGGTAGAAATTTGGATGTTTTACTCCTAAAGCATTGTAAATAACTATCTGTTTTGGAGTATTTGAAAGGTGGTCATCTCCTCTTATTACATCTGTCATTTGCATTAACATATCATCAATTGTTACAACAAAGTTATATGTTGGAACTCCGCTACTTCTTGCTATTACAAAATCATCAACAAAAGATGAATCAAATTTCATATCACCTTTTACCCCATCAACAAATCTAATCTCCCCATCTTTTGGAGCTTTTATTCTAATAACTGGCTCAACTCCTGCTGGGATTGGTGGTAAAGTTTTTCCATCTTCTGGTCTCCAAGTTCCATCATATCTTGGAGTTTGCTTTGCCGCTTCTTGAGATGCTCTTAAACTATCTAACTCCTCTTTACTCATATAGCATTTATAAGCATTTCCATTCTCTAGTAAAATATCGATATATTTTTTATAAATATCCATTCTTTTTGATTGATATTCAACTTCTCCATCATAGCTTAAACCTACCCAATTAAAAGCTTCGATAATAGCTTTTAAAGCCTCTTCGCTATTTCTTGCTAAATCTGTATCTTCAATTCTAAGTCTAAAAACTCCACCATTTTTTCTTGCCCATAAATAACTATATAGTGAAGTTCGTAAACCTCCTATATGTAAATATCCTGTTGGACTTGGTGCAAATCTAGTTACTGTCATCTTATTTCTCCTCATCTTTATTATTGTATATATAAAATCCTACACCTGCAATTACTACAAAAATTAATATAAATATGATTAATCCTACTTCAAGAATTGGCATTTAACTCCTTCTCTTTTAACTGTCCACAAGCAGCACTAATATCTAGCCCTTTTGACTCTCTAATTGTACAAATAACACTTTTTGAGTTTAGAAAATCTTTGAACTTTATCATATCAGCTTCAAGTGGTCTTTGATATGTTGTACCTGGATATGGATTAAAGTAGATTAAATTTACTTTTGCTTGAATTCCTTCAAGAAGTTTTACCAGTTTTTTTGCAGCATCAAGGCTATCATTTTTATCTTTTATTACCAAATACTCAAACATAACTTTTTTCCTTGTATCAACAGGAAACTCTCTAACTGCTTGTATAATTGAAGCTATATTATAAGCTTTATTCATAGGAATAAGCTCACTTCTTAACTCATCATCAACAGCATGAAGTGAAATTGCTAGTTGAATTTGTAAATCTTTTTCACCTAACTTTTTAATCTTACTTGCAATTCCAGAAGTTGAAACTGTTTGTCTTCTTCTACTAATTGCCAAACCATCAAGTTCTGAGAAAATTTCAACTGCTTTTACAAAGTTTTCAAAGTTGTCAAGCGGTTCACCCATTCCCATATAAACAATATTTAAAGCCTTGTTTTCAGCTATATCATTATCTCTTTTTATATGTACAATTTGAGCTATATACTCTCCAACTGTAAGGTTTCGCACGAACCCACCCTTTGCTGTTAGACAAAAACTACAACCAACTTTACAGCCAACTTGAGAAGATATACAAACTGTAAACTTTTCACTTCTAATTATTTGCCCATTTTCATCAATTTTTTTATCTTTCATCAAAAGAAGTACTGCTTCAATAGTGTGATTATCTCTTAATTTAAAAAGATATTTGATACTTCCGTCGCTACTAAGTTCTTTTTTTACAACTTTTAAAATATCTATTGGGTAATTCTCTTTTAAATCAATTATAAGCTCTTTTGGAAGATTTTTCATCTCATCATAGGATGTTGCATACTTTTTATATAGCCAGTTATAAACTTGTTTTGCTCTAAAAGAGGGCTTTAATCTCTCTTTTAACTCATCAAGTGTGTAGTCATATATTGATGACTCATCAAATTTCGCCACTATTTTGCCTCTTTTATTATATTTTTTTCTTCTAAGTAATTTATTAATTTTTCCATAGCAGATTTGTGATTTTTTATAAAATCATTGTGTGCATTAGAGTTTGTATAATTTGTAACTACAAAAATCCCAAGAGCAGGTATCTCAAACTCTTTTGCCACAGATAAAACTGAGAAAAACTCCATATTTTCTAAGTCAATATTATAGTCTAAAAACTCTTTTGATAAATTTTCGTTTGTAGAAATATAGTTTGAACTATTTACGATAACTTCACTTGTAGTTAAAGTTGTATCAATTTTAACTGCATTATCAAGTGGAGTATATGCAAAATCTTGAAGAAATGATAGTTCTAAATTACTTGAACTTTTCGACTCTACAATATCAAAAATATTATACTTTCCATAGCTTCCAGCACTTCCAATAAATAAAATATATTCTGGTTTATTAAAAAGACATATTTTTGTAAGATTTATAGCACTTTCTATAAGACCAACTCCTATATTTGTTGCAAAAGGAAAGCTCTCACTTCTTCCTGCACATACTATCATTTACAATCCAATATAAAGTTTGTATTTATTTTCATATTATGTTCTGTATTTAAAGGTGTAATATCACTTGCAGATACTCTTTCTACACTATCCATAGCTACAGCCATTGTTTTGTATCTTGGCATAATATTTGAGTGCTCTTCATTTATAAATACATTTTTAACTTCACATTTTTTTACTATCTTTTTTGATA
Source organism: Arcobacter vandammei (assembly GCF_016106035.1). GTDB lineage: Bacteria > Campylobacterota > Campylobacteria > Campylobacterales > Arcobacteraceae > Aliarcobacter > Aliarcobacter vandammei. The sequence goes on from NZ_JADKPZ010000001.1 coordinate 186,108, forward strand.
ACTCTTTTGAATAATCTTCAATCCAAAGTAGCGATTCTAACCTTAATTCATCTGTTATTGTTGTTTGTAATTTATTGCTTAATTCCCAAGATAAATTTCCAATATTAAGTTTTAAATCGTTAGATTTTATGTTCTCTTTAAGCTCCATCAAATCATTTAAAAAGCTATTTATTTTTGTACTATCATCAGATTTTATAGTAAAATTACTACTTCCTACATAAGCTTTGAAAACTGATTTATTATTAATATATTCATATTTTGGAGTCAAATTATAATTTGTATTTTCTATTGTAATATTTTTTGTATTTTTAAGAAAATTATTAAATTTTTCTAATTCAATATTTATACTCTTCTCATCTTTTTTTTCTACACTAATATTAATATTTGTTGCCAAGGTATCAGCATTTACACTTTTTGAGAAACTTTTATTAAAATTTACTTCATAAGAAAATGCACAAGTTCCTAAAAGTAGGGCTGTTGCTAATATCTTTCTCATTTTACAGTCTCACATTTATGTTGTTTTGTTGTAAATATCTTTTTAAATCCATAATATCAACCTCTTTAAAATGGAATATTGAAGCAGCAAGAGCCGCACTTGCACCACAATCAAAAGCCTCTTTAAAATGTTGCATATTACCTGCACCTCCACTTGCAATTACTGGAATATTTACTATTTTTGATACTTTTTCTGTAATTTCTAAATCAAAACCTTGTTTTACACCATCTGTATCCATAGAAGTAAGTAGTATCTCTCCTGCACCTCTATTTTCTACCTCTTTTGCCCAAGAAAGTGCATCAATTCCTGTATCTTCTCGTCCACCTTTTACAAAAACATTATATTGTCCATTTGCAACTTTTTTAACATCAATTGCAACAACAATACATTGGCTTCCAAATCTTTTTGCTCCATCATCAATTAAGTTTGGAGTTTTTACGGCACTTGAATTTATAGAGATTTTGTCACAACCTACATTTAAAAGAGCATAAATATCTTCTAAGTTTCTAATTCCACCACCAACAGTAAGCGGAATAAAAACTTCCTTTGCTACATTTTTTACAATATCTACAATAGTTCCTCTATTTTCAACACTTGCACTAATATCTAAAAACGTAAGTTCATCTGCTCCTTCATCATTGTATCTTTTTGCTATTTCAACAGGGTCTCCAGCATCTTTTAGACCTACAAAATTTACACCTTTTACAACTCTTCCATTATTTACATCAAGGCAAGGGATTATTCTTTTTGTTAGATTATTCAATTCTATTTCCTTAAAAATTAGTTAAAAATATTACCTAATTGTAAGTTAAAAAAAGATATAATCGCTTCTTATGGAAAAAGTAAAAGCAAAAAAAGAGTTCGGACAAAATTTTTTAAAAGATGATTTGATACTACACAAAATCATCCAATCGATGCCCCAAAATTCTAATCATATTGTAGAAATAGGGCCTGGATTAGGTGATTTGACTAAAAATTTAGTCAAGTACAAAGATGTGACAGCTTATGAGGTTGATACCGATTTAATTGGTATTTTGAAAGATAAATTTGCAACAGAGATGGAAAACAAAAGATTTGTTTTGAAACATATCGATGTTTTGAAGGCTTGGGATGAGCTAAAATCTCTACATAGTGGTAAATATGACTTAATAGCAAACTTACCATACTATATTGCAACAAATATTATATTAAGAGCATTTGAAGATGAACTTTGCGAACATATTATAGTAATGGTTCAAAAAGAAGTAGCAGAAAAATTTTCTGCAAATGTAAATGATAAAGAGTATTCATCTTTAGGAATAATTACACAGACTATTTCTAAAGAGTCAAAAATTCTTTTTGATGTTCCTAAAGAGGCATTTGACCCAATGCCAAAAGTAACATCTTCAATTCTTTATATAAAAAAAGATTTAAATGCAAAATTTGATAAGGATTTTAATAGATTTTTAAAAGTATGTTTTACACAACCAAGAAAAAAACTATCAAAAAACCTTAGCTCTATTTTGGATAAATCTGAAATTTTAACTATTTTTAATGAGTTAAATTTAAATGAAAACCTAAGACCCCATGAAGTTAGTTCATCTTTGTATAGCCAAATGTATACAAAGGTAAAAAATGGAAGAGATAACTAAAAACGAAACAAATAATGAGATAACGAGCGAACAAACTGTAAGAGAAAACACTCAAGATACAAAACCTCAAAGACGACAAAATAAACCATATTATAAACAAAATAGAGAGTTTAAAGAACAAAATGGTGAAACTACTTTGGAAAACAACTCAATTGATGAGCAAAACCCAAACAAAAAACCTCCTTTTAAAAAGAAAAAGCCAAATAAACCAAAATTTATAAATAAAGATATGCCTACTTCTGGTGATGGTTGGACAAATGACCTTAAAAAATCTTATATGATAAATGAAAAAATTCATAAAGATAGATTAAACCCACACTATAAACTAAACTTAAATACAAATGCCAAAATTAGAATTACTCCACTTGGTGGGTTAAATGAAATTGGTGGAAATATGATGGTTGTTGAAACTGAAAATGAGGCAATTGTTGTAGATGTTGGTATGAGTTTTCCTGATGGTGAAATGCATGGAGTTGATATTTTAATTCCAGATTTTACATATCTTAGAGAGATAAAAGATAAAATTGTTGCTGTTATTATAACTCACGGACACGAAGACCATATTGGTGCTATGCCTTATTTATTTAAAGAGATGCAATTTCCTATTTATGGAAGTCCGCTTCCACTTGAAATGATTGGAAGTAAATTTGATGAGCATAAAATGAGAGAGCATAGAGCCTTATTTAGAGCTATTTCAAAAAGAGTACCAATTAAAATTGGAAATGATTTTGAAATAGAGTGGATGCATATTACTCACTCTATTATTGACTCATCTGCAATTGCGATTAAAACTGCTGCTGGAACGATGATACATACAGGAGATTTCAAAATCGACCATACTCCTTATGATGGTTTTCCAACAGATATTCATAGACTTGCACACTATGGAGAAGAGGGAGTTTTAGTTTTAACATCTGATTCAACAAACTCTCACTCACCAGGGTTTACAAAAACAGAAAAAGCTGTAGGACCTACCTTTGAAAGAATTTTTTCTACTACAAAAGGAAGAGTTATTATGAGTACTTTCTCTTCAAATATTCATAGGGTTGCACAAGCTATTGAAAAAGCTCTAAAATATGGAAGAAAAATCTGTGTTATAGGTCGTTCTATGGAGAAAAACCTAGATATTGCTATGACTTTAGGATATATCAAGTTTCCAAAAGACCAATTTATTGAGGCTCATGAGGTAAATAAATATAGTGATAAAGAGATTATGATTGTAACAACTGGAAGTCAAGGTGAGTCTATGAGTGCTTTATATAGAATGGCAATTCACGAACATAGACATATAAAAATCAAACCAGAAGATCAAATAATTTTATCTTCAAAAGCAATTCCAGGAAATGAAGGAAGTGTCTCAGAGATTATTAATCATCTTTTAAAAGCAGGGGCTAAAGTTGCATACCAAGATTATGCAGATATTCACGTATCTGGACATGCCGCTCAAGAAGAGCAAAAACTAATGCTAAGGCTTATCAAACCTAAATTCTTCTTACCAGTTCATGGAGAGTATAACCATGCTTTAAAACATGGAGAAACTGGAGTTGACTGTGGTGTATTAGAAAGAAATGTTTATGTAATGGGTGATGGTGAGCAAGTTGAAGTTAATCCAAAATATCTTAAAAAAGTGAAAACTGTAAAATCTGGTAAAGTTTACATAGATAATACTTTAAATAATAAGATTTCTGATGATGTTGTAATAGATAGACAAACTATGGCAAAAGAGGGAATAGTTATGATTGTTGCACAAATCAATGAAAATGATAGAACTCTTGAAGGTAAACCAAAAGTTGCTAGTTTTGGATTTATCTCTGATAAACAAGATAGATTTTTTACAACAGAGATAGAAGATATCTTAAATACTTTCCTTGTAAATGCAAAACCAGGTATATTTAAAAATTCAAGAATTTTAGAAGATGAATTAAGAAAAGTTGTAAGAAAACATTGTGTAAGAAAATACAAAAAATACCCAATGATTGTTCCAACTATATTTGTACAATAAGGTAAAAATATGAACTACAAAGAGATAGTAAAAGAAGTTTTACTAACTGAAGCAAGAGAGTTAGAGAGAGCTTCAAACTCTATCTCTTTTGATATTGAAAATATCGTAAATCTAATCGTAAACTCAAAAGGAAAACTAATTGTTACAGGAGTTGGAAAATCTGGTCTTGTTGGAGCTAAAATTGCTGCAACACTTGCAAGTACAGGAACTAGCTCATTTTTTCTTCATCCAACAGAAGCTATGCATGGAGATTTAGGAATGATTGGGAAAGAGGATATTGTTTTAGCAATTTCTTATAGTGGAGAGAGTGAAGAGCTTATTCAAATCTTGCCACATCTGAAAAGATTAAATATCCCGATGATTGCTATGGCAAAAAATCCAAATTCAACTTTGGCAAAATATTCAGACTATTTTATAAATATTGAAGTAGAAAAAGAGGCCTGTCCTCTTGATACTGCTCCAACATCTTCTACAACTTTAACAATGGCAATGGGTGATGCTCTTGCTGTTTGTTTAATGAAAAAAAGAGATTTCAAAAAGGAGGATTTTGCCTCTTTCCACCCAGGTGGATCTTTGGGTAAAAAACTTTTTGTAAAAATTTCTGATTTACTTAGAAAAGATAATCTTCCAATTGTTTCACGTGAAACAAAATTAAAAGATGCCATTATTACTATGAGTAGTGGAAGATTGGGTTCAGTAATTATAGAAGATGAGCAAAATAGGGTGATTGGTATTTTAAGTGATGGCGATTTAAGAAGAGCATTAATGAAAAAAGATTTTTCAATTGACTGTAAAGTTGAAGATATTGCAACATTAAACCCAAGAACATTTGATGATGAAAATTTACTAGCTAGTGATGCTCTACAAATAATAGAAAATTATAAAATTCAACTATTAATTGTTACAGATAAGAGTAAAAAACTTGTAGGAATTTTACATATTCACGATCTTATTGAAGCAGGTATAAAATGAAAAAAGAGTTAGAAAAAAAAGAACATTATGAAATAGTAAGATTAAATAAATTTATTTCGCACAATAGCAACTACTCAAGAAGAGAAGCAGATAAAATTATCGCTGATGGGCTTGTAAGAGTAAATAATAAAGTTGTTACAGATTTAGCTACAAAAGTTAAAACAACAGATAAAGTTGAAATTGGTAAAAAGATTATCAAAGAAGATAAAAATCGACTCTACACTGTTATAGTTTATAACAAACCAAAAGGAGAACTAGTAACAAAAAGTGATCCTCAAGGTAGAAAGACGATTTATGATGGTTTAGAGAGCAAATATAAGCACTTTTTGAGTGTAGGGCGACTTGATTATGCTAGTGAAGGATTATTGCTTTTAAGCGATAGTGTTGATGTTGTAAATAGTTTAATGCACTCAAATCTTGAAAGAGTATATAAAGTAAAAGTAAGTGGATATATAACTCCAGCAATTGAACAAGCAATGCAACAAGGAATTACGATTGAAGATGCAAGAAAAGGTGCTTATGCAAAAACTGCTATAAAATCTATGACTTTTGCTCCATTTTTAGCTTATGATATTCAAACAAATGGAGAAAAATTCTCAAAAATAAAAGTTGTAATAAGCGAAGGAAAGAATAGGGAGCTTAGAAGATTTTTTGCCCACTTTAATCTTGATGTTATGGATTTAAAAAGAGTAGAGTATGGAGGAGTTAGTCTAAATAATCTTCCTACAGGAAAATCAAGATTCCTTACAAAAGAGGAGTATAAAAATCTTAGAATTTTCCTAAATGAAGAAAATGATAGATCTATCTAATAAATATAGACCAACAAGCCTAGATGAGTTTGTTGGTCAATCTCATATTATAGGCTGTGATAAAGCCCTATATAAATTAATAAAACAAAAAGATATTCCACACCTATTTTTTTATGGAAAACCTGGAACTGGAAAAACAACACTAGCAAAAATTATTGCAAAAGAACTAGGAAGTGATTATTACTATTTTAATGCAACAACTATAAAAGTAGAAGATTTAAGAAAGGTATTTGATAGACATAAAGATAGTTTTATTAAACCTTTAATTTTTATAGATGAAGTTCATAGACTTTCAAAAAATCAACAAGAAGTTCTACTTCCTATTATGGAAAATTATAGTGCAAAAATTATTGGAGCAAGTACAGAAAATCCATTTTTCACACTTACTAGTGCTATAAGATCAAGATCATTTACCTACGAATTTATAGCTTTTACCTTTGAAGATATGTTAAAAATACTTGATAAAGTTTTAAAAGATTTTGATATAAAACTTGATACAGAAACAAAAGAGTATTTAATAAACTCAAGCTCTGGTGATGCAAGAGCAATGCTTACACTTTTAAACTTTGCATATAAAATCAATAAAGAGATTGATATAAAGACTTTAAAAGAGTTAAGATCAACTGCAATTGGAGATGGAGTTAGTTCAAGTTCTACACACTATGATTTAGCAAGTGCTATGATAAAATCTTTAAGAGGTTCAAATATTGATGCAGCTTTATACTATATGGCAAGGTTAATAGAAGGTGGGGAAAGTGTAGATTTTATCACTAGAAGACTTGTAATCTTTGCTAGTGAAGATATTGGAAATGCAAATCCAAATGCTTTAAATTTAGCAACAAGTACAATGATAGCTTGTAATAAAATAGGCTATCCAGAAGCTAGGATAATACTTTCTCAATGTGCTGTTTATTTAGCATCAAGTCCAAAATCAAATAGTGCATATAAAGCTATAAATCAAGCTCTTGAACAAATCAAAAGTGGAAAAATACTAGATATTCCAAAGCATTTAGATAGCCAACATATTGGATATTTATATCCACATGATTTTGGTGGATATGTAGAACAAGAGTATTTAAAAGAGGATTTAAAGCTTTATCAATCTTTAGATGTAGGATATGAAAAAACTTTAAATGAGTGGATTAAAAAGATTAGAAATAAAGGTTAGTTTCTTTCATACTTTTTAAAAAAGTATGCAAAATCGAGACACGAGTTACTTTTTTAGGGATTTTTGACATAAATTTCTAAAAATGAAAAACTTGCAAACTAAAGTTTGCTTCAAACAGTTTCATTTTTTAACGAAATTTACTTACAAAAATCTTTATCCTAAAAAAATAAAGTGTCCCTTGCAAAGCAATGGTATTGCCTTACGGCAATATTCTTTAATTTTCCAAAGGAGCTTATGAACTGCCTTTGGCAAAAGGTTTGCATTTTCAAAATGGCGTGAAGAAAAATTTATATAAAAGCCGTTTAAAAAACTCAACTGTTTGAACGAAGTGAGTTTTGAGTTTTTAGGCTTGTTATAAATTTTTTAGCTATTTTGGAACGAGCAAACGATTTTCTTTTGTTACTTTTCTTTGTAAAAAGAAAAGTAAGAGAAGCTCGAAAAAAAGTAAAATTTATTTATATAACATTTTATATTTATATAAAAAAATTAAGATAAGTTATCTTTTAAAACACTTTATACTAAAATAGAATCAAATAATAAATGGAGAAAATATGGAATATTACACTTGGGTATTAAGTCTGCACGTAATAGCAGTTTTATCATGGATGGCGGTGTTATTTTATCTTCCTAGACTCTTTGTATATCATGTAGAAAATATTGATAAAAAAGAGTTTGTTGAAGTTGTAAAGATACAAGAGCTTAAAATAGATGCTTATATAGGACATCCAGCAATGGCTGTAACACTTTTAAGTGGTATTGCTATGATAATATTAAATCCAGTTCTATTAAGCCAAGATTGGATGATTGCAAAGATTGTAGCCCTTCTACTTATGATTGCTTATGCAATATCTTTAACAAAATTTAGAAAGAGTTTAGCAAATTATAGTTGTAATAAAAATGGAAGATTTTTTAGAATGTACAATGAAATACCAACAGGTTTAGCTATTTTAATAGTTACTTATGTGATAACAAAAAATTTATCTTGGATATTTACAGCTATTGTAGTTCTTCTTTTTACATTTATTTGTTACAAAATTATAAATAACAAAAAGGCTTAAATAGATGAGTTTTGAGAAATATTACTTACTTGACACAAATATATTACTAGAAGATGCTACAAATATATTTAGATTAAGTGATGATGGAAAAAATCTAATCATTCTTACAGAAACAGTTTTAGATGAAATTGATAGCAAAAAAAGTGGTTATGATGAGATAAATTTCCAAGCAAGAGAGTTTGCACGAATATTAGAAAATTCAAATATAATAAGTTCAGAAACTTATCAAGACAAAAAAATCATTAGAATAAATCTTATAAATAATAAAAATACCTTTATTGATATTATTTCAAAAGATGAGTATAAAATATCAAGTAAAAATATCTCTTTAAATATTTTAAATGATAGAAAAATTTTAGAACTAGCAAGTGAAATAGAAGATTATTATGAAAATAAAATAAACTTTATCTCTATGGATATTATGGCAAGAACAAGAGCTTTAAGTCTTGATATAAAAACTGATGCACTTCATGGTAAAGATAGTATAGATTTTGATTTCAACTTTATCAAAAATATAGAGATAAACTTTGAAGATTTGGAGCTTCTAGATAATCAAGAGATAATAAAGTTTGATAAAGAACATAAAGAAAATGAGTTCTCATATTGCTTAAAAGTAAAACACTCTGATCAAGTTATTTTAGCATCAATCCAAAACAAAAAGATAAAACTTCTTGATGAAGAGGAGATAAGAAATCAGATAATCACTCCTTTAAATAAAGAGCAACTATTTTTCTCAAATGCACTAATAAATCACTTTTATAATGTATTAATTGTAGAAGCAAAAGCTGGAAGTGGAAAAACTCTTTTAGCATTAAGTGGAGCTTTAAAGCTTGTAAAGCAAAAGTATTTCCAAAAGATTATCTATATAAGAAACTCTATTGAATCCTTAGATAAAGGAGAAGATGTTGGATATTTACCAGGGCTTGAAGAGAAATTTAGAATTTATAACCATCCTCTTATGGATAGTTTAGATTATATCGTAAGAAGTGAACACAAAAGAAAAAGAAGCAAAAGAGTTGAAGTTCCATATACTCCACTTGAAGATAGCGAAGTAAATGCTAGAGTTGAGCAGTTAATATCAACTTATGGAATAGAGACTATGTGGGTAGGAGAGATGAGAGGAAGAACACTATCCAACTCATTTATTATAATTGATGAAGCTCAAAATATGTCAAATAAAACTATGCAGATGGTATTATCAAGAATTGATGACTCTTGTAAAGTAGTAATTCTAGGTTCAAATAAGCAAATTGACAACTTCTATGTAAATAAATATACAAATGCACTAACAACTCTTTTGAAATCAACAAAAAATGAGAATAAATATGTAAATATTTTTGCAATAAAACTTGAAAAAGTTTTAAGAGGACCTATTACAGAGTGGGCTGAAACAATATTTTAATAATACTTTTTTATAAAAATCTTTCATACTTAATATTTGGGGATAAATCCCCAGCATCAAGATATAAATAATGTGATATAATACACAATTAAATTTGCAAAGGAATACACAATGTCACTTCTTCAATATAGTTCAAAAGAGATGTTTTCAGCAACAGACCTTGTAAGAAAAAATAAAACAATTTTTGATAAATTAAATAGTAAAGATATAGAAAAAGCTGTAATATTAAGAGATGGAAAACCAGCTGCAATTCTACTTGATTTTAATGAATATGAAAAAATAATTGAGGAATATTTAGTATTAAAAAACATATCTAAATACAATCAAGATTATAATCAAAATAAAAAAGAAAAAATAGAGTTAGATAAAAAAAGCATTAGTGATGATGATTATAGAAATGCTCTTTTAGAAATTGAAAAACTTGGGCAAAATAATTCTGATAAAGAAAAAATAGGTAAAAGTGAAGCCTTAAAAGATTTCTGGGCTTAAAATAAAAATGTTTCCCGTGAAACATTTTTATTTTAGATAAGTATTCTTATACCACAAAGAAAATATAAAAAGAGAATATAAGTGTTGTTTGAACTTATTCGAACTAGCTAATTCATATATATGTTTCAAATATTTATCATTAAAAAAGTTTGTTTGCTTATTTACTTCTAAAATAGTATCCAAAATAGAGCTTCCAAACTCACTATGAAGCCACTCATTAAAAGGGCTATTAAAACCTTTTTTAGTTCTAGCTATAATCTCTTTTGGAATATATTTATGAGCTATCTTTTTAAGAAGATATTTATTTGTATCTCCTACTTTTATTTTACTATCTATACTAAAGGCATATTTTAAAATATCATTATCCAAAAATGGAGTATGAATTTGCAAAGAGTTTGCCTTTGAAACCTTATAAACTTTTGTTAAAACAGGATTTGCAACCCAAAGTTTTATATCAATATAACTCATCCAATCAACTGCATCTTTTTTTGGAGTTTCACTTTTATAATTTGGTACTTTTATAAAAAGTTTTCTTTTTTGCATATCATTAAAAACTTCACCAAAAGAGTTATAAATATTTTGTTTTTTTATAACTCTTCTTAAATATTCACTCTCTTTTGTATTATTTTGTAAAGCACCAATTATCTCATCAAGGAATAAAAACTGCTCACTATTAAGAGATTTTTCAAACTCATAATATTTTAAAAATTTTGCATAATTATCATATCCTAAAAAAAGTTCATCTGCACCTTCCCCTGATAACAACGAAGTTACACCAAATTCTTTAACATTATTCATCAAGTAATTTAATGGAACAGCTGCACTATCTCCATGAGGCTCATCAAAACTATATAAAGTTTTATAGAAATTCTCTATATATATTTTTTTATCTATTACAATCTCATGATGATTTGAGTTTATATGATTTGAAGTAATTTTAGCAAAGGGAAGTTCACAATAATTTTTATATTCATCATAACCTATACTAAAAGTATCTATTTTTTTGCCAGATATTTTTGTATATATTGAAGAAATTAGAGAGCTATCAACTCCTCCACTTAAAAGTGTGCTAGGAGTTGATTTAAGCCTTTTTTCGATTGAAGTAAATAAAAGCTCTTCTAAATCATTTAATGCCTTTATTTCACAATCTACTGCTTTATATGTGTTTATTTTGTAATATCTTTTCTTAATCAACTCTTTATTGGACTCAAAAACCAAATAAGAACTCTCTTCTAGCTTATAAATATCACTATAAAAAGTATCTTCACCAAAAGTAGAAAAGTGTTGCATATATTTACTAAGTGCTATTTTGTTTATTTTTGGTGTGCTTTTGAGCTCATTTAAGATTTCTTTTATTGAAGTAGAGAATATAAAATTATCATCTTTTATATAGTAAAATAATGGAATATTCCCAAATCTATCACGAGAACAAAAATATAGATTTTTTCTTTTATCATAGATACAAAAAGCAAAAATACCATCTAATTTTGAAATAAAATCAAAGCCAAATTTTAGATATAAATCTTCTAAAAGATAAAATTCATCATCAAAAAGAAACTCATTTTTATTATAAATTTCACCTTCAAAATATATAGTTAAATCTTTAAAATCAAATTTTTTCATAAAAACAGCTCAATAATTTCTATGTAATAATGTAGTAAAAATACAAAAATTGCACTTGATACTAAAATTGTAGCGGCCACTTCTGTTGGTTTTGTGTTGTATATTACAGAAAAATTTACATTATTAACAGCAAGTGGCATCATAAGTTCCATTATTAAAATTGAAGCTACCATTGAGTTAAAATTTGTAAAAGCAACTACAATAAAAACTCCAACAATTGGCAATAAAATATGTTTTGCAAAACTTATTTGCAAAGATAGTTTCCAAGGTAGAGTTTTAATTTTTACACTATAAAGATAAGAACCAAAGATAATTAATTGCAAAGTCAAAGAGGTATAAGCACCCATTTCTAAAGCAAAATCAAACTCTTTTGGAATAGGAATAGAATAATAGTTAAATAAAAGTGCAAAAAGTGCAAACCAAATAACAGGAATTCTAAAAATAGATTTTATTGACTCTTTAAAATTAAATTTATCTCTAGCAAAAAAATAGATTGAAAAGGTGTACATAAAAAAGATATTTGCAATATTTATGATACTTGTATAGGGTACACTTTGCTCACCAAAAAGTGCAATTCCAAGTGGAATTCCAAGATTTCCAGTATTTCCTATTAAAGCTGTTGCTAAAAAGATATTTTCATCTGTTTTTGATGAAAATATAAATCTTGAGTAAAGTAACATTAAAAGTAAAGTAACTCCCATACAAAGTAAAAAGAATAGAGGAGACATAATAAATTCATAGTTTATTGGTTCTTTTGTTAAACCCCAAAAAATCATAATTGGTTGAAGAAAATATAAAGAGAGAAGAACAAATGATTTTTCATCTATTTGGGTTTTTAGCCTTTTTTTTGCAACAAAACCCAAAAAGATAAAAAAATAAATAGGTATAACTGAGAGTAAAGCTTCTATTTTTTATCCTTTTGTAGCAGTTCTTAAACTGCTACAATTCCTTTAATCATATAATAAATTCCAGCTGCTAAAAGTGCAGATGCAGGTACAGTTATAACCCATGCTGCAACAATCTTTTTCACAGCATCTCTTTTTACATATTTTGCACCTTTTGCTTGTTTGAAATCTTTTTTCTCTTGTTTTACTTGAGCTTCTATTTCATCAATTTTTTTGAATAATTCAACAATTTTTATATATGTTTGTTTATTTTTATCTTTAACAGCTTCAAGTTTAGATAAATCTGCTTGAGATTTTTCAAGCTCTTTTTTATGCTTTTTGAACTTTTCTCTAATATCTTGAACATAATTCTTTTCACTCATATCAAGAGCTTCTCTTAAGAAACCAACACCAAATACACCACCAATTGCAATATGAGTAGAAGAAACTGGAAGTCCCAGTTGACTTGCAAGAATAACTGTTACAGCTGTTGCCATAGCTACAGAAAATGCTCTCATCTGGTCAAGCTCTGTAATTTCACTACCAACAGTTTTTATAAGTCTTGGTCCATATAATACCAATCCAATTACAATTCCTATAGCACCAACAAACATAATCCAAAATGGTACAGATGCTTGTATGCTACTTCCACCATGCATTATTGCATCATTTATAGCGGCAAGTGGACCAATTGCATTTGAAACATCATTAGCACCATGTGCAAATGATAATAGTGCTGCACCAAATATTAGAGCAGGTGTAAAAAGTTTATTAACACTTGATCTATCATTTGTTAAATTTGATAAATTCTTTTCAATACTTTTTTTAGTGAGATAATAAGCTACAATAGCAAATAAAATACTTATTCCTGAAGCACTATAAAATCCTATATTTATTAACTGTTTTAAACCTTTTAGAATAAGATAAGTTGTAAATGCCCAAGTCATTATTGCAATTAAAATGGGAACAAATTTTTGCGCTTGTTCAAGCATATTCTCTTTGTAAACAATCTGTTTTTTTATGAAATATAAGAAACCAGCTGCAACAATACCACCTAGTATAGGAGATATAATCCACGAAGATGCAATTTCAAATAAACTTCCCCAATTTAAAATAGAAAAACCAGCACTTGCAATTCCAGCTCCCATTACTCCACCAACTATTGCATGTGTTGTTGAAACTGGAGCTCCAATAGATGTTGCAAAATTTAACCAAACAGCACCAGCAAGAAGTCCAGCTGTCATAGCCCAAATAAATGAATTTTTATCTGCAATTAAATTTGGGTCTATAATTCCACTTTTGATTGTATTTACAACATCACCTCCTGCTATAATTGCTCCAGCACTTTCAAATATTCCTGCTATTATAATTGCACCTGTTAAGGTTAAAGCTTTTGCTCCAACTGATGGTCCTACATTATTTGCAACATCATTTGCTCCAATATTTAAAGCCATGTAAGCGCCAAAAATAGCACCAATTATTAAAAAAGTATTGTCGGGTACTTTACCGTGAGATGAATATGTCCAAAGAAATACAGCTAATAAAAATAGCAAAGAGAGAGATAATTTTGCAAAGCTTGAGATAGATTTTTCGGTGGCACTTTCTATGGTTTTTATGGTCTTCATATCCATGAATTATCCTTATGTAATAAAAATGTAATACAAATATTATAGTCCAAATAATCTTATTTATATATTATAAAAAGTGCTTTATTAGAAAGAATAATTTTTTATAGGAATTTGTAAATTAGCTAAAAGAAGAGATTAATCTCTTCTTCTACTTCTTTGAGCTCTTGGTGGCTTATCTGTATTTGGTTTTTGTGATGATGAAGAACTTCTTTGTCTTCTTGAACCTGAATCATCTCTATCTCTTCTTTCAGATCTATCACCTCTGTTTCTATCTCTTCTGTAGTTATCTCGTCTTCCGCCTCGATTTCTACCACCTCTATCATCATTTCTATCATTTTTCCCAAGCATCTCTAAAAGTTTTTTAATATCAATTTCACTTTTACCTATGTTGTTATTTCCTTTAACATAAGTTTTAGAAGCAATAATTGAAGCTAATTTAAATGCAATTGTAGAAATATCAAACTCTTCTTTTAGCTCTTCAACAATAGAAATAGCATAATCTTTTATCTCTTGATCAAGAATAGTCTGTTTTAACTCATCAATCTTTTTTTGTTTTACTGTATTTATATTTGGAACAACTTTTGATTCAAGTCTTGTACCAATAGTTTTTTCAATTCTTTGAAGTGTTCTAAATTCATGCGGAGTTACAATAGAAATTGCCATTCCATCTTTTCCTGCTCGTCCTGTTCTTCCAATTCTATGAACATAAGACTCTCCATCAAAAGGTAAATGATAGTTAAATACATGTGTTACATCATTTACATCAAGTCCTCTGGCTGCAACATCTGTTGCTATTAAAACTTCAAGTTTTGAAGATTTAAATGCTCTAATAGCTTCTTCTCTTTGTTTTTGCTCCATATCACCGTGTAGTGCTTTTGCCATAAATCCTTGAGAAACTAAAAAAGTTGATAATCTATCAACATCTTTTTTTGTTCTACAAAATATAATAGATTTTTTTGGATTTTTATAATCAAAAAGTCTAATAAGAGCATCATCTCTCTCTTTTTCATCTACTACATAAAAAGATTGTGTAATATTTTTATTTGTTACATCAGCTTTTGTAATTGTTACAAATTCTGGCTCTTTTAATATTGTTTTTGCAAGATTTTTAATAGCAACTGGCATTGTTGCAGAGAAAAGTAAAGTTTGTCTCTCTTCAGGTAAAAATGTAAAAATCTCTTTTATATCATCCAAAAATCCCATATCAAGCATCTCATCTGCTTCATCTAAGATTACAAATCTTGGTTTAATTTTTATTTGTTCATTTCTTAATAAATCAAGAAGTCTTCCAGGAGTTGCTACTATTACATTTGAAGTTTCAAGTAATTTTATCTGTCTTGAATAAGATTGTCCACCATAAACAGTTGCAGTGTTTACTCCTAGGTGCTTTCCAAATTTGTATAGCTCATCGCTTACTTGCATTGCTAGTTCTCTTGTTGGAACAATCACTAATGCTTCTCCAGCTTTTTTTCCTAATTTATTTAAAATTGGAAGTCCAAATGCTGCTGTTTTACCAGTTCCTGTATGAGCTTGTCCTACAATATCCTTTCCATCAAGAATATGTGGAATTGCCTCTATTTGTATTGGGCTTGGTTCTTTAAATCCTGCTTCTTCTATTGCTTTTTGCAGAAGCTCTTTAAAATTGAAATCGTTAAAAGTCATTTTTTATCCTCTTTAGGTATATATTTTCAGTATACACTCCTATATTGAAAAAACCTTTCTATTGAATGTATTATCAAGCATAAAAAATTATGTAAGTTTTTAGTATAAAATTACTAAATTTTAAAAAAGATAGGCATATAAATGTGTATAAATCGGCGGATTATAGCTAAGTTTATATTAAGTTTTGCTTTAAGGGAAAACCCTTAAAACATTTTATTTATATACTATCAAGACCTTTGTAGTCTTCAAGGTATTTTGTATCGTAGTTATTACTTATAAAGTCTTTATTTAACATCATTTTTTTATGAAATGGAATATTTGTTTTAATTCCTTCAACTTCAAATTCACTTAAAGCTCTTTTCATAATATTAATTGCTTTTTCTCTATCTCTTCCCCAAACGATTAGTTTTCCAATCATTGAGTCATAGTGAGGTGGTACTATATAGTTTGTGTAAATATGAGAATCAACTCTTACATTTCTTCCACCTGGAACCATCCATTGAGTTATTTTTCCAGGACAAGGTAAAAATGTATTTGGATCTTCAGCTGTAATTCTACACTCAATTGCATGACCTCTAAATTTAATAGTCTCTTGAGCAGGTAAAGCTTCACCTTGTGCAACTTTAATCATCCACTCAATAATATCAAGACCTGAAACCATTTCTGAAACTGGATGTTCTACTTGAAGTCTTGTATTCATCTCCATAAAATAGATATTTTGCTTATCATCTGCTAAAAATTCAAAAGTTCCAGCACCCTCATATTTTAAATATTTAGTAGCCTTAATTGCAACTTCATGAAGTTTTGCTCTTGTTTCGTCATTTAATAAAATTGCAGGTGATTCTTCTAAAACTTTTTGGTGTCTTCTTTGAAGTGAACAATCTCGCTCCCCAATATGAATAGCATTTCCATGACTATCTCCAATTACTTGAACTTCAATATGTCTTGGATTATTAATAAATCTTTCAAGATACATTGTTCCATCACCAAAGGCTGCTAGTGCTTCACTTGAAGCTGCAAGATATTGTTGATCAAAATCTCTCTCTTCTTTGATTAATCTCATACCTCTTCCACCACCACCAGCGGCGGCTTTAGCCATAATTGGATAACCAATTTCACGTGCAATTTTTTTACCCTCATCAAGAGTTCTTACAGCACCCTTGCTTCCTGGAACAACAGGAACTCCAGCTTTTATCATCTCTTCTTTTGCTTTTGATTTATCAGCCATTTTTTCCATAACTTCTGAAGATGGTCCAATAAATTTGATATTGTGTAGTTTACAAATCTCTACAAAATCTTGATTTTCAGATAAAAACCCATAACCTGGGAAAATTGCATCACAACCTGTCATTTCAGCTGCAGTTATAATTGCAGGGATATTTAAGTATGATTCACTTGATTTTGCTCCACCTATACAAACAGCTTCATCAGCATGTTTTAAATATGAAGCATTTTTATCTCCTGCACTATAAATAGCAACAGATTTTTTACCCATCTCTTTAATAGTTCTAATAGCTCTTTGAACTATTTCACCTCTATTTGCTATTAAAATCTTTTTGATTTCTGCCATATTTTACTACTTATACTTTTTCTACTACGAAAATTGGCATATCATATTCAACTGGATCACCATTTTGAACTAAAATATCAACAATTTTACAATCATATTCAGCTTCAACTTCATTCATAATTTTCATAGCCTCTAAAATACATAGAGTTTGCCCTTTTCTTACAATATCACCAATCCCACAAAAAGCTGGTGAATCAGGAGATGGAGAAGAGTAGTATGTTCCTACCATTGGAGCATTTATTGTAATACCACTTGCTGATACTTCTTGTTTTACTTCACTTGAAGCAGGAGAAGAAGATGCTACAGATGTAGAAATAGCTTGAACAGGAGCAACAGCTTGAACCATAGGAGTTGTAGAAACAGTAGTAACTCCACCTTCAAAACCTCTTTGCATAGAGATTTCAAACTCTGCTTCTTTAATTCTTAGTTTATTAAGTTCACTTTTGTCGAAAACTCTAATTAACTCTTTGATGTCTTTAAAATCCATATTTAGCCTTTATTTTAATAAAAATTTTTCATCATATTATCAAAATATTTCTAATATATGTATTTTTTCATAAGAAAATAAGCAATTTTTAAGATTTTGAATTAAAATCTCTCTTCTGATATAATCAAATAATTTTTTTTAGGAATAAACAAATGTTAAATGATAGAAGCTTTATAAACATAGCAAAAGAGATAGCACTTGCTTCAAAATGTGTTTCAAAACAAGTTGGAGCTGTAATTGTAAAAGATGGAAGAATTTTATCAACAGGCTACAACGGAACACCAGCTGGATACAAAAATTGTTGTGATTTTTGGGATGGACAATATACAAAAGAGCATCACGATTGGTCTAAAACTTATGAAATTCATGCAGAAATGAATGCTATTATTTGGGCTGCAAGAAAAGGAATAAGCATAGAAGGTGGTACAATTTATGTAACTTTAGAACCTTGTAGCGAATGTTCAAAAAATTTAATTGCAAGTGGAATTAAAAGAATAGTCTATGAAAAAGCTTATGAACATACAAACTCTAGTATTATTTCTAAATTTTTAGAAGATAATGGGGTTAAGATTGAGCAGATTTCACAAAATTAGGTTTTAAATTTAATACTGTAATCTCACTACTAGCTCCAAGTCTCATAGGTGGTCCCCAAAAACCTGTTCCTTTATTTACATAGACTTGTGTAAATTCATTGTGTTGCTGAAGCCCTTTTACATAAGGTTGTTCTAGTTTTACCAAAAAGTTAAAAGGGAAAATTTGCCCACCGTGAGTATGTCCACAAAGAACTAAATCGATTTTACTTGTATCATCTAAATCTTTTAAATATTTTGGTTGATGTGCTAAAAGTATTGTTGGACTATTTTTACAATCTTCCAATGCTCTATTTATATCAGGTTCATATGAACCATATTTAAATCCAAATCTATCATAAACTCCAGCCAAATTAAAACCTTTGCTTTCATCTCCAATATAGATATTTTCATTTTCTAAAGTTTTTATTCCTAGAGAATTTACATAATCGATAATCGATACAACTCCGTGGAAATATTCGTGGTTACCAACAATGAAATATGTTCCATAAACACTTTTAATATTTTTTAATTCATCTAAAGCAGATTTTGCAAACTCTAGTTTTGTATCAACCAAATCACCTGTAATTACTACAACATCTGCACCTAAAATATTTACTTTTTTTACTAAATCACTTATAAACTTTTTATCAATTAAGCCACCAATATGAATATCACTTAATTGAACTATTTTATATGGTATTTTTAAACTGTTTATTTTAACATCAACAACTTCTATATCTATATTTCGTGCATTATCCATAGCTTTTAGGTTTGTTGCTATGATAAGTGAAGTTGCTCCAATGTCAATTGTTTTTTTGAAAAAATTTCTTCTTTTTGTAGATAATTTTGTCTTTTTAAAACCAATTGAGATGATGTCATGAAAAATAGTGATAATAAATGTTAAAAATATCACCCCAATTGGTAGGGAAAGGAGAAAATAGAGCCAGTTAGGCACTACGGGGAAATATCTAGCCATAGGGTACATTAATGCACCAAAAAATGTTAAATATAATGCAAAGCTAAAATACTTCTTAGTTTTAAGATTAAAATCTAGTTTATTTATAAACCGTTTTCTTATTATATAGGTCTGAAAGGAGAAGGCTACAAAATAAACTAAGAAAAAAATCATAAAACTCATAAGGGAATTATAAAAAGTTTAGGTTAATAGTTTTTTAATAGAGTGTTAATGATTTCCACAATTTAGTAATTTTTGTAAGTAATAGAATATTATTTACTACTTATTAGTAATTATTTCATCTGTTCCATCAAAAATCACAAAACTATAAAAGTTTTTTTATCTCATCAACCAAAGCTTTTATCTCTTTTTTTGTATGTGTAAAATGAACTCCAACTCTAAGCCATCCTGGTCTGTTTTTCATATCTACTTTTTTCAAGCCCAATAAATCGTGTCCATAAGGTCCAGCACAAGAACATCCAGCTCTAGTTTGAAAACCACTATTTGATAGCTTTTCACATAAAGAGTAGGGATTAAAACCTTTTATATTAAAAGATACTATTCCTATATTTTGACTTTTTTTATTTCCGTAAATTACCAAATTTGGAATAGTTTTCAACTCTTCCAAAAGATAAGCATACAACTCTTTTTTCTTCTCTTCAATAAAATCAAAACCTATTTCATTTCGTAAACTATATGCTAAAGCAGCTCTAACAAATTGAGTAATAGCAGGAGTTCCTGCATCTTCTCTTATTTCTATATCTTTTTCATAAATTTGGCTAGTTTTGTTTACATATCTTACAGTTCCACCACCTGCAAAACTTGGAGCTAGTTTTGTATCAACTAAATATTTTTTTACTAGTAAAATACCACAAGAACCAACTCCACCCAAAAGTTTATGAGCAGATAAAAACAGAACATCATAATATGAAGATGAGATATTCATATAAGAACTTGAAGCTGCCGCATCAAAGCAAACTATTGCTTTATACTTTCGCAATAAATTTGAGATTTTTTTGTAGCAAGTTATTATCCCACTTACATTTGAAGCTATTGTAAATGAGCCAATTATCTCTCTATGCTTATTTTTTTCTAGGATTTTTTCAAGATGTTTTAAATCTATCAAACCATCTTTTCTTAACTTTACTCTTTTAACTTCAGCCAAACTCTCTCTAAAGCTTACTTCATTTGAGTGGTGTTCATAAGGTCCAACTATTACCAAAGGAAGAGATTTTTTATTTACTTTTACTCTTTGCAAAGTTTTTGGTGGAATATAAAGCCCCAAAAGCTCTTGAAATTTCTTTATAGCTGCACTTGCTCCAGAGCCACAGGGCAAAATTGCAAAACTATCATCAATCTCAAGGGATTTTCTCAAACTTTCTCTTGCACCTTCATAATAAGATGTAGTTATTTTGGCATTTCCACTCTCTTTTGAGTGAGTATTTGCATATGTTTCAAGCAAATCAAAAATACGATTTTCAATAGTCCTAAATGCTAAGCCTGAAGCTGTAAAATCAAAGTATCTATCTTTATTTTTTCCTATTGTATTGTATTTTAGGAAGTTGTCTTTATCTATATTTTCATTTAAAAATGGTCTATAAATATCTTTTTGCATAAAATCATCTCTTTTTATAATTAGTAAAATTTATATAAGAGATAATTTTATCTTATTTGTATTTTAAATCTATTTAATTTGACTATAAATATTTATTTTATATGAAACAAGTTCTCTTTTTATAATATCATTTAATGTATTTCCAAAAATTACGGGAAGATTTTCACTTAAAATCACACCTTTTAAAAACTCCTTTTTCAAAAGAGAGTAAAAAATCAAAATTCCAGCTCCAATTCCTGTTGGATACGATACATAAGTACTCCCACTATAAAGTGTTTTCACAAGATCTGTATATTTACTAAAACTAAGCCCAATAGATTCTATACTTTTTATTTTTTTCTTCTTTTTTGGCTCTAAAATTTCTATATAAATATCAGCAATTGCACTAAACTCTGCATATTTTATAGTCTTCTTTTTTATATAATCTTCAATAACTTCAGGGCTTTTCATCTTTGGAATTACATTTTTAATAATACTATTTACCGATATTTTTTCATTTTCATTTCCTATGCAGTACTTATTTGAAAAAAGATTTAATTGATATAAATTCTTCATCAACTCAAGCTCATTTCCACCAATATTTAATTTAATATTTTCAATTTCAGGAAAGCTCTGTTTTAAGGAAATTAACTCCTCTTGAAAAACTGGATAAACATCTATGATATTTCTAAAATATGGAAATTTATAGAGTTTTGATTTAGAAAATGGTTCAATAGTTTTTGCTTTATTATTCTTAAAAAATATTGGAGAAAATGCCAATTCATCAATAGCTACTTTTGGCGACCAAGAGAATATTAGTTTTTTTGACTGTATCTCTTCAAGTAAGTTTAACTCAAGTTTTGTGATTTTCACATCATAAGGAAGATTTTTCAAAGAGTTTATTCTCTCACCAATTAAAAAATTTGTAATACCTGGTGAAATTCCAAGATTAAGTAGGGCAAAAAGATTTTTGTTTTTAAACTCTTGCTCTAAGCTTTGTTGCTCGAATTTTAACTTATTTATCACATCTTCATTATAAATATCACTTGCCAAATCAGCATAATTTGAGTTAAATTCTAGTGCTAGTTTCATAATATTTATGTTATAGCTAGGTGTAGAAGAGTTTATAAAAATATCATAAGCTTTTAAATCCTTTTTGTATTTTTGGGGATTATCAAAAATATCTTCAAATTTTTCTACTTCTAAAAACTTTGAACTTTCAAGAAGTTCACTATTTTTATAAAAGTGCATTTTTGCTTTTTTAACACTTCTTACAACAAATAAAAACTCTACACAACTTTTTAGATTTTTACTAGATTGTTCACATAAAAGTGTTGAAATAACACTACAAACAGCACCTACACCAAAAAAAACAACTCGCATAAATCCCCCAATCTTATTTAAAATATGATAATATCACCATAATTTTATTTCAAAGGCACTTAATATGCAAAAACAAAAACCTTATTTAGATAGTTTTCCTGATGTTAATGGGTATTTTGGGAAATTTGGTGGTTCATATATTCCACCAGAACTTGAAAAACCATTTTTTGAAATTAATGAAGCATATACCAAACTATCAAAAGATTTTACTTTTTTAAATGAGTTAAAAACTATTAGAAAACATTATCAAGGACGACCAACTCCAACATATTTTGCAAAAAATTTATCACAAAGTGTTGGTGCAAATATCTATTTAAAAAGAGAAGATTTAAATCATACAGGAGCTCACAAACTGAATCACTGTATGGCTGAAGCACTTTTGGCAAAATATTTAGGTAAAAAGAAATTAATAGCTGAAACAGGAGCAGGGCAACACGGAGTTGCACTGGCAACTGCCGCTGCATATTTTGGTTTAGAGTGCGAAATTCATATGGGTGAAGTGGATATAAAAAAAGAGTATCCAAATGTTGCTAGAATGAAAATTTTAGGAGCAAAAATTGTACCTGCAACAAAGGGTTTAAAAACTTTAAAAGAGGCGGTTGATAGTGCTTTTGAAAGCTATTTAAATGATACAGAAAACTCAATGTTTGCAATAGGTTCAGTTGTAGGTCCTCATCCTTTTCCAAAAATGATTAGAGATTTTCAAAGTGTAATAGGTTTTGAAGCAAAAGAGCAATTTATAGAAATGACAGGAAAACTTCCTGATATGGTAACCGCTTGTGTTGGTGGTGGAAGCAATGCTATGGGAATTTTTAGTGCTTTTATAGATGAAAGTGTAAAACTATATGCAGTTGAACCAGCAGGAAAGGGTGATAAAATAGGCGAACACAGTGCAAGTCTGACTTATGGGAAAGAAGGAATTATGCATGGCTTTAACTCTATAATGTTAAGTGATGAACAAGGAAATCCAGCACCAGTTCATAGTATTGGAAGTGGGATAGATTATCCTAGTGTTGGTCCAGAGCATGCATATTTAAATAGTATAGGAAGAACAAATATAGGGCTTTGTAGTGATGAAGAAGCTGTTGAAGCATTTTATATGTTATCAAGAATGGAAGGAATAATTCCAGCACTTGAATCAGCTCATGCAGTTGCTTTTGCACTAAAATATGCAAAAGAGCATAAAGATGAAGCTATTTTAGTAAGCTTAAGTGGTAGAGGCGATAAAGATATAGATTTTGTTTTAGAAAATTATCCTAGATAAATAAAAAGTGGTATTTAAATACCACTTTTTACTATTTTATCAAAGACTTACCAGCTAAGTAACCACTAGCCCATGCAAAGTGAAGATTGTAACCACCTCTATTTCCTACAATATCTAAAACTTCTCCAGCAAAAAATAGATTTTTACACAATTTACTCTCATAAGTTTTATTATCAACTTCAGCTGTTCGCACTCCTCCACCACTAGCTTCAGAGTGTGCAAAACCTTGAGTATCTATGACTTTCATTTTCCACGAATTAAGTTGATATGCCAAAGTTTTTATCTGTTTTGTATTTATCTCATTGGCTTTTGTGTTTAAGTCAATTTTACAAATATTTAGTAAAATTGGAGCTATTTTATTTGATACAAGTCCAGTTAAAATATCTACTGCTCTTTGATTTGCTAAAGTTTTAAACAAAGTTTGTATTTGGTTTGCTAAATCATTTGCACTTGTTTTTGGAAAAAAGTTTATTCGCAACTCCACATCAAAATTTTGTATAAGATTTAAAACAGCTTTTTGAGAAATATCCAAAATAGCAAAACCAGAAACTCCATAAGTTGTAAACAAAACATCACCAAAAATCTCTTGCTCAAAATTTCCATTTACATATAAAGCGACATTGCACTCTTTTTTTACACCTTGAAGTTTTCCGTTATATGTTTCTTTTGTTTGAAGCCCAACAAGGCTAGGATATGTTGGATTAAAAGTGTGTCCAAAACTTGAAGCCAACTCAAGTCCAATTTCTGTTGAGTTTAATTGTGGAGCAGCACCCAAACCACTTGAGATTAAAACTTTATCATAAGATTTAAACTCTTTTTCATTTGCAATAACAGTGAATTTATCATCTTTTTTTTCTATATTTTGCACAAAGTGTTCACAAAATATATTAACTCCTAACTCTTCCAAAGCTAAAGAGAAAAGGTTTACAACAGATTTTGCCTCGTTTGATAGTGGATAAACTTTGCCACTTTCTTTTATATCAAGAAGTAATCCTATACTTTTACAAAATTTAGAGAATGCAGTAAAATCAAACTCTTTTAGAGCAAAATCCACAAAGCTAGAGTTTTCTCCAATATAATTTTTTGATGAAATTGTTGTATTTGAGATATTGCATCTTCCATTTCCAGAAGCTAATATCTTTTTTCCTATGCTTTTATTTGCATCAAAAATATCTATTTCTATATTTTTATTTAATCTTTTTGCTGTTATTGCTGAAATTATACCAGCTGCTCCTGCTCCAATTATTGCTATTTTCAAACTTTGTCCTAATTTTTCATCTTTTTTAAAAATAGATTATAGCAAAATTAGATTTATCTACATTTCTAATAAATTATAATATTTATTTTTAGTTCATCTTTTATATACTACTATTCAAATTTATAAGTTGAAAGATTTGGCTTAATGAAAAAAATGGGTTGCTAAATTATCATTTTTTATTATAGTTACTTAGATATTCATCTATAAGTTTTATCTTTCTTTTTTTAGCTAATCCTTGATGTAATTTTGTTAGTTTTTTAAGATGTGAAAACACTCCACCGTCTAAAGAGTTAGTTGTATTGGGAAAGTGTAGTTTTTTGAATTTTTTATATGTAAAAAGATATGGCAGATTTGTTTTTAAACTTTTATAGGCTGATAATAGTCTTGGATGAGTTGGTGAATATTTGAGAGTATTAGGATTCAAAGATTGCTCTTCTAGGAAAGATTTATACTTTATGTACCAAATATTAAGTGCCTCTTCAAAGCTTTCTTTT
>NZ_JADKPZ010000010.1 GCF_016106035.1 Arcobacter vandammei
TGGAGTGAGATTTATCCTCAACTTTGTATATTTTTCAGTGAAATTATGGAAAAATACACAAAGTAAGAAAATGGGTTAAAGGTGGTTTACACAGTTTAATTTATGGTCCCAATTTAAATAAAATAGTTGGGATTTCTCTAGCTCTTTTTGGGCTTTATATAAAAAAAGAGTTTAGTTCATATACCAATATAAAATCAAAGGTATATAAAATAGAGAAATAACAGTTGAGATAAATAGTGCAACACTCATCACTTGTGGTTTTACATTTAGCAAAGTTGCTACTGTTACAGTATTTCCTGCAAGTGGCACAATAGAAAACAAAAACATAACAGTATAAAGCCCATCATTTAAAAAGCCAATATAGTTTTTGTCTATAAAAATAAAAGCCAAAATAACAACTGGCCATAAAATAAATTTTATAAACATAGCATAAGAGATAAATTTTATATCAAAAGCTCCATTTGTTCGCATATGTTCAAGTCCCATTCCAACTATCATCATACCTAAAACTGTATATGCTCCTTTTAGATATTCATTGTAGTTTGCAAAAACTTCTGGAAGTTTAATTTCAAGTAAATTGCAGATAATTCCTAAGATAAAAGCATATAAAACTGGAAGTTTTAGCACTTTTTTAAGGCTTTGTTTTGCACTAAAATTCCCTTTTGCTGTTATATAATAACCAACAGAGTTTTGATATAAAAGTGAAGCTAAAACAGTGAAGATAAAAACATCTACCATACTTTGCTCTAAAAATAAAATTGCTAGAGGAATACCTATATTTCCAGTATTTCCTGTTGAAGTGCTAAAAGCCAAAAGATTTGCCGTGTTATCGCTATAAATTTTTTTGAAATATGCCAAAAGTATGAAGCTCAAAATTGAGCTAAACAAAAAGAAAAATATAGGTAAAAAAAGTATTGAAGCAGTAAGTTTTACATTTAGTGCAGCATTAAAAATGATTAAAGGAGATAGAAGATATAGCAAGATTTTTGCTACTGTTTCTTTGTCGCATTTTAAAAAATAAGTGCTTAGAAATCCTAAAATAATACTTATATATAAAGGTATTATTTTTCCTAAAAGTGTAAAAAAGATAGACACAAAAAACCTTTAAAAATTTTAAATATGGAAAGGATTATAACTATTTTAAGAGCAATAAGCCCTTAAAATTAGTGTCTTGTTTGAATGTTTTTTGAGTTAATAGTAGCAATTAATTTTTTTAAGTTTTCTACTTTTTCTTCTTCTTCGTGGATATTATCCTGACTATGTAAAGTAAAAATATCCATTTTTGTATCAAGATAGTTTGTAGTAAAAATACCGTCTTTGAAATCTTGATCTCTTACAATTTCTCTATGAAGTGGGATATTTGTAGGGAAACCTTCGATATAGAACTCATCTAAAGCTCTTTTTGCTTTTTTAACAGCTCCTTCCCAGTCAATTGCCCAAACAATTAGTTTTCCTACCATTGAATCATAATTTGGTGGAACTTTGTATCCTGTATAAAGTGCAGAGTCAAGTCTAACACCTGGACCTCCTGGAGTTAAGTATTTTTCAACTGTTCCTACAGATGGCATAAATCCTTTTAGTGGATTTTCAGCATTTATTCTAAACTCAATTGAGTAACCTCTAAAGTTTATCTCTTCTTGTAAGAAAATCATCTTGCTACCCTCAGCAATTTGAATCATTCTTTGGATAATATCAACTCCCGTGATAGTTTCAGTTACAGGATGCTCAACTTGAACTCTTGTATTCATCTCGATAAAATAGATGTTATCATCTGGATCAAGTAAAAATTCAACTGTTCCTACACTTTCATAACCTAGTTTGAACATAGCTTTTGTAGCAATTCTATATAGCTCTTTTCTAGCTTCATTGTTTAAAAGTGGAGATGGTGCAATTTCGATAACTTTTTGGTGTCTTCTTTGAATAGAACAATCTCTTTCACCTAAATGTAGAACATTTCCATATTTATCAGCAATAATTTGAATTTCAATATGTCTTGGATTTTCAACATATTTTTCAATAAATGCTTCACCTCTTCCAAAATATTTTTTAGCTTCATTTGAGGCACTTTCAAATAGTTCTTTGAAGTCTTTCTCTTCTCTTACTATTCTCATTCCTCTTCCACCACCACCAAATGCAGCTTTGATAATTACAGGAAAACCAATCTCACGAGCTATTTTTGCACCCTCTTCAATATCAATAATTGGCTCATCAGTACCCTCAAGAACAGGAACTCCAACTTTTTTCATAGCTACTTTACTAGCCATTTTATCACCAAAAAGTTCTATATGCTCTGGTTTTGGACCAATAAAAATAATACCATTTTCTTCACAAGCTCTTGCAAAATCAGCATTTTCACTTAAAAAACCATATCCTGGGTGAATTGCATCACAATCAGATTTTTTTGCAATAGAGATGATTTTTTCATAATCTAGGTATGCTTGAACAACATCTCCTAAAATAGGGTAGCACTCATCTGCTTTTTTTACCCAAATACCATCTACATCAACTTCAGAGAAAATAGCAACACTTTGAATTTCAAGCTCTTTACAAGCTCTTATAATTCTTAGTGCAATCTCTCCTCTATTTGCAATAAGTACTTTATTAATCTTTTTCATATACTCACCTTTTAAAAAATTATTATCGAAATTTTAGAGTATTTTTTAGATTTATTCTTCTTAATTATTGTTAATTTTATAGTTGGATATTGCTAAAAATATTATTGTTAATATTAAATAATAATAAAGTTTAGAAAAGCCTACAAATATATAATTTTGAAGAAGATTAGATAAATTAGAAAAGTATCAAAAAGTATTGGTGGAGATGTGCGGGATCGAACCGCAGTCTTAAAACAGATCATAGAAGCGTCTACATGTTTAGCAAAGTTGAAAAATTTCGCTTAATACCAACTCAACTTCCAAAGGCAAGTAAAAAGCTAAGATTTGAAAATTTCTCTTTAAAATCAAATCAACCTTTTAAAGATAATCTATCTGTTGTGAACCTACATTTGTCTACCTAGATAGAATTAGTAGTGTAAGTCTCCGTTAGACTCAAGCCCTAGAGCGAGTCAAAAGTAAGTTAAACTTACGCAGCTTTAGCGTAAGCTGGAGCGTAATTTGTGTTATTTGCGTCTAAAAAAAATGAACCGCGTAACGGCATGTTCAGGCCGACATGCAACTAAAACTCACTGCTCTAATCGATACCAAGTCATCCCCATGAATTGTAGTGCAATGATATATGAAAAATTATTAAAAGAAACTTCAATCATTTATTTTATATATTAAAGTGTATAATATAGAAATAATTATTTATGGAGAAGATTTATGGCTAAAAAGGGTATTTTAATTATTGGTGCTGGTGGAGTAAGTAGGGTTGCTACGACAAAATGTGCAATGAATATTGATACTTTTGAAAAAATTACTTTGGCATCAAGAACATTAAGTAGATGTGATGAAATTGCAAATGATATTTTAAAAAATCAAGGTGTAAAAATAGATACAGCTCATGTAGATGCAGATAGTGTTGATGAGCTTGTTAAATTAATAGAAAAAGTAAATCCAAAAATGGTTTTAAATGTTGCTTTGCCTTATCAAGATTTGACAATTATGGATGCTTGTACAAAATGTAAAGTTGATTATGTGGATACTGCAAATTATGAGCACCCAGATGAAGCAAAATTTGAGTATAAAGAGCAGTGGGCAAGAGATAACCAGTTTAAAGAAGCAGGTGTTATGGCACTTCTTGGAAGTGGATTTGACCCAGGTGTAACAGGTGTATTTTGTGCTTATGCACAGCAAAATCTTTTTGATGAGATTCACTATATAGATATTATGGATTGTAATGCTGGAGATCATGGATACGCTTTTGCTACAAATTTTAATCCAGAAATAAATCTTAGAGAAGTAAGTGCAAATGGAAGATATTGGCAAAGAGATGATAAAGGTGTTGGGCAATGGATAGAGACAAAACCACTAGAAATAAGAGTTGATCATGATTATCCAGAAATTGGTGTAAAAGCATCATATTTACTATATCACGAAGAGCTAGAGAGCTTATCAAAAAATATCAAAGGCTTAAAAAGAATTAGATTTTTTATGACTTTTGGAGATAGCTATATACAACATATGAACTGCTTACAAAATGTTGGAATGCTAGGAATTGAACCAGTAATGCATAAAGGAGTTGAGATTATTCCAATAGAGTTTCTAAAAACTCTACTTCCAGATCCTGCAAGTTTAGGACCAAGAACAGTTGGTAAAACAAATATTGGTTGTATAATTGAGGGAATTAAAGATGGAAAACCAAGAAAAGTATATATCTATAATATTTGTGATCACCAAGAAGCATATAAAGAAACAGGTGCACAAGCAGTAAGTTATACAACAGGAGTTCCAGCGATGATTGGAAGTAAGTTGTTATACAAAGGTATCTGGAAAAACACAGGTGTATTTAATATAGAAGAGTTTGATGCACAACCGTTTATGGATGAACTTAACACTCAAGGTTTACCTTGGAAAATCCTTGAACTATAAAATAAAAGTAAAAGATTAATTCTTTTTTCCAAAAACTTCGTTTACAAAAAGACAAGAATTTAGTCATTTACTATTAGTAAACTCCTAAATTCTTACTTTTCAAGCCTTGTTTTTGAAAAAAATCTCTTAATCTTTTTAAGAATAAAATTTTTTTATTTTAAATTCTTAATTTTGAAAAAACATTTTAAACTTTCTATCTGTTTTTATTGAAAAATAGATAAAAACTTTAAATATTTAGGAAAAAATATGGAAAATAAAATATATAAAACTCTTGAAGAGCTTCCAAGTCCAGCATTTGTTTGTGAAGAAGAGCTGCTTGAAAAAAATTTGAAACTTCTAAAATATGTGCAAGATGAAGCAGGAGTTAAAATTCTTTTAGCCCTAAAAGGTTTTGCTATGCACTCAACTTTTGATTTATGCAAAAAATATTTACAAGGGTGTTGTGCTTCTGGACTTCACGAAGCTATTTTAGCTAAAGAAAAGTTTGGAAAAGAGGTACACACTTATAGTCCAGCTTTTAAAGATGAAGAGATAGATGAAATTATAAATCTTTCTCACCACTTAGTTTTTAACTCAATAAACCAAGTAAATAGATACAAAGATAAAGCTTTTGGAAAAGTTTCAATGGGACTTAGAATAAATCCAGAATATTCAAGTGTTGAGGTTGATTTGTATAATCCTTGTGCACCATTTTCAAGAATGGGAACAACAAAAGCAAACTTCGATGAGAGTGTATTACAATATTTAGAAGGTTTACATTTTCATGCACTTTGTGAGCAAAATGTAGATGCACTTGAGGGTGCTTTGAGTAAATTTGAAGAGAATTTTTCAAAATATTTTTCAAAATTAAAATGGGTTAATTTTGGTGGTGGACATCATATAACAAGAGCTGATTATGATGTAGAAGGTTTAATAAAACTTTTAAAAGCTTTTAAATCTAGGTATCCACATTTGGAGGTTTATATGGAACCAGGTGAAGCTATTGGATGGCAAACTGGTTTTTTAACAGCAACAGTTTTAGATGTTTTTGAAAATGGTATGAATTTAGCAATTTTAGATACAAGTGCAGAAGCACATATGCCAGATACTCTTGCAATGCCTTATCGTGCAGCAATTAGAGGTGCTGGAATGCCAAATGAGAAAAAATATACATATAGATTGGGTGGAAACACTTGTTTATCAGGTGATATAATAGGTGATTACTCTTTTAATGAGCCACTAAAAGTAGGGGATAAAATCATCTTAGAAGATATGATTCACTATACAATGGTAAAAACAACAACATTTAACGGGATTAAATTACCAGCAATTGTTTTAAAAACAAAGGAAAATAGTTATAAAATAGTTAAAGAATTTGGTTATAATGATTACCAAATGAGACTTTCATAAATATTAGGAGATAAAAATGGGGCACGATAGAAGTTTATTAAAGCATACTTTTGAAGATAAAGTTGTAATAGATACTGAAGAAAATATAGAGCATGGAAAGGACAAAAAGAGAAAAAGAAAAGATTTAGAAGAGAAAATAGAAGATGGAGAACAAAAAGTTCAAGTTTGGGTTAAAAAAGATACTTTGGAGTATCAAAAGGAACTAACTCTTTTACAAATTGAACTTTTAAAACTTCAAAATTATGTAAAAGAGAAAGGTTTAAAAGTTTTAATAATTTTTGAAGGAAGAGATGCTGCTGGAAAAGGTGGAACTATAAAAAGAGTAACAGAACATCTAAACCCAAGGGGAGCTAGAATTGTTGCTTTAGAAAAACCAAATGAAGATGAGAGAACACAATGGTATTTTCAAAGATATATTAACCATTTACCAAGTGCAGGAGAGATGGTTTTATTTGATAGATCTTGGTACAATAGAGGTGGAGTTGAGCCTGTTATGGGCTTTTGTACAAAAGAACAACATATGCAATTTTTAAGAGATGTTCCTAATTTTGAAAAAATGTTGGTTGAAGCAGGAATTATTTTATTTAAATTTTATTTTTCTGTTTCAAAAAAAGAGCAAGAAAAAAGATTTAAAAAAAGAGAGACGGATTTATTAAAACAGTACAAACTTTCTCCAATAGATCAAGAATCACAAAAAATGTGGGATCAATATACAGCAGCTAAATACTCTATGCTAATGGCTTCTCACACACCAACAGCTCCTTGGACAATTGTAAAAAGTGATAATAAGAAAAAAGCTAGATTAAATTGTATGAAATACATTTTAAATAGTATTAATTATAGTAAAAAATCAAAAGATGAGTCTTTGTTTAAAATAGATAAAAAAATAATTATAAATGGTTCTGTTGAGATTGAGAATATGGAACAAAAACATCAAGCCTCAAGGGTAGAAAAAGGCGACATATGAATTTGAATGAGTTTGATAAAACAGCTACAGTTGGGCTTTATGTTTCAAGAGAAGAACACTCAACTTTTGGTAAAAAGTTTATTGCAAGATTTCAACATGATAAAAAAAGATATGTTAAAGTTTTGGGATACTCAAAAAAAGATAATTTGACTTTACAAAAAGCTGTTAAATTATTTGAGGATTTTAAAACAAAAGTTACAAATGTATCTGAAAATAATTTTGTAAAAGAAGAAGTAAAAGCTCAAAATACAAAAATAATTCATAAAAATAATTTAAAATTAGATGAAAATTTAAAAGCATTGCAAGATGAAAATTTGTATTTAAAAACTCTTTTAAAAGATTACAAAAAACTAAGCCAAGATGTTTTAGAAGAGGGAATTCAAAAAATATATGATTTACAAAGTTTAAAACCTTATCAAATAGAGCTTATTAAACTTCAAGATTGGTTGGAAAAAGAGAATAAAAGAATGATTATTATCTTTGAAGGAAGAGATGCTTCAGGAAAAGGTGGAGCTATTAGAAGAATTACAAGATATATGAATAATAAGCATTATAGAGTTGTAGCTCTTGGAAAACCTACTGAAACTCAAAGAAATCAGTGGTTTTTACAAAGATATATAGAACATTTTCCAACAGGTGGAGAAGTAGTTTTATTTGATAGAAGCTGGTATAATCGTGCTATGGTTGAGCCAATTTTTGGTTTTTGTACACCAGAAGAGCATGAAATTTTTATGGAAGATATTGTAAATTTTGAACAAGATTTAGTAAGACAAGGAATGATTTTAATTAAACTATATTTTTCTGTTTCAAAAGAGGAGCAAAAAAGAAGATTTGATAGAAGAATTCACGACCCTTTAAGACAATGGAAATTTTCAGAAGTTGATATGCAAGCTCAAGATTTATGGGATGAATTTTCTGAGAAAAAATATGAGATGTTAAGAAGAACAACTTCAAGATCTGCTCCTTGGCATATAATAAGAAGTGATGATAAACATCTAGCAAGATTAGAAGCTTTAAAAATCATTTTAAATTCTGTTGATTATGATGGAAGAAATTATAGTTTAAATTTTGAAGCAAATGAAAGTATAAATATCTCTGTTCAAAGGGAACTTCTACAAATGAGAAAAACAAAAGATTATTAATCTTTTGTTTTTTATTTTAAATCTACAAAAAACACTTTAAAGAAAAGCCTTATTAAAATTTAGATAAAATATTTGCTAAAATTAAAAATCGGAGTAAATTTGATGGAATTTAAAGCAAATAGAGTTGATGAAGCAAATGTTGAGATAAAAGCAACACTTTCAAAAGAGTTAATAGAAAAAAACTTAGATAAAGTTGCAACACAAGCAGCTAAAACTATGAATGTTCAAGGGTTTAGAAAAGGAAAAGTTCCTGTTGCAGTTGTAAAACAGAGATATGCAGATAAGTTACTTGAGGATGCACAAGGTGAAGCTATTAGAAAAGTTTTAAATGAAGGTTTAAAATTACTTGAACTTAAAAATGAGGATTTAATAGGAGAGCCTAGTATCTCTAAATTCGATAAAAAAGAAGATGGAAGTGTAGAGTTAGAAATTTCAGTTGCTTGTAAACCAAGTATTGAATTAGGTGATTATAAAGCACTAGTTCCTGAAGTAAAAACTATTGAAGTGGGAATTGAAAAAATAGATGCAAGATTAACTGAAATTGCAAGTCAATCAGCACCATTAGAAAAAATTGCTAGAAAAAGAGCTGCAAAAGATGGTGATTATGCTGTAATTGATTTTGAAGGTTTTGTTGATGGTGTGGCATTTGAGGGTGGAAAAGCTGAAAAATATCCATTACAATTAGGTTCAAACTCTTTTATTCCAGGATTTGAAGAGCAAGTTATTGGTATGAAATACGAAGAGCAAAAAGATGTTGTTGTTACTTTTCCAAAAGAGTACCAAGCAAAAGATTTAGCTGGTAAAGAGGCTGTATTTAAAGTAACTTTACACGAAATTCAAGAAAGAGTTGCAGCTGAATTAAATGATGAGTTTGCACAAAAAATGTTACCAAATGAAAAAGATGTAACTTTAGATACTTTAAGGGAAAAAATTAAAGAGCAAATGATAGCAGGTGAAAAAGCTACTTATTATAGAGATGAGCTAAAACCAGTTTTCTTAGAAACTTTAGTTGAAAAAATAAACTTTGCTTTACCAAAAACTGTAGTTGAACAAGAAGTTAATTTTGCATTAAATAATAAAATCAGATCTATGAGTGAAGATGAAATTAATGAGTTAAAAAATGATGCTTCTAAAGTTGAATCTATTAGAGAAGAGTTAAAAACAGATGCCACAAACTCTGTAAAAGCTACATTTATTATTGATGCTTTAGCAAAAGCTGAAAGTGTAGAAGTAAGCGATCAAGAAGTTTCTCAATTATTATATTTTGAAGCACTTCAAATGGGACAAAATCCACAAAATGTATTAAAACAATATCAAGAAGCTGGATATTTACCTGCAATTAAAATGTCAATTATTGAAGAGAAAGTTATCTCTAAACTATTTGATGAGAAATTAGCAAAATAATTTTAGGAAAAATAATATGAGTTATATACCATATGTAGTTGAAAAAACTGGTCGAGGAGAGAGAAGTTACGATATTTATTCAAGACTTCTAAAAGATAGAATTATCATGTTAAGTGGTGAAATCAATGATGCTGTTGCTTCAACTGTAGTTGCTCAGCTTCTATTTTTAGAAGCTGAAGATCCTGAAAAAGATATATATTTATATATAAACTCTCCAGGTGGAGTTGTAACTTCTGGTATGTCAATTTTTGATACTATGAACTATATTAAACCTGATGTTTGCACTATTTGTATCGGTCAAGCTGCTTCTATGGGTGCATTTTTG
Organism: Arcobacter vandammei; assembly: GCF_016106035.1. Classification (GTDB taxonomy): domain Bacteria; phylum Campylobacterota; class Campylobacteria; order Campylobacterales; family Arcobacteraceae; genus Aliarcobacter; species Aliarcobacter vandammei. Next base: position 9,757 of record NZ_JADKPZ010000010.1, read on the forward strand.
TTAAGTTCTGGAGCAAAAGGTAAGAGATACTCACTTCCAAACTCAAGAATTATGATTCACCAACCTTTAGGTGGTGCTAGAGGACAAGCAACAGATATTCAAATTCAAGCTAAAGAGATTCAAAGATTAAAAGATACTTTAAATAGTATTTTAGCTTCTCAAACTGGACAAAAATTTGAAACTATTGAGAAAGATACAGATAGAGATAATTTTATGAGTGCAGATGAAGCTTGTAAATATGGTCTTATTGATGAAGTGATTGTAAAACACAAATAAAGAATAGAAGATGATTAGAGAAATAATTACATATCCAAATAAATTGCTTAGAACAAAATCAAGTGATGTTGAAAAGTTTGATATTGAACTTCATACTTTACTTGATGATATGTATGAAACTATGATTGAAGCAAAAGGAGTTGGACTTGCAGCTATTCAAGTTGCAATTCCACTTAATATTTTAATTATAAATATTCCAAATGAAGAAGATATTCAAGATAAGAATGAGTTAATTGAGGCAATAAATCCAAAAATAACTCATAAAGATGGAGTTCAAGTTTATCAAGAAGGGTGTTTAAGTGTACCTGGATATTATGAAGATGTAACTAGAGCAAATCATATTATTGTTGAATATTATAATAGATTTGGAGAGAAACAAACTATGGAAACAGAAGGCTTTTTAGCTGTTGCTTGGCAACATGAAATGGAACATTTAGAAGGTCATGTTTTTATAGAAAATCTATCTTTTACAAAAAGACAAAAGTTTGAAAAAGAGTGGAAAAGAAAATTAAAAGAGAAAAAATAATTTCTCTTTTAAATACCTTTTTTCAATATATTTATTATTAAAATAAGTAAAAAACTATTTACAAATCCCCAAACTATCCAAAAAAACAGCTTTTCAAATTTAGTTCCAAAAATCTCTTTGAAATTATAAGGACAAGCTTTTATTGCAAGATAAAAAAATATTGCAATAGATACTAAAAAACTATAAATATTTACTTGAGCAAAAAGAAGAGTTACAAATGAGAAAAAAGGTGCAAAAACAGTAAGTGCAAAAAATTTACCATATTTTTTTCTTTTTGTTGTTCCATTAAAATATCCTACTGTAAAGCCACAATTAGGGCAAATAGTTCCCATTCTTGATAATATTTCAGCTTCACAATCAGGACAATTCATAAGTTCTGACATATAAAAATCCTATTTTTATTTTATTATATCAACTAATCTTTTAAATAAATGAAATTAAAAGTGCAATTTTTTATAAATAATTATATATAATTAAATAAATTATTTAGGTCTTATATGAAAATAATAAAATCAGCAGTTCAAGATTTAATAGATGCAACAGTTGTTGAAGTAGAAGCTAGTTTTACAAAAGGGATGCCAAGTTTTACAATTGTTGGCTTAATAAGTACGAGTATTACTGAATCCAAAGATAGAGTCAAATCAGCTCTTCTAATAAATGACTTTAAATTCCCTCCATTAAAAATAACGATAAATTTATCACCTTCTGAAATAAATAAAAAAGGAACACATTTTGATTTAGCAATAGCACTTCAAATAGCACTTTTTGATGAAAAGAAAGTTGATTTTTCTGATTATTTCTTTTTTGGAGAGTTGGCTTTGGATGGAACAATAAAAGATACAAGTCATATTTTTGCAATTGTTTTATCTCTAGCAAAGAAAAATTTGTTAAAAAAAGTTGTAGTTTGTAAAGATAGTGCTGAAAAATTGGTAAATATTCCAAATATTGAAGTATTTGTTGTAAATAGTTTAAATAGTGCAATGGAGTTTGTAAAAAGCTCTGAGAAAGAGAAGTTTTTATATAAAAAAGAGCAGAAAAAATATAAAGAGCTAGAGATAAATGGTGAAAAATATTTTTATGATACAAACTATATTGATGATTTTAAGGATGTTTTAGGTCAAGATATGGCTAAGTTTGCAGCATTAATTAGTGCTGCAGGAAACCATAATTTAATTATGGAAGGAAGCCCTGGATGCGGAAAATCTATGATAGCAAAAAGATTGCAATATATTTTAGCTCCTATGAGTTTGGATGAAATTTTAGAAAAAGCTAAACTTCAAGCACTTGATTTTAAAGAAGTAGATTTTTCGCCAATAAGAGCTTTTAGAAATCCTCACCATTCAAGTACAAAATCATCTATTTTTGGTGGAGGAAGTTCAAATGCAAAAATGGGAGAAGTTGCTTTATCTAATAGTGGAATTCTGTTTTTTGATGAATTACCACATTTCCCTTCTAATATTTTGGAAGCTTTAAGAGAACCTCTTGAAGATTATAAAATCTTAATTTCAAGGGTAAATAGTAAAGTTTTGTATAGTACAAAGTTTATTTTTGTTGCTGCTATGAACCCTTGTCCTTGTGGAAATAAGCTATCAAGTATGAAAGAGTGTAGATGTAATGAGATGGAGATACAAAGATATAAAAATCGTTTAAGTGAACCATTTTTGGACAGAATTGATCTGTATTTAGTAATGAATGATAGTTTTAATGACAATAAAAATATTGTAAATTCAGCTGAACTACATAAAAGTGTAATTGAAGCATTTATTAGGCAAAAGCAAAGAGGTCAAGTAGAATTAAATGGAAAATTAAGTGATGAAGATATAAAAAAATATTGCATACTTGATGATGAAAGTAGAGATATTTTGGAAAAAGCTAGAGTAAATTATGCTCTATCTTTTAGAAGTATAAATAAGGTTTTAAAAGTCGCAAGGACAATTGCTGATATAAATGGCAATGAACTAATCACAAAAAGTGATTTATTAAAAAGTTTAAATTTTAGAAGAAGATAAAAATTATCCTTGACAAATATAAAAAAAATAAATATACTTACAATCTAATTACAAAAAAGGAGAGTCATATGAAAATATTTGATATTTTTAAACACAATTTCATTAAAAGTGTAAACTCTCTTCTTCTCTTAAAAAAAACACTCTAATTATAAATTTATAATTAAATAAAATTCCAACAAATCTGTTTTTCTTTTTTTATATAAAAAAAGATATAATCAATTAAGAAATGAAAAGGTAAATATTATGGATAAAAATAAAATTATTGTATTTGATACTACTTTAAGAGATGGAGAACAAAGCCCAGGTTGTTCTATGAATACAGAAGAGAAATTAAGAGTTGCTTTACAGTTAGAAAAATTAGGAGTTGATGTTATAGAAGCTGGTTTTGCAGCTGCAAGTCCTGGGGATTTTGATGCAGTTAGTCAAATAGCAAAAATTATAAAAAATGCAAGTATTTGTTCATTAAGTCGTGCTATAGAAAATGATATAAAACAAGCAGGATTAGCAGTTTCTCATGCTCCAAAACATAGAATTCATACATTTATAGCAACAAGTCCAATTCATATGAAATATAAATTAAAAATGTCTCCAGATGAAGTTATAAAAAGAGCAGTTCACGCAGTGCAATATGCTAGAACTTTTGTAGATGATGTTGAGTTTTCTTTGGAAGATGCTGGAAGAAGTGAAATTCCTTTTATGAAAGAGGTTATGGACGCAGTTATAAGTGCTGGTGCAAAAACTATAAATTTACCTGATACTGTTGGATATAGATTACCAACAGAATTAGGTGCAATGGTAAAAGAGTTAAGCACTTATGCAGGTGAAAGAGCAATAATTTCAGTTCACAATCACAACGATTTAGGTTTGGCTACGGCAAATACTTTAGCTGCTGTTGTAAATGGTGCTAGACAAATAGAAGTTACAATAAATGGTTTGGGTGAGAGAGCTGGGAACTCTGCATTAGAAGAGGCTGTTATGGCTATAAAAGTGCGAAAAGATGTTTTTGGAGATTTATATACGGGTATAAATACACCAGAAATTTATGCAACTTCAAGATTGGTTGCCACAATTACAGGGGTTGAGCCACAACAAAATAAAGCAATAGTTGGTAAAAATGCCTTTGCACACGAAAGTGGAATTCACCAAGATGGTGTTTTAAAACATCAAGAAACATATGAAATTATGAGACCAGAAGATGTTGGAGTTATCAAAGATAGCACTTTAATTTTAGGAAAACATAGTGGAAGAGCAGCATTTAAAGATAAAATTGCACAATTAGGTTTTGATAGTGTAAGTGATGAGGAGTTAAATGCAGCATTTGAAAGATTTAAAGTTTTAGCCGATAAGAAAAAAGATATAACAGATGATGATGTAAGAATGTTAATCACTGATGAAGCTTTAAATCATGATAAAATTTTTGAATTAGTTGGTTTACAAATAAGTGACTGTTCAAGCGGTATGCCAATGGCAGCTGTTTCAATTAAATATAAAGATGAAGTTTTAAAAGATGCTGGTTTAGGTGATGGAACTATGGATGCAATTTTTAAAACAATCGATAGAATGACAGGATATAGTGGAGAGCTAAAAGATTATAAAGTAATATCAGTTAGCGAAGGAAAAGATGCACTAGCAAAAGTTACAACAAGAGTAAGTTTTGATGATACAACACCAGCATTTGTGGGACATGGTTTAAGTATTGATACTATGTTAGCAACTGCAAAGGCATATCTAGGTGCTTTAAACTCATATTTAGCTCAAAAAGATAGACTTACAAAAAACTGTGGACATCAGGTATAAAAAGATAGGTTTTCCTATCTTTTTATAGAATATTATGCAAAAAATAGATAACAAAGAAGAGTTAAACACTGTTTTAAAAACAAATAGTGCAGTTTTACTATATTTTAGTGGAAAATCATGCTCTGTTTGCCATGTTTTAAGACCAAAAATAGAAGATAGTTTACAAAAGAATTTCCCTTTAATAAAGCCTATTTTAGTAGAAGATAGTTTAGAAATAAGCACACATTTTACAGTTTTTTCAAACCCAACAATAATAGTTTTTTTTGAAGGTAAAGAGTTTAAAAGATATGGAAGAAATATTAGTTTAGATATTTTTAATAGTGAAATAAATAGAATTTATAAGATGGTATTTTAAGATGAAATTGGCACTTTTGATTATAGCTTTGGTTTTTGTACTTATGCAGTTTATAAGACCCGATAAAATAGAGTATATAGAAAATAGCCCAGCTGAGATAAAAGCTGATGAAAATATAAAAATTATACTAAGAAAAGCTTGTTATGATTGCCATTCAAATGAGATTAAATATCCTTGGTACTCAAATGTTGCTCCTTTTTCTTGGGTTGTTATAAATCACACAAAAGAGGGTGTTAGAGCTTTGAACTTTTCAGATTGGGAAAATTATAATTATGTACAAAAAAATGAAAAATTAAAAGCAATTTATAGGACAGCTCATTCATCTATGCCCCTTCCTGCATATACTTTAGTTCATAAAGATGCAAATATTTCAAAAGATGAGCGAAAAATGATTAGAGATTGGACTGGAGTGCGACAATAGTGAGAGAAGAGGTTGCTTTTTTACTTGAAAATAGAAGTGAACTTCTAACAACTACTTATTTTAAATTACAAGAACTTTTTGAACAAAAATATGGACAAAATGCCCTTGTTCTTATGGAAATAGGAACTTTTTTTGAAGTTTATGAAGTAAACAACGAAAAAGAGAAAATTGGAAAAGCAAAAGAAATAGCTGAACTTTTAAATATCCAACTTACAAGAAAAAATAAATCAATACTTGAAAACTCTAAAGAAAATCCAATAATGGCTGGAGTTCCAGCAATATCTTTTGAAAAACATTTAGCTAGGATTATTGCTGAACAAAAATATACTATTGCAATTATACGGCAAAAAGGTATTCCTCCCAATGTAAGTAGATATTTAGATGTTGTTGTAAGTCCTGGAACTAACTTTGATTTTATTGTAGATCAAGATGACAATTTTATAACTTCAATAGTAATTGATCAAATAAGAGGAAATTATTTAATAGGTTATAGTGCAATAGATGTAACAACTGCAAAGTGTTATTACAATGAAGTTTTTGGAACGGCTGAAGATAAATTTTTTGCTCTTGATGAAGTTTTTAATTATATGAATATGCATAAAACTAGCGAAGTAATTGTTACAATTGCTGATAAAAATATAAATTCTAAAGAGATTATAGATTATTTAGAGCTAAATTTAAAAAGCTATCATTTAAGAAACTTTAGACCAAAAATTTCATATCAAAATGAACTTTTTAAAAATGTTTTTAATATAGAATCACTTTTAACCTCAATTGAGCATTTAGATATGGAAAGAACTCCACTATCTAGCGAATCTTTGGCAATTTTAATTGATTTTGTAATAGCTCATGATAGTGCAATTATTCAAAAATTATCAAATCCAATAAAACTAGATGTTAGCAGATATATCTATTTAGGTAATAATGCACTAGAACAACTAAATATAATCGACACAACTCACAACCCAAGTTTGATAAAATTAGTAAATAATACTTCAACAGCTATGGGAAAAAGGCTTTTAAAAGAGAGATTAACAAACCCAATTAAAGATACAAAAGAGCTAAGTAGAAGATATAATTTATCACTTGAACTTTATGATTATCACACTCCAATAGAAGGTGAATTAGCAAATATTTATGATATAGAAAGACTTACAAGAAGAATAAAACTAAGTAGGCTTCACCCTTTTGAGTTGAACTATCTTTATGACTCTTTAATAAGTATAAAAGAGATTGTTAAATTTATGGAAAACTATAAATTTATAACTCCACCATGTAGCAGTGCTGAAATAGATAGCTTTATAAAATCAATAAATAGTACTTTTGACTTAAGTATAAGTGGAAGATTTATGCTAAAAGATGTCGATACAAATATGATAACAAGTGGAATAAATCTTCAAATTGATGAGTTAAATGAAGAAAATGATAGGCTTATATCAAAATTGGAGCTTATAAAAGAGCATATTTTAGGTTTTATAAAAAGTGATGATAGCAATTTTGTAAGTATAAATAGACTTGATAAAGAGGGCTTTTTTCTATCTTTGACAAAAAATAGATACAACTTAATAAAAGATGAACTTCTAAAATCTCATATAATAATAGATAATGAACTACTACTTTTTAAAGATTTTTCTATAAAAACTCAAACAAATTCTGTAAAAATTTCTTGTAGATTAAGTGATGAAATTTCAGATAAATATGTTCATAATCTTAGAAAAATTGTAGAGATAAATAAGCTAGTTTTCAAAGAGAAACTTATTGAGCTTGAGAAAAAGTTTGCCATACTTTTAGAAGAGTTAGTTCAATTTATAGCTGAAACAGATTTAACAATTTCAAATATAAAAACAGCAAAAAAATATAATTATACTTGCCCAAAAATAGTAAAAACAAAAGAAGATGAGAATTTTTTAGAACTTATAGATTTGCGACATCCAATAATTGAGAGCAATGAAGAGCAAGGAATTTATGTTCCAAATGATATTATTTTAGGGGAATTATCTTATGTTTCAAAAGAGAATAAAGATAATTTAATAGTAAAAAATTCAAATCCTATAAATCTTACAAGCAATAAAATGCACGGAATTTTACTTTTTGGTATAAACTCTTCTGGAAAATCATCTTTAATGAAAGCTATTGGAATAAGTGTTATTTTAGCACAAGCTGGATTTTTTGTGCCTTGTAAATCTATGAGATTTTCAATATTTGACTCAATCTTTACAAGAATTAGCGGAGCTGATAACATTGCAAAAGGCTTATCTAGTTTTGCAGTTGAGATGATGGATTTAAAAAATATTTTTAATCGTGCAAATAAAAAATCTTTGATTTTAGGAGATGAGATAAGTCATAGTACTGAAACTTTAAGTGGGCTTAGTATTGTTGCAAGTGCTATTTTAAAACTGTCAAAACTTGAAGCACTTTTTGTATTTGCTACACATTTACATCAACTTCCACAAATTCCGCAAATTGAGAATCTAAAAAATATTATTTGTCTTCATTTGGCTGTTATGTACGAAGATAGCGAAGATAAGTTGATTTTTAATAGAAAATTATCTTATGGAAGTGGTTCATCTATATATGGATTGGAGTTTGCAAAATCACTTCATATGGATAGAGAGTTTTTAAATACTGCAAATGAGATTAGAAAGAAATTAGCAGATGATTACACAAAAATTGAGCGAATTTCGCAAAAACAATCTTCAAAATATAATAACAATTTATATACAAGTACTTGTGTGATTTGCGGTCGTGCTTGTGAAGAAGTTCATCATATAATTGAGCAGTCAAAAGCTGATGAAAAAGGTTTTATTGGGCATATAAATGCAAACCATAAATACAATTTAATTCCACTTTGTAAAACACACCATAAAATGGTTCATGATGGAAAAATCAATATAAATGGCTTTGTAGCAACATCAAAAGGTTTGGAGTTGCATTATACAAGTTTGGAAAATGAGTAATATCTTATATAAAAGTAGAAATAATATTCTTTTTAACCATATATTTATAAAAAAAATATAAAAATAATAAAATTAATTTACGAAAAAGTGGGCTTTATGATTAAAAATCTTATAAAAAATATCTTTATTTTCTTCTTATTTATAATTTTTTTAGTAGTAATCTTTTTTATAGTTGAATTTATTTTTGCAAGAGTTACAAATGAGTATAAAACCTATTCAAATTTAGAATATGAGATGTATTTAAAATCAAATGGTGTTCATACAGATATTATTTTACCACTTGATAATAATATTATCTATTGGGCAAAGCTTTTCCCATTTGAAAATACTCTTAGCAAAAGTAAAGATTTTAACTATATCTCTATAGGTTGGGGCGATAAAGGCTTTTATTTAGATACTCCTACTTGGAGTGAACTAAAAGTTAGTACAGCCTTGGTTGCAGGTCTTGGAATTGGCTCAACTGCTTTTCATATCACATATTATAAGGATATAGAAGAAGATGATTTGACTATAAAAGTACCAATTTCAAAAGAGCAGTATGCTTCAATAGTTTCAACTGTAAAGAAAAATTTACAATATGAAAATGGAAATGCTATAAATATCAAAACAAAAGCTCAATATGGAGAAAATGATGCTTTTTATGAGGCAACTGGAAGTTATAGTATTTTTCACACTTGTAATACTTGGACAAATAATACTTTAAAAGAAGCAGAGCTTCCATCTTCAAAATGGCTAGTTTTTGACAAAGGAATTTTGTATCAGTATAAAAAGTTTAGATAGATATGGCTATTTTATAAAACAAAAAAGCAACCCTTGACCAAAGAGTTGCTTTAAGCCCGTATTGTATTCAAAAAAACTTTACTATACTCTTAATCAAAGTTTGATTTATATTCAAGTGAATAAAGTTTATTACTAAATTTAGATATATTTTGATTTCTTATATCTTTTATGAAATTTTTACTATCAAAAGGAGTTTTGATTTTTATAATTTCATTACTATTTAAAATTAGTTTTGATTTTATATCAAATTTTGTAGAGATATTATCTAACTCTTTTAAACTCTCTTTTGAAGCTTCAATATGTATAAAATCTATATTTTCTAAATTTATACTATTTAAAATATCTTCAAAAAATAAAGCTTCATTATCTTTGATAACTAATTTTTTATCTTTATTTAAACTTAGTTTTAAGCCAAAAGATTTAAATCCAAACTCTATAATATCGTTTAATTTACCTAAACTATTAATACTATTTATAATAAATTTATCATTTATACTATTTTCTAAAAGATAATCAAAATTCTTTCCTTGCCAATAGATAAAATTATCATTTTGTGCAAATTTTATTTTTCCATGAAGTGTTGAAGCCTCTTTTTCATTTATAAAATATTTATTTGAACTTAAATCAAAATCAGCTTTGTATAAAGGAGTTTTTATATCTGTAATACCTATTAAAGTATCATATAATCTATCATTTGAGAAATATCTATTTTTATTTTCTAAAATATTTTCATATTTTTCAAAATATTTATCTTTATAATCTTGTGAAAACCAGATAATAAGAGGAATTTGTGTCATATTAAAAGTGAATTTTCCAGGGTCATGAGCATAGGCTTTAAAAACCTCTTCAGCATGATCTGGCATATAAATCAAGGCATTAACACCTTCTTGTTTTTTTATACTTTCAATCATAGAAGATACTACAAAATCGTTATATAAAACACTATTATCATAGCAATTTACAAAGTTTTTAATATCTTTTTTTGAAGCTAAATTTTTTCCAAAAGTTTTATCATCTAAATCATCATTATAAACTCTATACTCTTTTGGAAATCTTTGGCAATAGGCAAGATGACTGCCCATTAGATGTATGAAAATTGCTCTATTTTTTGAGCTTTTTGTCTCTAAAAATTTATCTAAATATTTTATTAGTTCCCCGTCATAGTTTTGTGTTCTAGTTGTTGTTCCTATTGAGTTATTTATACTTATTGTTTCATCTGTATTTGAAGCAATTATTGATACAAGATTATCCCAAGCTCCTAATAGATTTTGATTTGTTAGCCAAATTGTCTCAAAATTTGCTTTTTTCAATATATCAACAATCGAAGCTGAATCAAAATATTTTTTACTACTTCCAATATAAGCTTCAGTTAGAGCTAAAGATAGAGTACTCATAGTTAAAACATGATTTGAAAAAACATTATTAAATTTTAAAATTTCACTATTTTCATATAGTTTTTGTAAATTTGGAGTAGTTTGTCTAGGATAACCATATAGTTGCATATGTCTTTTATTTAAAGACTCCCCAATTACAAAAATATATGTCTCTCCAATTTTCTCTTTTGAAGCTTCAAAGTTTTCATTAAAATTCTTTTTATTTTGAATATCTTTAAATGTCTCAAGCTCCTTTATATAAGTATTATAATGCTCTTGTATAAAATTAGGAAGCTTCATATTATCTATATATGAAATTGCTATTATTGAAGTGCTTACTATTAAAATAAAAAGTGTTGTAAAATCAAAGCTTCTAACTTTACTATTTCTATGCCACCAAGATATATAAAATAAAAATATTAAAGAAAAAATAATAAATAAAATAGAACCAATAGGAACAAAACTAGTTATAAACTCCATACTTTCACTTGTATTTGATTGGAAAATTGAATAAAGAGCCTCTTTTTCTAGTGGAATATTAAATGCCAATTTATAAGAGATAAACATCAAAGGAACAAAAGCTAAAACAAAAAATATTAAAGCTGTAAAAATAGCAATTATACTTGCAATTTTTATATTTTTTGAGAAGTTGAAAATTAGAGCTAAAAGTAGGGCTATTGCTATTAAAATCCCACTATTTGCCAAAAGTGATTTTATATCTATTTGATTAAAAGTAGTGTATTCAGCATAAATTGCTAATAAAAATATTGTATAAATCCCTAAAGTTATAGCAGCTTGATTTTTCCTAAATGTTAAAAATAGAACCAAAAGCCATAAAAAAAGTGAAGAAATTAACAAAAAAATATCACTAATTGCTATTTTTTTTATATTTAATTTTGCCCAAGTTTGGTTATCTGCATTTATTGATGCTACAAGTTTTATTTTATCGTTTGGTGTTAAATAATCTTTTATAATTAATGATTTATCACCAGTTTTAACAATATCTTTTTCTAAAAGCTTATCATTTTTAAAAATCTCAAATAATATATCTCCATCAATATAATCTTCTTGAGCATAAATTTCAAGCTTTACAAAAGAGCTTTTTAAAAAATTTATATTTAAAATTACAGACTCTTTTTCTCCAGCTTTAATATTAAAAAGTTCATCTTTTACCTGAGAAATATTTGAATTTGGATTATTTTCATTTACTCCTAAAATTTCAAAATTTATATCATTTTTTTCAATAGTTTTAAAATTTGTAGGATTTGTAACGAAAATAAAGGTAAAAAAAACAAAAAAACTCCAAAATCCTATCCATCTTTTTGAGTATTTTTTCCCTCTAGGAATATTCATATTAACTATCAAAAATTCTCCTAATTTAAAAGTTCAGGTCTATATTCAAAGTGCATAGTATCATAGTGATACCAGTTCCCACCCCAAATAAAGCCATATTTTTCAAAAATTTTTACAATCTCTTTTGGGATTTGATTTTTGTAACTTGCAATTTTATCACTTTTTTTCTCCCAAAGCCAATAATTTGAATATTTTGTATTTAAATCTATTGATATTCCAAAACTATGACTACTTAACCTTTTTGTTTTACTAATTGTTCTATATTTATAAGTTCCTGCAATATTTGTAAGATATTTTTTATACTCTTTTGGAAGAACATCCAGTTCTTTACTGATATTTGCTAGTTTTTTATCAATATTATTTATTTTTGTAACAAGAATAGTTTTATTTTCACTTTTTTCAAGCCATTTTATTTTTACGAGATTTTTTTCTATCTCTTTTTTATTTTGTCCATACATTTTTTTAAAAAATTCTTCATTTCTAAATCTTCCTGCATCATCATTTTGTGTTGGAATAAAGTTTATATCATCTTCAACTTTTACATATTTCATACTCATTTGCTCTTTCAAAGAGGAGTTATTTAATCTATCCTCATAGTTTGAATATGTTTTATCGTCAGAAAATAAGAGTTTTGAACCATCTTTAAAAAATATAAAATTATCTTCATATTTTTCCAAAAAATCTGGATAAGCAAGGATTAATCTCTTTGCTAAATCTTCAGATGCAAAGAGATTTAAAGAGAAAAACAGTAAAAATATAAACCTACTTAGCATATATTTTTTTAATATTTTCAACTTTTGATGACATATTTAAAAGTAGTAAATCAGCAAGAACTATTGCCATCATAGATTCAGCAACCACACTTCCTCTTACAGCCACACAAGGATCGTGTCTTCCTTTTAGCTTACAAGCTACTTCATTTCCATAAATATCAACTGTATCTTGCTCTATAAATATTGATGGAGTTGCTTTGAAATATACTTTTACATTTATATCATCTCCATTTGAAATTCCACCTAAGATTCCGCCACTATGATTTGTTTTAAATCCAGTTTTTCTTATTTGGTCGTTGTTATCATAACCTTTTACTTTAGAAGCTAATATTCCATCACCAATTTCAACTGCTTTTACAGCATTTATTCCCATCATAGCATTTGCTATTTGAGAATCAAGTTTATAGTAAATTGGTTCACCCAATCCAATAGGGCAATTTTTTACATTTATAAGTGCAACTCCACCCACACTATTGTGAGAGTTCTTAGCATCTAAAATAGCTTTTTTTTGCAACTCTTCAACACTCTTATCAAGTGCATATATTGGGCTATTTGCCACTTGTGAAAAATCAAAGCTATTTGCTTCTATTCCATCAATTGCACAAATTCCACTTTGCACTTTTATATCAAGTTCATTTAAAAGTAGTTTTGCAATAGCACCTGCAGCAACTCTTGCACTTGTTTCTCTAGCACTACTTCTTCCACCACCTCTATAATCTCTTATTCCATATTTATTAAAGTATGTAAAATCAGCATGTCCTGGACGAAATAAATCTTTTACATTTGAGTAATCGCTAGATTTTTGATTTTCATTATAAATAATCATAGCAATACTTGTACCTGTTGATAAACCTTCAAAAACTCCACTTAAAATCTCTACCTTGTCGCCTTCATTTCTTTTTGTAGCAAACTCATTTTGTCCTGGTTTTCTTCTATTCATTTCATTTTGAATAAAATCTAAATCGATTTTAAGTCCAGCTGGAACTCCATCAACTATGCAACCAAGTGCAACACCGTGAGATTCTCCAAAAGTTGAAAATCTAAATCTATGTCCAAAACTATTCAATTCTCTTCCTCTCTTAGCTTTTCAATAGCAATTTTTGCAACTGCTTGTTGTGCTAATTTTTTACTTTTTCCACTAGCTTTTCCATAAGTTTTTCCATCAATTTTTATAGATACCTCAAACTCTTTTTTGTGATCAGGTCCATAAGATCCTTCAATAATATACTCAGGTATAGAGGCAAATCTAGCTTGAGTTATCTCTTGAAGAGCTGTTTTATAATCGCTAAAAAGTACATCAAGGTTTATTTTGTCGTAAGATTCTTCAAGAAGTTTTAGAATAATTGGTTTTAAAGTTTCTAAACCACTTTCAAGGTATATAGCTCCCATAATTGCTTCAAAAGCATCAGATAAAATAGATGATTTTGTTCTTCCTTTGTTTCTCTCTTCGGCATTTGAAATATAGATATAATCACCAAGTTTTATCTCATTTGCAAGTTTTGTAAATCCTGTTTCATTTACCAAACTAGCTCTTATTTTAGATAGTTCACCCTCATTTGATTTTGGAAATTTTGTATATAAATACTCTCCAACAATTAAGTTTAAAACAGCATCTCCTAAGAACTCTAATCTTTCGTTGTTGTATGGTTTTTTGAAACTTTTATGTGTAAGTGCTTCGATTATCAGATTTTTATTTTTAAACTGATAATCCAAACACTTTTCTAGCTTTGAATAATCACTCAATTTTGATCCTTTATTATTTTTTTTAAGATTATAACACAAAATATATTTTATCTTATTGTAAAGAGTTATTTGAAAGTTCAAAACCTTTTGTTAGATGATGTTTTACTTCAAGGCTTAAAACCGTATGACAACTAGGACATCTTGCTTCAAAAAAAGGATGAGAATGTTTGCAAGAGTTACAAATAAATTCAAAATTTAAATTTGTTTTTATCTCTTTTTTATGGTTATTTATTAAAATTAAAATATTTAAATCAAAATCACTACTCTCATTTACACTATTTATATAGCCTTTTGCACAGTAGAGTTCATTTAAAAATTCGCTATTTTTTATTTTATTAAAATCTATATCTTCTTTTCTTTGATACCATAAAATATCAATTAATTTTTTACAATCAAAAATATCTATGTTATTAAATAGAAACTCTTTATTAAACTGAATTAAAAATGTTGCAAAAATTCTTTGTATAATCTCATTTTTTTTAAAAATTTCAAATAAAAGTTCTGTTCTTTTTTCATTTGATAAAATAGAATCATTTAGGATTAAAAGAGTTTCATAATAAACCCTATCAATTTTCACATCAACATTTAGCTCACCTAAAGCTTCAGTTATCTCTTTTGCTTTTTTATAATCTTTTAATTTTTCACACACAAGCATAAGACTTTTTAGAACATTTTTATTTCTTGGAGAGAATTTTAGTATTTTTAAAAAAATCTCTTTTGATCTTTGTAAAAAACCACCTTTTAAGTAAGTATTTCCTAAAAGCTCAAGAAGTTCCTCTTTTTTTACTCTATCTTGGACAACTTCAAGCAAAGATAAATATACATTAGTTGCTCTATTATAATCACCTTTATGCAAAAATGTAGATGCCAAAAGTAAAATAGAGTCAAAAGGAAGATTGTAAGTTTTGTATAAATTTATATAGTCGGTCTCTTTTAATTTTCCTAATTCAAATCTCTTTGATAGTTTCCTATAATCTTTTCTTGCTGTTTTTTCTTTGTATATACTGTATGAATATGTAATAAAAGAGATGAAAAATACGAGAAAAACAACTAAAATAACCCCCAAAAGTGGGTCCCTATACTCCAAAACCAAATTATCCAAGAGAAACCTTTTTAATTTAATAATAAAATATGATGCTAACATAAAAGTTCATATAAAATAATAAAATAGTATAATCAAACTATGATAAAAAAAGAGTCAATTGAAAATTTAAAAAACTATTTAGATGTTGTAGATGTAATTTCACAATTTTTGGATTTAAAAAAAGCTGGTGCAAATTTTAAAGCTTGTTGTCCATTTCACGGTGAAGATACACCATCTTTTGTTGTAAGTCCAGCAAAACAAATATATCACTGCTTTGGTTGTGGTGTTGGTGGAGATAGTATTAAATTTTTGATGGAGTATGAAAAACTTTCATATCCAGAAAGTATTGAAAAACTAGCAAGTATGTATAACTTTAGTTTGGATTATGAAACTTCTAGCGAAAAAGTAAGAGATACAAAAGTTTTAGAAGATATAAAAAAATTTTATCAAAATATCTTTTTCTCAAATAACTCTATGAAAGAGTATGTTAAAAATAGGGGAATTTCTGATTTTTCAGCTGAAAAATTTGAAATAGGATATGCAAGTAGTTCAACTGACACAATTAATTTTATAAAATCAAATCACCATAATATAAACGATGCAATAGAATTTGGAATTATAGATAAAGGTGAAAATGGACTTTATTCAAGATTTATAGATAGAATAATTTTCCCTATATACTCAATTACTGGAAAACTTGTTGGTTTTGGTGGAAGAACGACAACAAACCATAGTGCAAAATATATAAACTCCCCACAAACTCCAATTTTCAATAAATCAAAGCTTTTATATGGTTATCATTTGGCAAAAGAAAAAATTTATAAGTCAAAACAGATAATTGTTTGTGAAGGTTATTTAGATGTAATAATGCTTCATCAAGCAAGATTTAATAATGCTGTTGCAACTTTAGGAACAGCTTTAACAAAAGAGCATTTGCCACTTTTAAGAAGAGGAGAACCAAAGGTTATTTTAGCTTATGATGGCGATAAAGCAGGGCAAAATGCTGCTTTTAAAGCTTCTGTAATGTTAAGTCAAAGTGAATTTGATGGTGGAGTTGTTATTTTCAAAAATGGGCTTGATCCTGCTGATATGGTAAAAGAACAAAGAATTGAAGAGTTAAATAATATGTTTTTAGAACCAATTGCTTTTATACCTTTTGCAATAGATTATATAGTTGATAAATATGATATAAATGAACCAATTCAAAAACAAAAAGCATTAAATGAGACAAATGAGTATTTGCAAAGTCTCTCTTTACTGAATCAAGATGAGTACAAAAGATACATTGCTCAAAAATTAAATATTCGAGAGAATTTAGTAAAAATAGTAAATTCAAAAAATAGAGTAAATGAAAAAAATACAATAAAAATTGATATAGCAGAACTTTGCATAATAAAATCTATTTTAGAAAATCCCAAAAGATTGGATATGGTTTTAGATATTGTTGATGCTTCAATGTTTGAATATCATAAAGATGAGTTTATGTTACTTTTAACAGATATAAACGATATAAAACTAAATCAAATCTCTTTAAATGATAAGTTAGAAAATTATGATGATGAGAGACTAAACCAAGAGCTTTTAATTTTACTTCATAAATTTTATTCAAATAAGTTAATTTTTGTAACACACGATAAAAATTTAGATTTTAACCAAAAAATTATGAAGATAAAAATCATAAAAGATAACCTAAAACAGTTAAAAGATGGAAAACTTGTAAGTTATAATCTTGGGCTTAAAGAAAGTTTAATAAAATCTTAGATATTATTCCCGTTCGAAAAATGCAAATTAGTATAAAAACCAAGCCTAGTTATGCTTATAAATAAGAAGAGGATATGAAGATGTACGCAATTATCAAATGTGGTGGGAAACAATATAAAGTATCAGAAGGTGATATTATAGATATTGATTACACTGGTAAGGCTGCTAAAGAGACTTTAGAAATTACTGATGTACTAGCAGTTAATAATGGTGAATTAAAAACTGGAACTGCTGTATCAGGTGCAAAAGTTGAAGCAGTTGTAGTTTTAGATGGAACAGGTGTAAATAGAGATAGAAAAGTTGTTATTTACAAAAAAAGAAGAAGAAAAGATTCTAAATTAAAAAGAGGTTTCAGAAAAAGCTTCACAAAAATTAGAATTACAAAAATTGCTGCTTAAGCATTAAAAAAATTTAAGGAGAAAAATTATGGCTCACAAAAAAGGTCAGGGTAGTACTCAGAATAATAGAGATTCAGCTGGTAGAAGACTTGGTGTTAAAAAATATGGTGGTGAAGTTGTAAGTGCTGGAAATATCATTATTAGACAAAGAGGAACTAAAGTTCACTTAGGAAATAATGTTGGTATGGGAAAAGATCATACAATCTACTCTTTAATTGATGGTGTTGTTAAATTTGAAATTAAAGATAAAAAAAGAAAAAAAGTTTCTGTTTACGCAGCATCGTAAATTAGAGATTTAGTTTTTTTATAAAGGGTGTATGCTTTGCCATACACCCTTTTTTTATTTGTAAAGGAAAACTATGTTTATAGATAGTGCAAGATTTAGTGTAAGTAGTGGAAAAGGTGGGCAAGGTTGTGCATCTTTTAGAAGAGAGAAATTTGTTGTTCAAGGTGGTCCTGATGGTGGAGATGGAGGGAAAGGTGGAGATGTTTACTTTGTTGTAGATAGCAATACTGATACTTTATCTTTTTATAAAGGAAAAAGAGTTTTTAAAGCTGATAAAGGTCAACCAGGAATGGGAAGACAAAAAACAGGAAAAAGTGGTGAACATCTTGTTTTGATTGTACCACCAGGGACTCAAATAATAGATGATGAAACGAATGAGATTTTATATGACCTTTTAGAAGATGGTGAAAAATTCTTGTTTATTGAAGGTGGGAAAGGTGGACTTGGAAATGTTCACTTTAAAAACTCAAGAAATCAAAGACCTACTTATTTTCAACCAGGACTTCCAGGGATTACAAAAAGCATAAGATTAGAACTTAAACTTATTGCTGATGTTGGCCTTGTAGGTTATCCAAATGTTGGAAAATCTACTTTAATTTCTGTAACATCAAATGCAAGTCCAGAAATAGCAAACTATGAGTTTACAACTTTAACTCCAAAACTAGGAGTTGTAAATGTTGGAGATTATAACTCTTTTGTGATGGCTGATATTCCAGGAATTATTGATGGTGCAAGTGATGGAAGAGGGCTTGGGTTAGAGTTTTTAAAACATATTGAAAGAACAAAAACTTTACTTTTTACTATTGATGTTGCAAATTATAGAACTATGATTGACCAATACAATGTTTTAAAAGAGGAACTTTTAAAATTTTCTACAGAGTTGGCAAAAAGAGATTTCGCAATAGTTTTAACAAAAATAGATGCATATTATGGAGAGGATTTACAAGCTGATATAAATGAGTTCTTAAAAGCTTTAAATCTTGAAGTTTCTAAAACAAATGAGTATAAATTTGATGAGAACTTACCATATTTTGTTCAAGATTTAATATTTAATAAAAAAGATAGTACAAAACCATATTTTGTTTTACCAATATCTTCACTAAATAAGACAAATATTGCACCATTAAAATTTGCACTTTATACAATGCTAGGAAAATAGAGAAGGTAAGTTATGAAAAGATTAGTTATAAAAGTAGGAACTGCTGTTTTAACTCAAGGTGAGGAGTTGGCTTTTCAAAGAATGAAAAATCTTGTAAAGCTAATTTCTACACTAAAAAATGAGAAAAATATTGATGTTATTTTAGTAAGCTCTGGTGCTGTTGGAGCTGGATATACATCTTTAAAACTTGATAAAACTATTTTAGCAAACAAACAAACTCTTGCAGCTATTGGGCAACCAAAACTTATGAGAACTTATCAAGAGATGTTTGAAGAATACGATATAACAGTTGCTCAAATGCTTTTTATTGCAGATGATTTTGATTCAAGAAAAAGGTCAAAAAATGCAAAAAATGTTATGGAAATTTTGCTAGAAAACAAAGTTTTACCAATTATAAATGAAAATGATGTAATAGCAACAGAAGAGTTAATAGGTGATAATGACCAATTAGCAGCCTTTATAACACACTATTTTAAAGCAGATATGCTTGCAATTTTAACAGATATTGATGGATATTATAATAAAAATCCAAGAGAGTTTAGTGATGCTAACTTGCAAAAAATTGTAAGTGAAATAAGCGAAGAAGAGTTAAATAAAAAACCTAGTGCAAATTCACAATTTGCAACAGGAGGAATAGTAACAAAACTAAAGGCAGCTGATTTTTTAATGCAAAAAAATATTCCAATGTACTTAAGTAGTGGTTTTGATTTGACAAATGCTTATGATTTTTTAGTAAACAATAACCATAATAGTGGAACAATTTTTAAAAAATAAGGAGAATATTTTGAGTAAAAAAGTTTTATTTATGGGAACACCATCTTATGCAACAGAAATTTTAAAAGAGCTATTAAATAGCTCTTATGAAGTTGTTGGAGTTTTTACACAAGAGGATAAACCAGTTGGTAGAAAACAGCTTTTAACTCCACCAGATATAAAGCAATATTGCCTTGATAATAATCTTGATTTTCCAATACTACAACCAAAAAAACTAAAAGATAATCTAGCAGCTTATATTGCTATAAGAGAGTTAAATCCTGATTTTATAGTTGTTGCTGCTTACGGTCAAATTTTGCCAAAAGAGATTTTAAGCCTTGCTCCTTGTATAAATCTTCATGCTTCAATATTGCCATCTTACAGAGGGGCTAGTCCTATTCAAGAGGGGATTTTAAATGATGATGAGTATCTGGGAGTTACTTCTATGTTTATGGAAGAAGGGCTTGATTGTGGCGATATTTTGGGATATTCATATTTGAAAAATGATAAAAATATGCTTGTAAGTGAAGCATTTGAAAAGTTATCAAATCTTGCAGCAAAACTTACAATCACAACTTTAGATAATTTTGAAAATTTAAAGGCGATAAAACAAAATAATAATAGTGCAAGTTTTTGTAAAAAGATAAAAAAAGAGGATGGTGAAGTTGATTTCTCTAATGCAAAGAAACTATTTTTAAAATACAAAGCATACTCATTTTGGCCAGGAGTTTTCCTAAAATCCGAGCTTAAACTAAAAGATATAGAGTTATTAGAAGATAGTTCAAAAAATATTGCTGGAGAGATTTTAAGTATAGAGAAAGATTTTATCGTTGTTGCTTGTGAGATAGGAAGTTTAAAGATAAAAACTCTACAAGCACCATCTAAAAAAGAGATAAAAGCTACTGAATACTTAAAAGGTCAAAGATTAAATATAAAAGATATTTTAGAATAAGATTATAAGTTTTATATAAATGGTGCGGCTGACGAGACTTGAACTCGTACAGCTGTTGCCACTACCACCTCAAGATAGCGTGTCTACCGTTCCACCACAGCCGCATTTATGAATAAGAAAAGAAAAAAGGTCAAGAAGAAAACTTCCTGACCTAAGATTTATTAAATCTGTTGTGATTTAACTATTATAGGAATGGGTTTGCATATAATGCAATCATAGCAATAACAAGTGCATAAATAACTTGTGCTTCGATCATCGCTAATGCAATGAACATTGTTGTCATTAATTTTCCACCTAAACCTGGGTTTCTTGCAGTTCCAGCAATAGTTGCAGCTGCAGTATTACCCATACCAATAGCACCACCAAGAGCAGCTAGACCTAATCCGATACCAGCAGCTACTACAGAGTAAGCTTTTAAAGTTTCATTAACAACTGCTTCATCAGCAGCAAATGCAAAACCAGCGATAGCTAGCATTAAAAGAACGATTTTTTTCATTTCTTTTCCTTTTATAAAAATATTTCAAAGTAAATTCGGCTTGCGTATCCCTACTAAGTACTTTGACGGCTATGATTATAAAAAAATATTGCTAAATATTAGCTAAAACAGAAAAATATTATTATTTCTTTGTTATAATTTTCAATATTATTAAAAAAGGCTTTTTTATGAAGAAAATTTTTATATCACTTATTATTATAATATTATTAATTATTTTGGCAATTTTTGGCTTATTTTTTACAAAATATGGAAATTCCTTTATATCTACATATATAGAAAATAGGGTAAATAGTGAACAAGATAAAGTAAAATTAAAGGTAGAAAAATTAAATTTTACATTTAAAACCTTTGATTTTAATGCAAGTATTGATGATAATTCTTATATTAATATAAATGGTGGCTTTGAAATCTTAAAAAAAAGAGTTGATTTAAAATATGATATAAAAATAAATGATTTAGAAAATATAAAAAATTTAATTAATATTGATTTAAAAGGAGCTTTTTTTACAAATGGAACTTTTATAGGGGATAAAAATAGTTCAATAATAAATGGAGTTTCAAATTTTGCAAGTGGAGAGACAGTTTATAATATAAATTTAGTTGATTTTGAACTAGATAAAATTTTAATAAATTCTAAAAATTTAAAAGTTGAAGAGTTATTGGAACTTTTAAAAGAACCTATATATTCTAAAGGTATTTTAAATATTGATGCAAATATTAATAATTTTAAAACAAAAAATCTAAGTGGTAATTTAAAAGGAAATATAGAAAAAGGTATTTTAAATAATGAAGTTATAAATAAAGAGTTAAATCAAACTTTATCATCAAATATCTCTTTTGATGCAAATATAAATAGTGATTTTTCGCAAAATAAAGTAATTTCAAATATTGACTTTAAAAGTTCTTTATTAAATTTGATATTTGAAAAATTTGAATTAGACTTAACAAATAAAAACTATTTTGGTAATTTTCAACTTTTGGTTAAAAACCTTGAAAGATTAGAGGGGTTTACTGGTAAGAAATTAAAAGGAGAGCTTGAAAGTCAAGGAATTTTAAAATCTGAAAATAAAAATATTAATATTTCTGGATCTTCAAATATAATTGAAAGTAAGATAAATTATAATCTTGATATGAAAAATAGTTCATTAAGTAATCTTACATTTAATATTGAAGGTGCAAAGATTGAAAAACTTTTAAAACTTTTGGATGAACCAGTTTATGCTGTTGGGCATTTTGATGCCAAAGGTAATATTAAAAATATTAAGGATTTAAGTGGAAATACCTTTGTTAAATTTAATAATGTAAAGATAATAAATGAAGTTGTAAATGCAGTTTATAATCAAAATATAAAAGAGCAAATTGTATTAAATAGTAAAATTGATACAAAATTTGAGGATAATAAAGCAATTTCAAAAATTGAAGCAATATCAAATGTTGGGAATTTGAATATTGATGAGTTGGTTTATAATTTAAAAGATGAAAACTTATTTGGTAAATATATTTTTGTAACTAGTGATTTATCAAAATTAAAAGATTTCACAAAGATGGAATTAAGAGGAGATATTAAATTAAATGGAGATATAAAAACTGACAAAGGTAGGCTATTTTTGGATGGAAAATCTACACTAGCAGGTGGTAACTTTGATTTTATTTTAAATGATAATCTTTTAAATGCAAATTTAAGAAATTCAAATATGAAGAGTATTATGTATTTAATAAAACAAAAAGAGAAATTTGATTCAAATGTAGATTTAAGTTTAAACTACAACCTTTTGACAAAAAAAGGTGATTTACTTGGTAATTTTTTAAATGGCCATTTTCTTGAAAATGATTTTACAAAACTTGTAGGTCAATTTACAAAAGTTGATTTGACAAAAGAGATTTATGAAAATTCAAAATTAACTACAAAAATTGATGACAAACTTCTAACTTCAAACCTTATAATGCAAAGTCCAAAAAGTAAATTAGAGATATATAATTCAAAAATTGACTTAGAAAAAAATACTATATATGCAAGAATTGATACTCAAATTAAAGATAATAAATTTGCAGTTATTTTGGAGAATGATTTAAATAATCCAACTTTATCTTTTGATGTTAAAGATATTTTAGAAAAAAAATTAGATAAAAATATAGATAAATTGGGTGAAAAGTTAAATAAAGTTTTAGGTAAAGATAAATCTGATGAGAGTGGAAAAGAGATTTTAAAAGGGCTAAAAGGTTTATTTTAAAACATCTTGATAATTGTTATCATTTTAAGTAAAGTCAAAGTTTTTTTTTGATTTAATTTCCAAATCAAAAATAAAGGAATTTTTATGAAGTTTGGAAAAAAAATATTAGTAAGTTTATCACTTTCTGCTGCTTTAGCTTTAAGTGCATCAGCTAATCAAAAAAGTGAAAATAGTTCTACAATTCAAGTAAAAAGTAACTCATCATTTCTTGAAAGTTATGCAAATATTGCATTAGACAACTATAGTAATGCTTTAAAAGATGCAAAAGCTCTTCAAGTTGCTATTGATAGTTTTGTAGCTAATCCTACTCAAGAAGGTTTAGACAATGCTAAAAAAGCTTGGTTACAATCAAGAGAATCTTATGGAAGTACAGAAATATTTAGACTTTCAAATGGTCCAATTGATGCAGAAGAGGGAT
This sequence comes from Arcobacter vandammei, assembly GCF_016106035.1. Lineage (GTDB taxonomy): Bacteria > Campylobacterota > Campylobacteria > Campylobacterales > Arcobacteraceae > Aliarcobacter > Aliarcobacter vandammei. The sequence goes on from NZ_JADKPZ010000010.1 coordinate 33,658, forward strand.
GGATTGCAAGTTCTTATGGAAGCTTAGAAGGGCAAATTAATGCTTGGCCATTAGATGAAAATATGATTGACTATACAATTGATGCAGATGGAAAAAGAACAAGTGGAAATATTATTGATACTGTTGGAAAATTTAATCCTGGTGGTGAAGAGTCAAAAGAGGTTGATGTTACAAAAATCACTGTTGAAGCTTTAACTGATTTAAATGAAAATGGTGGAGAAGCAAATGTAAGTACAGGTTACCATGCAATTGAGTTTTTACTTTGGGGACAAGATCAAGATTATAACAACTTCTTAGAAGATAAAGTTACAAATGGAGCAATGACAGCAGGTCTTAGACCTCTTAGCGATTTTACAACAGATGCAAATAAAGATAGAAGATTAGATTACTTAAAGGTTGTAACAGAAAAATTAGTTCAAGATTTAGAAACTGTTAAAAGTGCTTGGGAAAAAGATATAAAAGGTGATGCAGGACTTTATAGAGCTGCACTTTTAGGAAAAATCAAAGGTAAAAATAAAGATAGAAATCTTTCAAAAAAAGAGGCTATGCAACAAATCATTGCTGGAATGGGTGTATTTATAAAATCTGAATTAGCAAATGAAAGAATTGCTGTTGCAGTTTTAACTCCTAGTGAAGAAGATGAACACTCTTGCTTCTCTGATAATACTCATAGAGATTTAGTAAAAAATTATGAAGGTTTCAAAAATATTTTAACTTCTACTTATAATGGAAAAAAATATGGTGAATCTTTACTTGACTCTTTAAATAAAGATGATAAAGATAGAGTTTTAAAATTAATGTCTGATATTGAAGAAAAAATTGCAAGTGTAGATAAAGTTGCAAAAACTGAAGCTCACTTTGATTATCAAATTAGACCAGAAAATCCTCAATCAAAAGTTTTAGTAAAACTTAAAAATGAGCTTAGAAAACTAGGTGATGAGATGGTAACAGTTGCAAAAGCAAATAATATCAAATTAACTGAAGATGATGTTACGGATCCTGAAGAGACAAAACTATAAAGATGTCTAAAAGTTTAATCATAAAAGCCCTTGCAATATTATCTTGCACAGGGCTTTTTGCTTTTAACAACAGTGAAAAATATATATCAAATAATAAAGATTCAAAACTATTATTAAAACAAATTGATGGCTTAAATGATGAAGAGAAAGATACTTTTATGCTTGGTAGAAGTTTTTTTAATATTCCTTGGGTAAAAGCTCCTAGTGTTACAACAGCACGAGATGGTTTAGGTCCACTTTTTAATGCAAATTCCTGTATCTCTTGCCATCCAAATAATGGTAAAGGCAAACTCCTCAATAAAGATTTCACAGTTTCAAGAGCATTGGTTGCTAGATTATCAACAAACAATAAAGTAGAAAATCAAGAAGATATTTTGTTTAAAAAAGGTTTTGTTCCACATGAAGTTTATGGGGAGCAACTTTCGATTAATGGTATTTTTGGAGTTCCTTTTGAAGGAAATATAAAAGTAGAGTTTGAAGATAAAATTGAGCTTTTAGATGATGGAGAAAAGGTTATTTTACAAAAACCAAAGTACTCTTTGGAAAATCTAAATTATGGATCTTTGGATGAAAATTCAGTAGTTTCATATAGAATGGCTCAAAGTTTAAATGGAATGGCTTTAATTGACTTAATAGCTGATAGTGATATTTTAAAAAATGAAGATGAAAATGATAAAGATGGTGATGGAATAAGTGGAAAAGCAAATTTTGTATATTCACCACTTACAAAAAAATATGAATTAGGAAAATATACTTGGAAAGCTAGTGTTTCAAAACTAAAAGAGCAAGTTGCCTTTGCTACTTCAAATGATATAGGGCTTACAACTTCTATTGTTGTAGATGAAAAATGTACAAAATTTCAAAAAGAGTGCCTAGAAGCTCCAAAACCAAAAGATAAAATAGATTTACCAGATAATAGACTTGATGCTATGAGTTTTTATCTAAAAAATCTAAAAACTTATAGTGCAAATAAAGATACAAAAGAGTATAAAGATGGCTTTATTATATTTGAGAGTTTAGCCTGTAGCAAGTGCCATATAAGTAGTTTTCAAACAAAATTAGGTTTTGAAGTATCTCCTTATTCTGATTTTTTACTCCATGATATGGGAGAAGATTTAGCTGATAATAGAGTTGAATTTAAAGCAAATAAAAGAGAGTGGCGAACAGCTCCACTTTGGGGAAATGCACTATTTGAGAAGATAAATGGTGAGAAACCTAGACTTTTACATGACGGACGAGCTAGAAGCTTTGAAGAGGCAATTCTTTGGCATGGTGGAGAAGCAAATAATAGTAAACTTGCTTACAAATCTCTATCAAAAGAAGATAGAGAAAAATTAATTAAATTTTTAGAGGAGTTATAATGAAGAGAATAGTCGCTCTTTTTTTACTATTTGCTGTAAGTTTATATGCAAATAGTTCAATTTTCCAAAATATAGTGGAAAAAGTTTCAATAGTTGATACACAAAAAGCTATAGATGATGCAAAGATTTTACAAAAAGATATAAATGATAAGAATTTTAAAAATTTTATACAATCTTGGAAAAAAGTTGAAGCAAATTATCTTGCAGGTGAAATAGATAGTGATTTTTTAGATATGCCAAGATTTATAGATGTTTTTAATAATCTAAAAGAGGATTTAAACTCTCAAATGAAAAGAGCAATTGAAAGTAGTAGTGATATAAAAGTAGCCCTATTTAAAAACTCTTTTAAAACAGTAAATGCTTTAGAGTATGTTTTATATTCAAATAAAGATTTAAGTCAAAGAGAGAAAGATATGGCTGTTGAGATTTTAAACTCAATTGTATCTTATCTTGAAAAGATAAAAAAAGCCTATGAAAATTATCTTGCAAATCCTACAAAAGAAGCGTCTGAAGAGAATGCAATAATAATAAACTCTTTGATAGCATCTTCATATAGATTAAAAGAGTGGAGAGTTGGAAATCCTGCAGGTCTTTCAGCAAAATATAAAAATGATGCAAAAAATAATCGTGCTGAATATTTTTTAAGTCAAAGCTCATTTGATGCAATAATAGCAATTTTAGAGGCTCAAAAAGAGTTAATAGAAGAGAAAAGTTATAAAAACTTAAATACTTTGGCAAAAGAGAAAAATGCTTTAAATGATTTAAATTTAGTTTTAGAAAATATTGAATTAGCTAAAAAAGAGTTAAAAACTCTACCAAAAGATGATTTTACAAATGCTTTAAAACTTTTTGAGATTATTTCAAAAATTCATGATTTGTATTATGTAACAATTATTGAAAAATTAGGACTTAAACCTGAAATTTTAGATGCTGATGGTGATTGATTTTGGAGCTTCTTGCACTTGATTTTTTAACAAACCCAAATAAAAGAGTATATTGGCTCTATTTGTTGAGTTGCTTTTTTTTAGCTATCTTGTACTTTTATTTCACAAAAAAAAGTACAAGAGTAATAAGCTCTTCAAAACTTTGGCTACATCCTAGTGCAAAGCTAGATTATATTTACTTTTTTTTATCAAATTTGGTAAATATTTTACTTATAATACCTTTTGTTTTAAGTGCAAAAAGTGTTGCTTTATTTATAAATAAGAGTTTATATAGCTATTTTGGGTTTTTTGAAACTTTTAGTTTCTCTTATTTTCAAATTACAGTTTTATATACTATTGCTATTTTTGTTTTTAGTGATTTTACAAGATATTGGCTTCATAGATTTTTGCATACAATCCCTATTTTATGGGAATTTCACAAGGTTCATCATAGTGCAAAAGTTTTAACACCTATTACTTTTTATAGAGTTCATTTTGTTGAAAACTTTTTATTTGGGCTTAGATATGCTCTTAGTATTGGTTTTGTAACAGGAGTTTTTATCTATATTTTTGGTGCAAAAATAAATATATATATGGTTTTTGGAGTAAATATTTTAGTCTTTATAACTTCAATTTTTGGTTCAAATTTAAGACATTCTCATGTGCCATTTGCATATTTTTCTTTTATAGAAAAGTGGTTTTTATCTCCAAAACAGCACCAAATACATCACGATAAAAAACATTTTAATAAAAATTATGGTGGTTATATTGCTATTTGGGATAGAGTTTTTGGAACTTTAGCTTTATCAAAAGATGTAAAAGTTTTAAAATTTGGAATAAGAAAAAATCAGATGAGTGAGTATAAAAGCATAAAAGATTTATATTTTAGACCATTTGTAAATCTATATAAAAAAGGAGTTTCTAGTGAAAAATTTAAAATTGGGTTTAGGAATAATAGTATTAAGTCAAATACTTAATGCAAATGATATTTCAAAAGAGGAGCTAGGTCGTACACTATTTTTTGATGTAAACTTATCAAAAAATAGAACTCAAAGCTGTGCAACCTGTCACAATCCACAAGCTGGATTTATAGATGATAGAGATAATGGTGTAAAACAAATGGCATCTTTGGGAGATGATCTGAAATCTTTGGGAGATAGACAAGCTCCAACAGCTTCTTATGCAAAGTTTTCTCCAAATTTTCATTTTGATGAGAAAAAAGGCTTCTATAAAGGTGGGCAATTTTGGGATGGAAGAGCAGCTACTTTAGAAGAACAAGCAGGTGGTCCACCACTAAATCCTATTGAAATGGGAATGAAAGATGAAAAAGAGGTAGTAAGTAGATTAAAAGAGAACTCTTTTTATGTAGAAAACTTCAAAAAACTTTTTGGAGATGATATTTTTAAAGATGATTTAAAAGCTTATGAAGCTATGACAATTCTTATTGGAAGTTTTGAGAGAACTGATGAATTTTCTCCATTTGATTCAAAATATGATAGATATTTAAAAGGCGAATATGACTTAACTCCTCTTGAAGATTTAGGAATGTCTATTTTCTTTTCAAATAACAATAACTCATGCGCAACTTGTCATATTTTAAAAGGCGAGGGAAAAGCTGGAGAGACTTTTACAAATTATGAGTTTCATAATATTGGAGTTCCTGTAAATCATGAACTTAGAGAAATAAATGGTGTAAAAGAGAAAGATTTAGGGCTTTTAGCAAATGAAAAAATAAAAAATGAAAAAAATAAAAATGAGCAAATAGGAAAATATAAGACTCCAAGTTTAAGAAATGTAGCTGTAACTGCTCCATATATGCACAATGGAGTTTTTAAAGATTTAAGAACTGTTGTAGAGTTTTATGATAAATACAATAACAAAGATAGAGTTCTAAACCCTGAGACAAAACAGCCTTGGGATGAACCAGAACACAAAGATACAGTTGCACTAAAAGAGCTAAAAGCAAATGCTCAAAATGATAGAAAAGTTGATGCTTTGGTTGCTTTTATGAAGCTTTTAACTGATAAAAAATATGAGCATTTGCTAGAAAAATAGAGATTAAAAAAAGAGCTTAGGCTCTTTTTTTAACTAAAAGAATAAGAATAACACCAATTATAGCAGCTGTAATTGAACTAGCAAAAATTCCTAATTTTACAGCACTTACGATACTTTCATCACTAAATGCTAAATGAGAGATAAATATTGACATTGTAAATCCAATACCACCTAAGAAACCAGCTGCTATAACTTCAGCCCAAGATACAGTTACAGGTTTTATAGCTATTTTTAGTTTTGTTGCTAAATATGTAAATGTAAATATTCCAATAGGCTTTCCAATTATAAGCCCTAAAGCAACTCCTAATACAATATATTTATGTGTTAAAACACTTGAAAAATCTATTATAACTCCAGCATTTGCAAAAGCAAAAAGTGGCATTATTAAAAAGGCACTAAAATTGTGTAAAGCTAAAGATAATTTATCAAGAGGAGAGTTTTCAAATTCGTAATTTTTATCAAAGTTTTTTGTTTTTAAAGGAATTGTAAATGCTAATAAAACACCAGCAATAGTTGAGTGAATTCCAGAACTATGTACACAAAACCATAAAATAATACCTAGAACTATATATGGCAAAATTCTTCTAACTCCAATATAATTTAAAAATATTAAAGCACCATAAACTATTGCACTATATAAAAAGAAAATATAGTTTAATTCACTTGTATAAAATATTGCTACAACAATAATTGCACCCAAATCATCAACTACGGCAAGAGTTACTAAAAATAGTTTTAAAGAGATATTTACTCTTTTCCCAAGTAACATTAAAATTCCTAAAGCAAATGCTATATCTGTTGCCATAGGAACTCCAAATCCAGTTGGGTGTTCTTTATTTAAACTAAGATAAATAATAGCTGGTATTATCATTCCTCCAATAGCTGCAATTATAGGAAAAGATGCTTGTTTTACACTTGAAAGTTCACCTACAAGCATATCTTTTTTTATCTCCATTCCTACAACTAAAAAGAAAATTGCCATTAAAACATCATTTACCCAGTGAAGAATACTCATAGAAAAACTGTGATTTGCAAAGCTAATAGAAAGATATGAAGAGAAAAACTCAAAATAAGCACTTGAATGGCTTGAATTTGCAATATAAACTGCAAAAACTGTAACCAAAAATAGGATTAATCCACTTAAAGTCTCTATTGATACGAAATTTTTTATAAAATCATATCTAGTTTTTAATTTTGCAATCTGTCTTAATTGTACTCTTGTAAAAATACTATTTTTCATTTTTATTACACTCCTTACATTTACCTTTTAGAATTATATTATCGATTTTATAGTCATTTAGTGAGAAATTAGGTTTATCATATATACATTCAATTATAGAACAATTTGAACAAATAAAATGAATATGCTCTTTGTCTTTTATCTCAAAATATCTTTTTTTATCATTTGACTCAAAAGAGTTTATAAGATTTTCTTCTTCGAAATAAGTTATATTTCTATAAAAAGTTGCTTTATCCATAAAAATTTTATCTTTTAAATCCTCATAGCAAAGAGGTTTATGTGAGTTTACTAATATATCTAATATAGATTTTCTAGCAGTAGTTAGCTTGATATTTGAAAAGTTATTTTTTTGTATTGAATTATCCATAAATTTAGTTTATCAAAAAAAGCATTAAAAATGCCACTAAGTTGCATTAAAGTTTAAAATGATTAAAATTCTAAGAAAATCTTGCAACCTAGTTGCATATTAGGAAAATTATGAAAAAAATATTATTAATCTTATCTCTATCAATCTCTAGTTTATTTGCAACTGTACAAGAAATTACAGTTACAATTTTGCCACAAAAATATTTTGTAGAAAAAATTGTAAAAGATAAATTTAAGATAAATGTAATGGTTCCACCTGGAAGTTCTCCTCACAATTTTGAGCCAAAACCATCACAAATGAAAGCTTTGTTTAACTCAAAATTATATTTTACAATTGGAGAGCCTAGCGAAAAAGTTTGGATAGATAAATTTAAACAAAATGCAAAAAGTACTATTTTTGTTGATACTACAAAGGGTATTGAAAAAATTGAAATGCTTGAGCACTCTCACGATGATCACGATCATGATGAAGACAATCCACATCATGAACACCATGAACACGATGAAGATGCTTTAGACCCACATATTTGGCTTGAGCCTAGTTTGGTAAAAACTCAAGCAAAAAATATTTATGAATCTATTGTTTTGGCTGATAAAGAAAATGGTGATTTTTATAAAACAAATTATGAAGAGTTTATAAAAGAGCTTCAGATTTTGGATGAGAGTATAAAAAATATTTTAGAAGCTCATAAAAATAGGGCTTTTATGGTATTTCATCCATCTTGGGGATATTTTGCAAAAAAATACAATTTGGAGCAAATTGCAGTTGAAAATATGGGTAAAGAGCCAAAACCAAATGAACTTGTAAAGCTAATAACTGAAGCAAAAGAGCATAATATAAAAATAGTTTTTACCTCTCCACAATTTTCAAAAAAATCATCTGAAATTTTAGCAAAACAGATAAATGGAACTGTTGTTACAATCGATACTTTGAGTGAAAATTGGAGTGAAAATTTGCTTAATACTGCAAAAAGTATAGCTAAAAGTTATGAGTAGTAGGATAATTATACTTTGTAATAAGCAAAATATGATATGCTATATCCAAATAGTGGCGATTTTTTGGTAGATGATAAGTTTATTTTTGAAATTGGTGGAAAAAATAAAAGCTTTTCCCAAATTAAAGATATAGAAAATTCTTTTGTGGTTTCTGATGATATAGAAATAGGCTCAAATGGGAAAATCCCACTTTGGCTTTTTGTATTAAATTTTGGCTTCTGCGGAACTAAGAATTTATTCTCAGCTCTTCAAAAAATAAATCTTCACTAACAAGCTTTTGGCTAAGGATAAATCCTTAGTTCCAAAAATTTTAAAGTATATTTTTCATCATACTACTGAATAACTTACAATCATTCGGTAGTGTAGTACCGAATAAATCAAATCTCTTTTATCATATGATGAAACTTTGTTCCTGATACTTCCAAAGTGTCATTTATACAAAAGCCCATTTTTTCATACAAATTTCTAGCTTTCTCTTTTTTGTAATCTACTAAAAGTGAAGTTTTTTTAAAGCCTTTTTCTTTTGCTAAATCAAAGAAATAGGCAAAAAACTCTTTTGCTATCCCTTGCCCTTGAAAGTTTTCATCTACACTTATAGTATCAAGATAAAATTCATCAGGAAAACACTCTTTTTCAAATGAATTTAAAAAAATATTTTTTGTTTTTAAGTGTTCTAGCATTGGTTTATCCAAGATTTCAACATCATTTGAAGAGTAGGCTATTAAGATTCCTACTATTTTTTGCTCTTTTGTATAAGTGTAAATATTGTTGTATGAAAGCCTACAAATATCCATTTTTATATATTTTTCCAAAGTCTCTTTTACTTTTTCTGGCTCTTTTTCACCTGTTAGTGTGTTTGCAATATCATCAATTGCATTTACTATTAGTTTTGAGATATTTTCTATATTTTGTTTATTCGCTTTTTCTATCATAAATATCTAAAATCCTTAAAAACTCATTTTTTATCTCATCAATATTTTCAACTCCAACAGAAATTCTTATAAGATTTTTTGGAAGTTCGATTTTTTTTAGAAACTCTTTCCCCTTTTGGCTTGTTATTAAGTCATAATGTGCCAAATATGTGTAAGGCATAAGTAGAGTAAATTCAGTTCCAAGGCTGGGACCTTTTGCTAAGTTTAGGCTATTGTAAATTTTTTCAAAATCATTTTCTATATAAATTGATACTATTCCACAAAGGCTATTTTCATCAATCATTAGTTTTTGATAATTCTCGAAATTCTCTTCATCTAAACATGAATAAACCTTTGAAATATATGGTAAAGTATGTAAAAACTCGATAAGCTCTTTTGTATTTTGAGATATTTTTTTCACTCTTTTTTCATAATTTACAATCTCTTTTGCCATTCTTTGCATATCTTTTATATATGGCTCATCGCTTTGTTTAAAGAGTTCATTTTTGATATGTGAGATTTTAAAATTGCTATTTAAAATTATAGCACCCATTAAAACATCGGCATTTCCACAGGCAAATTTTGTCAAACTCTCTACAAAAATATCAGCATAAGGTTTCAAATTTAGATTATAAGGAGTTGCAAAAGTTGAATCAATTACCAAAACAATATTGTATCTATCGCAAAGCTCTCGCAGTTTTTCTAAATTTGCAGTTTTTACAAGAGGATTTGTAGGAACTTCTGTGATTATACAAGAGACTCTATTTCCTTGTTCTTTTAGATAAAGTTCAAGTTCATTTAAATTTGTAACATCATAAAAAACTTTGCTCTCTTCAAAATAGTGATTTACAATATTTGTAGTATCCAAATATAGCCATCCAAACTGGATTAAAACAGATTTTCCATTTCTTGCTTGGATGTTTTTTACACCTTTTAAAACACTATAAACTGCATTCATTCCAGATGGGCTTAAACAGATATTCTCTTCTTTCTCTTTGTAGCCATCTGCTAAAGTTTTTAAGATAATATCTTTTGAAATTTCACTATTTTCAAGCTCTTCATTTTGTTTTTTATCTATTAATTTTAAATCATACAAATAATCTTCAGCAAGTCTTGAACTTAAGTTATATCCAACATATTGAATAAATTTTAAAACCTTTTGGTGTTGTCTTCCTTTTAATACTTTTATCACTCCAAAAGGCTCAAAAAACTCAAATTTATTATGAATAAAATATCTACTACTTACAACTTCTACTGCTTTTTTGCTACTTAATAGCACCAATTCATATTCATTTGATACTTCATATTTCTCTTTTAAATAAGTTGCCAATTTTTTCAAATATGGATGTATTACAAATCTAGGATATGCAACAGTTATTTTTTCTAAAATCTCTGGTGTTTGCTCTTCATAATCAATTACATCTTGTAAAGTTGGCATTGAAGTTGAAACGGCATGAATATTTTTTTGTGGAAGAGTCTCTCCACATTCTATTGGTTTAAAATTTGAACTATCTTTCATTTTAGTGCTTGTAAAATATCCGCTTTTAAATCTTCAATATCTTCAAAACCAATAGCAAAACGAACTGTACTATCACTTATTCCAATAGCTTTTAACTCCTCTTTTGAGAAACTTGCATGAGAGATTTTGCTAGGAATTTCAACTCTACTATCAGGACTGCCAAAAGAGCATTTTTCTCCAAATATTTTGCTATTTGCAATAAATTTTTCTGCTAATTCAACACTTTTAAAATCTGCACAAAATAATCCAGGGATTATACTCATCTGTTTTTTTGCTAAATTTTTGTCTGGATGAGATTTTAAAGCTGGATGAGTAACTTTTTCTATAAATTCTTGTTTTTCTAGGAATTTTGCAAGTTTTATAGAGTTTTTACTACTTGCTTTCGCTCTTATTTTAAGGCTTGGAATTCCCAAAGATATAAGATGCACATCTAGTGGATTTTGATTATGTCCATTTGCATTTGAGTAGTAGTGAAGTTTTTGCACATTCTCTTTTGTTTTTGCAACAATTGCTCCTGCAATTACTCCACCGTGTCCACTTATATATTTTGTAGTTGAAAATAAGCTAAAATCAGCTCCAAAATCAAGTGGTTTTTGGCTAATAAATGTGGCTAGTGAGTTATCAACTGCAAAAAGTGAGTTATATTTTTTACAAAGTTTTGAAACTCTTTCTAAATCAATTATTTTTAATCCTGGATTTGTCGGACTTTCACAAAGAGCCAAATCTACACTAGAAGTTTTTAAGATATGTTCAAGCATTGAAAAATCGTGGAAATCTGCTTTTATTACTTCAATATTGTATTTTTCTTTATAGATTTTTAGTAATCTATTTGTTCCTCCATAACAATCAGCTTCAACTAATATTGTAGAGTTTGCTTTTAAAACTGTTTCAAAAAGCAAGGCAACACTTGCAATTCCAGTATGTGTACAAACTGCTCCAGAGCCATTTTCAGCATAGGCAAAGAAATTTTCTAAAGCTTCTCTTGTAGGATTATCACTTCTTGTATAGTCGTAAATTTTTTCACCTTTTTGTTTCTTTAAATCAAAAGTTGCAGTGTTGTATATTGGAAAATGTGAAGAACCTGTAGTATCTTCAAAAGGTGCAAATTTTGTAAGGTGGCAAAGTGTTGTTTCTAATTTTTCTTTCATATTTTTTCCAGATTTTTCTATAATTTTTGGCAAATTGTACCTAAAAATTGTTAATCTAATTTGATAGTAAATTTTGGTATAAATCTACTTTAGTTTAGTCAAATTAAGGAATATAAGTATTGTTTAGAGTTTTATTATTAGTTTTTCTTATTTTTTCTTTCTCTTTTTCAAAAGAGAGCAAAGAGTCGTTAATCAAAATTGATGAATTTATAGAGAAATTCTCAAAAATAAATGTTTTTGATGAAGATAAATTTGTAGAAGATTTTTCACAAATAGGAACAAAAATAATAGATAAATATACTCCAAAACTATCAACTTTTAAAAAAGTTGATAATATTTTGAGTGAAACAGGCTCTTATGATAAGATAATAATCGATGTTGATTCATCAAAAAATATTTTAAGCGTAAATGCAAAAGTTGATAAAAAATCTAAACTTTTAAAAACCTACAAAGTTTCAACAGCCAGAAAAGATATAAAAAAGCCTTTAGGAACTGGAAATATTACACAAATTACACTAAATCCTGTTTGGTATCCAACACAAGATACAATAGAGAGTTTTAGAAAAAAAGGTATAGTTTTGCCAAAAGTTGTAAAAGGTGGAGATAAGTTAAACTATATGGGAAGTGCAAAAATAAATCTAACTCATAGAGTTGATGGAAAGGATACTTTTAGAATTCACGGAACTTTAAGTGAAAAAACTATTGGTTCTTATGAATCAAGCGGTTGTATTAGGATGAAAAATAGCGAAGTTGTGGAGCTAGTAGGACTTTTAAAAGAGTTTATTGAGTTTAAAAGTATAAATGATATACAAGTTGTATTAAGATAATGGAGAAAAAATGAATAAAATAGAGATAAATGTAGATGATATTGGCGGAAATTTCAAGCTTTTTTGCCCTTTTACAAATGAAAAATTAGATCACGATAGTGGCTCTTTGGAGATTTTAGAAGGAGCAGGAGAGTATATATTTTCTATGTGTGATGATTGTATGTTTTTTGATGTTGGAAACAATAGTGAAATTGAGAAATATTGGAAAAATAGCCCTTTAGAAGCTATTACAAAATTTGTAGAAAATCATAAAGATAAAAATATTTTGGTAATTGAAGCAAACTATAAAGATGAAAAATACTATTTTGGTTTCTTAAATGAAAAAAATATAGAACTAAATTCTAGTGAAATTACAAAAAGATTTATAAAGTCATAAAAAATAGTAATAGTAAAATTATGGTAATATAAATTATAAAATTAAAAAAAGGCAAAAATATGACAAAATGCGGATATGTTTCAGTTGTTGGTCGTCCAAATGCAGGTAAAAGTTCACTTTTAAACTGGCTTGTTGGTGAGAAAATAGCAATGGTTTCACACAAAGCAAATGCAACAAGAAAAAGGTCAAATATTATAGTTATGCACGAAGATGACCAAGTTATTTTTGTGGATACTCCAGGAATTCATGAAACAGAAAAGCTTCTAAACCAATTTATGCTAGAAGAGGCTTTAAGAGCTATGGGAGATTGTGATTTAATACTTTTTTTAGCTCCAGTTACAGATAGTTTAAAATATTATGAAGATTTTTTAGAGAAAAATAAGAAAAATACAAAACATATTTTACTTCTTACAAAAATAGATTTTGTAAACAATGATGAGCTAATGGCAAAGTTACAAGAGTATGAAAAATATAGTCAAAATTACGAAGCTATTATTCCAATTTCTATAAAAAGAGCTACAAAAAAAGCTGATATTTTAGATGAGGTTGTAAAATATTTGCCAGAACATCCATATTTGTTTGATCCAGAAATTATGACTACAGAGCATTTAAGAGATATTTACAAAGAGTTTATACGAGAGTCAATTTTTGAAAATATTAGTGATGAAATTCCTTACGAAACAGATGTAATTGTAAATAAAGTTGAAGAAAAGCCAAATGTTGATGTGATAAAAGCCACAATAATTGTACAAAAAGATACTCAAAAAGGTATGATAATAGGGCAAAATGCAACAGCAATCAAAAGAATTGGAAAAGCTGCAAGAATAAAAATAGAGAAACTAAGTGGTAAAAAGTGCTATTTGGAACTTTTTGTAAGCATTAAAAAGAATTGGACAAAAAACAAAGATGCCCTAAAATCAATGGGTTATGATATGGAAATCCAATAATATAATTTTATATATTATTTTAAGCTAATATTTTATAAACTCATTTTTAAATAATTTTTTAAAAATGAGTCTAAAATGGGTAAATTTTATAGTTTAGAAAATATCGAAATTATCGACATTGAAGCTAGTGAAGAGATAGAAAAGAAAAACTTAAAAAGTTTTATTTCTACCTTTTTTGAACTCAAAAATATAAATCTTTCCTCAAACTCAAAAATTGTTTTAAACTATATAAAAGAGCTAAAAATCTATCAAATTCTTTTAATAAAAGAGAAATTTAATAATTTAGAAATAGAGTTATTTTATAAATTATTAGAAAATAATGAAAAAGAGTTTATCTCTTTTATTTATGAAAAATATTTCTTAATTTTTAAAAATAACAAAATCTACTATATTCAAAATATTGATGAAAATATAGACAATCGTGAGCTTTTAAGCTATCTAAACAAAAATTTTAAAATTACTTTTGATACTTTTATAACAATTAACAAAGATGAACTTTATAAAAATGAGATTGTAAAAAAGACTAATATTAAATTTTTTGACATAAAAAAGGATTATTCATTTTACTTTTTTCTTTTATATATGTTTTGTTTAGCTTTTTTTTGTTTACTTTTTTTTATGCAAGAAAATTATAAAAGCCAAGAAAGTTATGAAAAAGAAAATAATCTTGATATTAAAATTTTAGAAAATGCATATAAATTTGATAGTTTTGAACAATGGCTAAAAAAAATATTTTATAAACTAGAGCAAGAAAATCTTAAAGTAGAAAAATTTTCTTTTATTGAAGATATATTAAATCTTGAAATATCTTCTTCAAATAAAGATGATATTTATAAATTTTTGGAAGATAAGGATTTTGTTTTTTTATCTTCAAAGATTGATTTTATTGAGAATAAAAATATTTATAAGGCAAAAATAGATGTTCAAATATATAAATGATAAGTTTGTAAATAGCTCAAAAAAGACAAAAATAGAGCTTTATCTTTTGCCAATTTTACTATTTTTGAGTGTTTATATATTTTTAGAAAATAGTAAAAATAGTGAAGATTCTATAAAGGCAAAATTTGAATCTAATATACTTGAAAATAAAAAAATGTCAGAAAATATCCTTGAAATATCTTTAAAATTGGAAATTATTGCAAAAGAGAATGAGATATTTATAAGAAAGAGTGAAAAAAAAGATGAAGAGATTTTTCTTGAATTTAGTGGAAGCTTGAATAATATTTTCCTATTTTTAGAAAATATTGAGAAGTTAAATAATTTTAGCAGAATTAAAAAGATGATTTTTAAAAAAGAAGAGGATAAAAATATTGTCTATTTAAATATAGATTTTAGAAATTTTTATATAAAAAAGTTTGAAGATAATGAAAAAATAATATTAAAAGAAGATATAAAAGAGATAGGAGAAATAGATAATAATGAATATAAGGAAGATGAAAAAGAGATTATTGAGTATGAAATTATAAATTTTGAGATAAATGCAATAGTTTCAGATTTTGCCTTTATAAATGGAGTTTGGCTTAAAAAAAATGATGAGATAAATGGTTTTAAACTAATAAAAATTTTTAAAGATTATGTTATTTTGAAAAACGAAAATGAAGAGATAAAATTGGAGCTATCGTATGCAAAATATCCTAAAAAGTTTGATTAATTATTCACTGTTTGAGAAGTATGAAAAAGATTATTTTATAAAAAATAAAATAATTCCTATTTTTGAAGACAATATAATTCTAAAAGTTGCTGTTTGTAAAAACTCAAATTTGGAAAATATAAAAAATAATTTTACAAAAATTTTAAGTTTTATTGAAGTTGATGAGATGGATATTCTATTTTTACTTTCAAATTTGGATTTTAAAATAGAGCTTTTTTCTATCTTACAAAAGTTAAATAGTAGTAGTTCAGATAGCTATATAAAGGAGTTCTTAGAAAAAATCTTATTTTTTGCAATAGAAAAAAGAGCTAGTGATATTCATATTGAAAAGTTTGAAAATAGGGCATTGTTTAAATTTAGAGTTGATGGAAAATTAAAGATATTTTTTGTTTTGGATTTTCTGTTTTTTACACAAATTTCATCATATTTGAAACTTCTTTCAAATTTGGATATTACTCAAGTAAGGCTTCCTATGGATGGAAGATTTTCGCTAACTTTAATGGATAAAAAATATGATTTTAGATTCTCTTCAATGCCAACAATTGAAGCTGAATCCTTGGTTTTAAGGGTTTTGGATACAAAAAATATAGATAAAAATCTACAAACTTTAGGTTTAAGCAAAAATATCTATGAGTTTTTATTAGAAAATTTGCAATTGAGTTCAGGATTAGTGCTAATTAGTGGACCAACAGGAAGCGGAAAAACTACCACTTTGTATTCAATTTTAAAAGAGTTAAATAGTGAAGATAAGAAGATAATAACTATTGAAGATCCAGTTGAGTATAAAATATCTTCAATAAACCAAATTCCAGTAAACAGCAAAGTTGGACTTAGTTTTGAACTTGCATTAAAAAATATTTTAAGACAAGATCCAGATATTATTTTTATTGGTGAAATTAGAGATAAATTTTCACTAGATATTGCTCTTCAAGCTTCATTAACTGGGCATTTAGTACTTGCAAGTATTCATGCTTCAAGCTCTTTGGAGACGATTACTAGATTGCTGGATTTAAAAGCCGATCCTTTTTTAATAGCAACAAGTTTAAAACTAGTAATGGCTCAAAGATTGGTTTTAAATTATTGTACAAAGTGTGATTTTAAAGGTTGTGAACTTTGTAATTTTACAAAATTTTATGAAAGAAGTTCAATTGCAGAAATTTTAAAAGTAGATGATGAAATATCTAGTTTGATAGCTCAAAAATCTACTAAACAAGAGTTTGAAAAGTATCTAAAAAGCATAAATTTTAAAACCTTAAAAGATAATGGATTAGAAAAGGTAGAAGAAAAAATAACTTCTATTGAAGAGGTTTTAAAAGTTGTAAATATATGAAAAAATATAAAATAATTTATCAAGAAAATCAGAAAATAAATGAGCTTATTTTAGAAACAGATAATATAAATAGTTCTAAAAAACCAAAAAATATCCTAAAAATTGTTGAATTAAAAAAGGATTTGGAGTTTTCATTTTTTAAAAGAAGAAAAATTGATAATAAAAGTTTAAATCTTATTTTTTATGAGCTAAATTTAATGCTAAATTCAAATATAAATATAGCAGATGCTATTGATATTTTAATCAAAAATAAAAAAGATAAGAATATCTTACTATTTTTATCTAGCTTAAAGAATAGTTTTATAGAACAAAATAGTTCAAAAAATAATTTTGACTCTTTTAGTATAAATCCTTTATTTAAACAGTTTTCAAAAATACTTTTTGAAGGAGGTGATATTTCTTTAAATATTTCTGCAATTTCAAAACTTTTAAGAGAAATAGAAGATATTAAGAAGGCATTTTATAAGGCAATTTCATATCCAATATTCTTATTAATAAGTTTTATTTTATCTTTGTTTTCAATATTTATTTTTGTAGTTCCAAATTTTAAAACAATTTTTATGCAAAGCCAAACAAAACTTCCCTTTGCCACAGAAATTTTGCTTAAAGTTGAGTATATTTTTACAAATTATTATCTTTTTATTGCTCTTTCTTTTTTATTTATTCCTCTATTTTTTTATATTTTTTATAAAAATAGTGATAAATTTCAATATTTTCTTGATAAAATTTTTATAAATAATATTTTTATAATAAAAGATATAATCTTAAGTTTGGAGTTGTATAAGTTTTTTTTGCTTATAGAAATAATGCAAAAATCACAATTTGAATTCCATAAATGCTTTAAAAGTGCAAAGGTTTTATTGAAAAACAAATATCTATTAGATAGAATAGCTATTATTGATAATTTTTTAGAAAATGGAAAATCTATAAATATCTCTTTTTGCGAATCAAAAATATTTGACGATATAGTTTTAAATCTAATAAACACAGGAGAAGTTTCAAACTCTTTACCTTTGGTTATTGGTGAAATTAAAATGATTTACAAAAGTAGATTTAATGATAAAATAAATTTTCTAATATCACTAATACAACCTCTGTTTCTCGTATTTATTATGCTATTAATACTTTGGATAGTAATAGCAATTTTTGTTCCAATTTGGGATATGGGAAATATTATAAAATAGTTTAAAGGAGTAAGTTTGATTAGTTGCTATGTAAAAAAAGGGAATAGACTTACTGTTATGGAAGGTGTTGAGTATCTAAAGGATATTGAAGATAGAAAAAGTGTTATTTGGGTTGATATGCTTTTTCCTACAAATGATGAAGTAAAAGCTATTGAAGCTATTTTTGATATAGAGTTTCCAACAAAGCAAGAGAGTGAAGAGATTGAGCTAAGTTCGAGATATTGGGAAGAAGCAAATAGAATTGAAATAAATAGTTATTTCTTAATAAATGACAATAAAGACCCTGTAAATGAGACAGTTTCTTTTATTTTGCAAGGTGATTTATTAATTTCAATTAGATATAAAAAACTAGCGAGTTTTAATACATCTATTAAAAAATTGTTGGCAACTCCAAGAGAGTATAAAACTGGTTATTCTATTTTTTCTCAAATTATTGATATAAGAATTGATGCAGATGCTGATATTATCGAAAATTTAGGAAGAGATATAGCAGCTATTAGAAAACAAGCTTTTGATGATGATGTTGATAATGAAGATTTGTTAGAAAAAATGTCTATTTTTGAAAACTTAAATATGAAAATAAGAGAAAATCTTACAGATAAACAAAGAATATTAAACTCTTTGCTAAAATCTCAAAGAGTAACAGACGATAAGAGCGAACTTCCTATTATGTTAAAAGATATTAGGTCTTTGATTGATCATACAAATTTTAATTTTGAAAGACTTGATTACTTGCAAAATATCTTTGTTGGGCTTTTAAGTGTGGAGCAAAATAAGGTTATTAAAATTTTTACAATTGTAAATGTTATTTTCCTTCCACCAACATTGGTTGCTAGTATTTATGGGATGAACTTCCATATGATGCCAGAACTTGATTGGCAATATGGATATTTGTTTTCAATTGGTGTTATGATTTTATCTGCTATTACACCTTTGGTTATTTTTAGAAAAAAAGGTTGGATATAAAATATTAAATAAGATTTTATTTTTTAGAATACTAAATTATAGAAATCTTAATAAAAAAGGCTGAGAATAAATTCTTAGTTCCAAAAAAAGGAGTTATACATTATGAATAAAGAGTTAGAGTTTGAAAATTCAATAAAGAATATTTTAGAATATATAGGTGAAGATACACAAAGAGAAGGGCTTTTGGATACTCCAAAAAGAGTTAGAAAAGCTTTTGATTTTATGTGTAGTGGATATAATCAATGCCCAAAAGAGATAATACAAAAAGCACTATTTACTTCAACAAATGATGAAATGGTTGTTGTAAAAGATATAGAGTTTTACTCTTTTTGTGAGCATCATATGCTGCCAATAATTGGAAAAGCACATGTTGCTTATATTCCAAATGGAAAAGTTGTTGGTTTGTCAAAAATTCCTAGAGTTGTAGATGTATTTGCAAGAAGATTACAAATTCAAGAGCAAATGACAGAGCAAATTTGTGATGCTTTAAATGAACACTTAAAACCAAAAGGTGTTGCTGTTATAGTTGATGCAAGGCATATGTGTATGGAAATGAGGGGAGTTGAGAAAATTTGTTCTACAACTATTACTTCATCTTTAAGAGGATTATTTAAAAGTGATAAAAAAACTAAAGATGAGTTTTTATCTATAGTTTCTGCATCTTTTCAAAAATAAATTATTTGTAAAATAGGAATTATTTCTCTATTTTACAAAATATTAATCTCACTTCTATCTTTTGTTCTTTCAAACTTATTTGGTATAGTTCTATTTTCATTTGCTATTTCTTTTTCAAATCTTTTAATCAAATTTTGAGTATTTGCCAAAAATGAAGCTCTCTCTTTTGCTTCAAGACCATCTTTTTGAGGTTTTTTGATAACATTTAAAGGATCAATAGCAACTCCATTTTTATACATACCTAGATGTAAATGAGGACCAGAACTAAGACCTGTTGAACCAACATAACCTATATGTTCCCCTTTTTTGATGGATTTACCCTTTGATATACCTTTTGCAAATCCATTTTGATGTGCATATAGTGTTTTATATCCATTTTGGTGATTTATAATTATTGTTTTTCCATAACCACCTTGAGTTCCTACAAATTCAATTTTTCCATCACCAGCAGCATAGATATTTCTTCCTGTTGGTGCTGCTAAGTCTGTTCCTAAGTGTGCTCTATATCTTTTTAAAACAGGGTGGTATCTTTTGTTTGTAAAAGCACTAGAAATTCTTGTATATGCTAAAGGAATTTGGAAAAAGAAAGTTTGAGTAAAACCTATACCCTTTTCATCATAAAATTTATCATCTTTTAAGTTCTTAAATCTGTAATAAGGTTTTTTATTTATTTGTACCATTGCAGAGTTAATTTCAGGCATTCCAAAAGGTTTTCCTAAATACGATTTTTGAGTATATTGAATCGCTATAAAATCGCCTTTTTGCATTTTCCTAAAATTTGCATCACTATTTTTAAAAAGAGATTGAACAATTGCTGATAAAGTATTATTTCCTGTTGTTTTTAAAATATCATTTGATATTGATTCATTTATCTCTATAGCAACAAGCTCAGAATTTTCAATATAATCAATTGGAAGAGTTTGAAATTTATAATTATTTGAGCTATCTTTATAGATATGTAATTGAATATCAGTAGATACAGGAATTAAAACTTGATTTAAACTTCCATCATCATCCGTGTATAAGTAATATGTATTTTCAGCTTGAATCTCACTACAAAGCTCTTTATCCTCTTTTTCAAGTTCATAATATAAACTCAAAGGAACTTTAAATCTCTCTAGAAATGTTAAGAAAGTTTCTCCTCTTGACCAATTAAGCTCTTCAATTTGAGCAGAAAATAGTATGTTAATAAATAAAATAGTGCATATAATAATTTTTTTCATAATTTATCTCTTTGTTTTATCAAAAAATTAGGGTATTGATTATACAATTCCACAACTTAAAGAACAAATGGAGAAGGAATTGTTAAAGATTGTCATTTTTTTATTTATCGCACTTAGCTTAAATGCCAAAGACTTGATGGATATTTATAGAGCAGAAGGTATTAAATCTGTAGAGCAAGAGCTTGAAAGAAATTTAAGAGATATAAATTTTTGGAGACAATATTTAAATAATAAAAATGTTGATTATGGATATTATGAATATAATAAGTATGTAATTGTTGCTCAAAAAAATGGGAAAGAATTAAGTTTATTTGAAAAAACAGAGGATAACTATAAATTAATCTCTAAAGAAAATATGATTATTGGTGAAAATAGTGGAGATAAATTTTTAGAAGGTGATAAAAAAACTCCAGAAGGTGCTTATGATTTAGTTCAAAAAAGAACAGGATTAGATCAGTTTTATGGACCATTTGCACTTGTAACTTCATATCCAAACACTTTTGATCAAAGTTTAAATAAAAAAGGTCACGGAATTTGGATTCATGGTATGCCTTTAAATGGAGATAGAGAAAATTTCACTCAAGGTTGTTTAGCTTTAGATAATGAAAAGCTAAAGTCATTAGATAAAAATATAAATCTTAAAAAAACAGTTTTAATCACAAGTCATAATGAGCTTCAAAAAGCAAAAAAGGATGATATAGCATTAATTCTTAGCTCTATTTATAAATGGAAAGATGCTTGGAAATATTCAAATATAAATGAATATTTATCTTTTTATTCAAAAGAGTTTAAAAGAGCAGATAAAAGTGATTTTAGCACATTCTCAAATCAAAAAAGACAAGTATTTGCAAAAAATGAGAATAAAACTATAAATTTATTTAATATAGATATTTCTCCATATCCAAATTCGCTTGGTAAAACAATGTATAGAGCTATTATGGATGAAGAGTATGTAAGTCCTAGTGTTCAATTTTACGGAAAAAAAGAACTCTTTATAGAAATAGCAAATAACAAAGTACAAATTTTAACTGAAGATTAAAAACTTTTTCAACACTTTTTAGATACAATCGCCTTAAATTTCAAAAATATTTAAGGTGAAAAATGCAAAACAAAGAACTGAATATTGAAGAGATAGCATTAGCACACTCTTTAACTAAAGATGAATTTGAACATATAAAAAAAATCTTAGGAAGAGAGCCAAACTATGTGGAAATTGGTATCTTCTCTGCTATGTGGTCTGAGCATTGCTCATATAAATCAAGTAAAAAATATTTAAGTGGTTTTCCAACATCTGCTCCTTGGGTTATTCAAGGACCTGGAGAAAATGCTGGAGTTATAGATATTGGAGATGGATATGCAGCTGTATTTAAAATGGAATCTCACAATCACCCTAGCTTTATAGAACCTTATCAAGGAGCAGCAACTGGAGTTGGTGGAATTATGAGAGATGTATTTACAATGGGTGCAAGACCAGTTGCAAGTATGAACTCTATTAGATTTGCTTCAATAGAAGGAAACAGTGAAACTGCGAAAAAACATAGATATTTATTAAAAGGTGTAGTTGCTGGAATTGGTGGATATGGAAACTGTATGGGTGTTCCAACTATTGGTGGAGAGACAACTTTTGAAGAGTGTTATGCTGGAAATAACCTTGTAAATGCCTTTACTTTAGGACTTGCAAAAGCTGATGAGATTTTTTATGGACGAGCAGAGGGAATTGGAAATCCAGTTATTTATGTAGGAAGTAAAACAGGACGAGATGGGCTTGGTGGAGCTGTAATGTCTAGTGCTGCTTTTACAGAAGATAGTGAGAGCAAAAGACCAACAGTTCAAGTTGGAGATCCATTTACTGAAAAACTACTACTTGAAGCTTGTTTAGAGTTATTTAAAGCTGATTTAATTGTTGGTATTCAAGATATGGGAGCAGCTGGGCTTACTTCATCTTCATTTGAGATGGCTGGACGAAGTGGAAGTGGTATGATAATGCACTTAGACAGAGTTCCAGCAAGAGAAGAGGGAATGACTCCTTATGATTTTATGCTAAGCGAATCACAAGAGAGAATGCTAATTTGTGCAAAAAAAGGTTGTGAGCAAAAAATTATTGATATTTTTGAAAAATGGGAACTAGATGTTGCTGTTATTGGAGAAGTTACAAATAGTGGAAATATGGAACTATTTTGGCATGGGGAAAAAGTTGCAGATATTCCAGTGCAACCAGTATCAGAAGAAGCACCAGTTTTAGATAGACCAGTTGCAAAACCAAAATATTTAGAAACTATTGCAAATATAAGTTTAGATAAACAAATTTCAAACCAAATAGCTTATGATGATTTAATAAGTGATATGGAAATTGTTGATAAATCTTGGATTTATACTCAATTTGATTCAATGGTACAAACAAATACTATAAAAGGTCCAGGAAGTTTAGACGGTTCAACTATTAGAATAAAAGAGACTGGAAAAGCTTTAACTATGAGTGCTGATTGTAACACTAGATTTTGTTATATAAATCCAGAACTAGGAGCTGCTGCAGCTGTTATGGAAAGTGGAAGAAATGTAGCTATGAGTGGAGCTGTTCCAAAAGCTGTTACAGATTGTTTAAACTTTGGTAACCCAACAAATCCAGAAGTTATGTGGCAATTTAAAGAGTCTTGTGAAGGTATTAAACAAGCTTGTCGAGCTTTAAATACTCCTGTTATTGGTGGAAATGTTTCACTATACAATGAAACAAATGGTGTAGGAGTTTTCCCAACACCATCTATTGCAATAGTAGGTGTAAATGAAGATGCACAAAATGTACTTCCAGCTAAACTTCAAGCAAATGGAAATATTTTATATCTTTTAGGAGAGACAAAATCAGAGTTTGGTGGAAGCTTATATCTTAAAAAAATGTATGGAAAAGTTGCAGGAGTTCACCCTGAAGTAAACTTTGAAAAAGAGTTAGCTTTATGGAATACAGTAATTGAAGCAAACAAAGCAAAACTTTTAAAATCTGCAAAAGATGTAAATCTTGGTGGAATTGCTATATCTTTATCTAAAATGGCTGTTGTTGGAAATATTGGAGTTGAAGCAAATATATCTTTAAATGATAGTAGAGATATTTTTTCTGAGAGCCTAAGTAGAGCAATAGTTGAAGTTGAGCCAAAAAATTGTGAAGCATTTGAAAAATTGGCTTCTAAATTTGGTATTGAGTGTGTAAGTATAGGAAAAACTGGTGGAGATAAAATCATCATAAATGATATTTACAAAGAGTTAGATAAAGTAAGCCATATCTATTTTAATAGATTTAAAGAGGTAATTGAGCAAGATCAATAATCTTGCAAAGCCAAGCCAAAGTTGGTTTGGCTTTTTTTAATTTAAAAAAATAGAAAATCATAGAAAAGGAAAGAATTTGAGAGCATTAATTAGTGTTAGCGATAAAAGTGGAGTTGTAAATTTTGCAAAAGAGCTTGTAAGTTTAGGATATGAGATTATATCAACTGGTGGAACTTATAATAAATTAAAAGAAGAAGGAATTTCTGTAATTGAAGCAAATGAAGTTACAAAATTTCCAGAATGTTTTGAAGGAAGAGTAAAAACTCTAAATCCATATATTCACGGTGGAATACTTCACCGAAGAGATAAACAATCACACTTAGACCAAGCCAAAGAGCTAGGAGTTGAAGGAATCGATTTAGTTTGTGTAAATTTATATCCATTTAAAGCAACAATAGAAAAAACAGATGATTTTGAAGAGATTATTGAAAATATAGATATTGGTGGACCAGCGATGGTTAGAAGTGCAGCTAAAAACTTTGATAGTGTTATTATTGTTACAGATGTTGCCGATTATGATTTAGTATTAAATAATCTTAAAAACAATACAAATAGTGTAGAGTTTAGAAGAGATTTGATGATAAAAGCCTATGAACACACAGCATCTTATGATTCTATGATTGCAAACTATATGAATAAAAGATTTAATAGCGGTTTTGGAAACAAACAGTTTATTGTTGGTTCAAAAGTGTTTGATACTAGATATGGTGAGAACCCACATCAAAAAGGTGCTTTATACGAGTTTGAATCTCAATTTTCAAATAAATTTAAAGTGATTAAAGGAGAGCCTAGCTTCAATAATATGGGAGATATTTCGGGAGCTGCAAGAATAGCTGCAAGTTTTGGAAAAGATAAAGCAATTTGTATAGTAAAACATGGAAATCCATGTGGATTTGCAATTAAAGATAGTTTACTAGACTCTTATGTTGAAGCACTTAAATGTGACCCAATTTCAGCTTTTGGTGGAGTAGTTGCAGTTAATGGAACTGTAGATAAAGCATTAGCAGAAAAGATGAATGAGATTTTCCTAGAAGTTATTTTTGCTGCAAATTTTACAGAAGAAGCAGTTGCTGTTTTTGAAAGCAAAAAAAGAATTAAACTATTCTCTCAAGGAACAAAATATTTAGAACTAGCAAATGATAGTTTTGATTTTAAAAGAGTTGATGGTGGATTTGTATATCAAGAGGCTGATAAAGTTGCAGATGATGAGGTTAGAAACTCTAAACTTATGTCTTCAAGAGCTGCAACTCTTCAAGAGATAAAAGATATGGAAATAGCTTACAAAATAGCAAGTTTGACAAAATCAAACTGTGTTGTGTATGTTAAAAACTCTGCAATGGTAGCTGTTGGAATGGGAATGACAAGCAGAGTTGATGCAAGTAAAGCAGCTTTAAGAAAAGCTGAAGATTTAGGACTTGATGTAACAGGTGCAGTTCTTGCTAGTGAAGCATTTTTCCCATTTAGAGATAGTATTGATGAAGCACAAAAAGCTGGTGTTAAATGTGTGATTGAGCCAGGTGGAAGTATTAGAGATGATGAAATTATAGAAGCTGCAAATGAGTATGGAATGGCACTTTATTTTTCAGGAATTAGACACTTTTTACACTAAAAAAAATATTTATACCAAAAATTTATTTTTTGGTATAAATTTTAGCTTTATTTTAAAAAATTTTTATATACTTCATTAAATTGATTAAAAGGTTATTTTTTTGAATTCTATGCAGAAATTTGGATTATTTATTTTTTTATTTTTTTCTACAACTCTTTATTCAACAGAATTAAAAAAAGTAACTTTACAATTAGCATGGTTTGATCAATTTCAATATGCTGGTTATTATATGGCAAAAGAGAAAGGTTTTTATGAAGAAGCTGGACTTGATGTTGAAATTCTTCCTTTTGCATTTGATAAAAAAATAATTTCTGATGTAAATAGCGGTAAAATAGATTTTGCCGTTGGAAGAGAAAATCTAATTTTAGAGAAGGGAAAATACTCTAATATTGTAGCTCTAGCAGCTATTTTTCAAGCCTCACCACTTATTTTGATAAGTACAGAAGATTCAAATATTAAGAGAATTGAAGATTTTGTAAATAAAAGAGTTATGAGTACAAGAGATGATGCAGAAGAAGTATCGATAAAAGCAATGGTTGTATCAAAAAAAGTTGATATTAAAACATTGAAATTTATTCCACACTCTCATAATATTCAAGATTTAGTAGATAAAAAAACAGATTTAATCACTGCTTATACTTCAAAAGCTCCATATTTTTTGCAAAAGAATGGAATTTCTTATAATACCTTTGCTCCAAAAGATTATGGTTTTGATATGTATAGCGACTTTTTATATACAAATAAAGAGTTGATTTCAAGTGATTTAAATAGAGTAATATTATTTAAAAATGCAAGTTTAAAAGGTTTTGAGTATGCTTATAATAATATAAAAGAGGCTACAAATACTATATTAAATAAATATAATAACCAAAATTTAACATCAGATGAACTTATTTTTGAAGCAAATGAGTTGAAAAAATTATCATATTTTCAAACTACAAAATTAGGTGAGATAAAATTAGATAAATTACAAAGAATTTATGATTTATACAATGTTTTAGGTCTTGTTGAAAATAGTATTAATGTAGAAGATTTTGTTTTAAATAGTGATGATAATTTTGTTATTTCTTCATCAGAAAAAAATTATTTAAATGAAAAAGATAGCTTAAATGTTTGTATTATTCCAAATCATATGCCATATAGTGATATTGTAGATGGAAAATTTATAGGTTTTATTTCTGATTATGTTGCTTTACTTGAAAACTCTATAAAAAAACCTATAAATTTTGTAAAAGCAGATAGTTTAACTCAATCTTTAGAGTTTGTAAAAGATAGTCATTGTGATTTTTTACCTATGATAATTAAATCAAAAAGTAGAGAAGATGAGCTTTTATTTACAAATTCATATTTAAATCTCCCTTTAGTTTTAACTACAAAAAATGGAGAAACATTTATTGATGATTTAAAATCTCTTAAAAATAAAAAAGTTTCTGTTGTTGAAAATTATGCCTTTTTAGATATTTTAAAATCAAAATACAAAAATATTGAGTTTGTTACAGTGAAAACTCTTGATGAAGGCTTTAAAAAAATATTAGCTGGTGAAAATTTTGCCCATATTGATTTTATGCAAACATCTTGGTATCAAATTCAGACAAGTTATTTATCAAAGCTTCAGATTTCTGCTAAATTAGATGAAAACGAAGATGTTCATTTAGCTGTATTAAAAAATAACCAAAATTTGCTAGGAATATTAAACAAAGCTATTTTAACTATTGATAAGATAAATTCAAATGATATATTAAATAAATGGACAATAAAAGAGAGTAAAAAGGAGTTTGATTATACTTTACTTTTACAAATATCTTTTGTTATTATAATACTATTTTCTTTGGGTGTTTATAGACAAATTTTGTTAAATAAAGCAAATAGAAGATTAAAATATTTAGTTGATTTAAAGACAAAAAAACTTCAAAATGTTAATAAAAGGTTATCTGTTAAGATAAAAAGAGAACTTGAAAAAAGTCAGCAAAAAGATAAAATTTTAGCACAACAGCAAAAAATGGTATCAATGGGACATATGATTGAAAATATAGCTCATCAATGGAGACAACCTTTATCTATTATTACTACAAATGCTAGTTCTTTAAAAGTAAAAAAAGAGATGAATTTGTTAAATGATGATGAACTTATAAAAACTGTTGATCAAATAGTTAATACTTCAAAATATCTATCTCAAACTATAGATGATTTTAGATACTTTTTTAGACCTCAAAAGAATAAAGAACCTTTCTCTTTAAACTCTTGTATTTATAAATGTTTGGATTTGATAAATGCTAATTTTGTTCAAAATAGTATATCAATAATATATGAGCCAAAAGATATTGAGATTATAGGATATGAAACAGAATTTATTCAAGTGTTAATAAATATATTAAACAACTCTAAAGATGCTTTTTTGCAAAAGGATATAGAAAATAAACTAATATTTATCTCTTTAGAAAAAAAAGATAGAAGAATTTATTTAGAGATATATGATAATGCACAAGGAATTCCGCAAGATATATTAGATAAGGTTTTTGAACCATATTTTACTACTAAACACCAAAGTAGTGGTACAGGAATAGGGCTTTATATGTCAAAAGAGATAGTTGCAAGACATATGAATGGTGATATATTTATAAAGAATTTTGATTTTACTTATGAAAATGAAATCTATAAAGGTGCAAAAACAACTATTATTTTAAATGAAAAGGATTAAGATTTGAACTATTTAGAAATAGATAAAAATCATCTTTGGCATCCATACAACTCACTTCCAACAAAAAGCCCTATAAGAGCAGTTAAAAAGACAAAAAATTGCAAAATATATTTAGAAGATGGGCAAGTTTTAATTGATGGAATGAGTTCTTGGTGGAGTGCTGTTTTAGGCTATAACAATAAAAAAGTTTTTAAAGCACTTAAGAAACAAGGCAAAAAAATGCCACATATTATGTTTGGTGGATTAACTCACACTCCAGCTGCAAAACTAGCAAAAACTTTGGTAAAACTAACAGGATTTCCTAGTGTTTTTTTATGTGATAGTGGCTCAGTAAGTGTTGAAGTTGCACTAAAAACTGCTATTTTATATCAAAAAGCAAAAGGAAAAAATAAGCACACTTTTTTAGCTCTTAAAAACTCATATCACGGCGATACTTTGGGGGCTATGAGTGTTTGCGACCCACAAACTTCTATGCACTCTTTATATGGAGATTATTTAAGTAAAAATATCTTTGTGGAAGCTCCAGCTTTAGGATTTAATGGCGATTATAGTGAAGCTTTAGAAGATTTAGAAAAAACTTTAGAAAAACACCATGAAAAAATAGCAGCATTTATTCTTGAACCTGTTGTTCAAGGAGCAGGTGGCATGAGAATTTATAACCCAAAATATCTAGAAGTTGCAAAAAAGCTTTGTGAAAAATATGACATTTTACTAATATTTGATGAAATTGCAACAGGTTTTGGACATACAGGAGAGCTTTTTGCTTTTATGCACACAAATATAAAACCAGATATTATAACTATTGGAAAAGCACTTACAAGTGGGACAATGACAATGGCTGCTATGCTTACATCAAAAGATATAAGCGATACTATAACAAACAGTGAAATTGGTGTTTTAATGCATGGACCAACATTTATGGCAAATCCTTTGGCTTGTAGTGTTGCAAATGCAAGTATAAAAGAGCTTCTAAAACTAAATTGGAAAAACAAAGTAAAAGATATTGAAACTATTTTTAAAAAAGAGCTTGAAGTTTTAAAATCAAACGATAAAGTTTTAGATGTAAGAGTTATTGGAAGTATTGGAGTTGTTGAGTTAAAAGATGATAGAAATGCTTTAAAACTTCAAGAGTTTTGTGTACAAAATGGTGTTTGGCTTCGCCCTTTTGGAAAACTCTTTTACTCAATTGTTGCATATACAATTTCAAAAAAAGAGCTAGAAAAAGTTTGCAAAACTATGGTAAAAGCTGTACAAAGCTTATAAAATGAAGAAAATAGATAAAAAAAGAGCAAAGATTTTAAAAACAAAACTTCCAAAATATCCAAATATTTTAGGACGGGATAGATTTTTTAATAGTGCGGTTTTAATTCCTTTGGTAAATATAAAAAATAAAAGCTATCTTCTTTTTCAAAAAAGAGCAGCAAATATAAGGCAAGGTGGAGATATTTGCTTTCCTGGTGGAGGTTTTGATAAAAAACTTGATAAAAACTTTAAAGATACAGTTTACAGAGAGCTTTTTGAAGAGTTGGGATTAAAGAGAAAAGATATACAAATATATGGTCAAATGGATAGTTTTTCTACAACTATTGGAGCAATTATTGAACCTTTTGTTGGAAAAATTAAGAAAAATTCTCTAAAAAATCTAAAAATTGATAAAAATGAAGTTGAAAAGATAGTTTTAATTCCACTTAGTTTTTTTAAAAAAACTAAGCCAGAAGTTTACACTTTAAAACATCAGGTATTGCCATATGAGATAGATGAAAATGGTGAAAAAATTGTTCATTTTCCAGTAGAAAAGCTAAATCTACCAATTGCCTACCACAAACCTTGGGGAAATAAAAATCACAAAGTTTGGGTTTATAAATATAAAGAGGAAGTTATTTGGGGAATAACTTCAGTTTTAATAAATGAGTTTTTAAAATACTTAAACAGTCAAAACTGAAAAAGTATCATCTTTTAGTGCAGATGTAAGAAGCTCTCCTGTATGAGTTACTTCAATTCCTAAGCTTTCTAACTCAGCTTTTGCTCCATAATCTTCAGCACAAACTATACAAGCACTCATTTTTACACCTGTACTTTGGATATGTTTTAATTTTTCTTGAATAAATGTCTCTTTAACAAGCAAAATAGATGGTCCCCAAAGCATTAAATGTGCTGTTTTCCAATAATTTCTCTCTAAAATTACACTTGAATATAGAAGTGGGAAATTGTTTGCAACTTCCATATCACCGTTTGTCCAAACAATCAGTAGATTCTCTTTCATTTAAAACACCTTTGGTTATAATTTAAAGTATATATAATACTATTTTAAAGGAAAAAAGACTATGAATTTTAATAAATTAAGTGATTTTGAGAGATATGTAATAGAAGAAAAAGGAACAGAGAGAGCTTTTACAGGTATTTATGATAATTTCTATGAAAAAGGTGTTTATAGATGTAAAAAATGTAATGCTAAACTTTTTCTAAGTGATAGTAAATTTAAATCAGGTTCAGGATGGCCTAGCTTTGATGATGCAATAAGTGGTGCAGTGAAAGAAGTTCCAGATATTGATGGAAGAAGAGTTGAAATTGTTTGTTCAAATTGTGATGCTCATTTAGGTCATGTATTTAAAGGTGAGGGTTTTACATCTAAAAATACAAGACATTGTGTAAACTCTGTTTCTTTAGATTTTGAAGCAAAAAATGAAAATTTGAATTTAAAAAAGGCATATTTTGCAGCAGGTTGTTTTTGGGGAGTTGAATATTATTTTCAAAGACAAAATGGAGTAAAAAGTGTAGTTTCAGGATATATGGGTGGTCATATTCCAAATCCAAGTTATGAAATAGTTTGTAGTGGAGCTAGTGGACATTTGGAAGTTGTAGAAGTTATTTTTGATGAAAATATTGTAAGTTTTGAAACTTTAGCTAAGTTATTTTTTGAAATACACGATTTTACACAGACAAATGGTCAAGGTCCAGATATTGGAAGCCAATATCTAAGTGCAATTTTTTATACAGATGAAAAACAAAAACAAATTGCTCAAAATTTGATAGTAGATTTGGAGAAAAAGGGCTACAAAGTAGCAACAAGTTTATATCCTGAAGTAACTTTTTATAAAGCAGAGGATTATCATCAAAACTACTATAACAAAACAGGAAAATTCCCATATTGTCATAGTAGAGTTAAGATTTTTTAATCTTCTGCACCTAAAATATAGTAGATTGGTTTTTTATCCAATCTCTCTATATTTACTTTATATTTTTCTGCCCATTTCCAAACCGTATCGTGAAAAGCTTCTAAAATCTCTTTTGAATCATTTTCATCACATTTTATTTTTAAATAATCATTTTTATTTGAAAACCCAACATAGGCATTCATTTTTTTGATTTGGTCGTTCAAGCTTAGAATATGCTTTGCAAATTTATCAAACCCTTTTGTAACTTCTATTACCTTTTGAGCTTGTCTTAGTGTGGAATCATTTAATGAGTATCCCATTTGTGAAACTATAACTTCTGCATTTACATCTAGTTGCATATTCATCCTTTTTAATAAAATTTTTATATACTAGCAAAACAAATTTAAAAATATGGTTTAAAGGGTGCAAAATGTCGGTTTTAATGAGTTTGAGTATGTTTCCAACAAATACAAGTGGGAGCAAAAGTAAGGAAGTAGGAGAAATTTTAAAAGTAATTAGAGATAGTGGATTGAAATATCAATTAACTTCAATGAATACAATAGTTGAAGCCAAAACTTTTAAAGAGCTTTTAGATTTGGCAAATTTATGCTATTTGAAGTTGGAAGAGTTGGGTTGTAATAGGGTTTATGCTGTGATGAATTTTGATATTAGAGCCTCTGGAGAAGATAGAATTAATAGTAAAATAAAATCTGTTGAGAATCATATTGGAGAAGTTAGTAAATAGTTGCTATAATATACTAATTTTAATAAAGGGGCTAGGAATGGGATTTGAAAAATATTATGATAAAAATTTGATAGGTAAATCAAATATGAGTTTAGATGAATTTAATGAGAAGATAAAAGAGGGAAATGGGAGTTTTATCAGTGAATTACATTCAAAATATCTTTATAGAACAAAAGATGAGATTTTAAGACCATATCAAGTTGAATTAATCAAACTTCAAAATCATTTAGAAAAAACTAATGAAAAGATGATTATTTTGATGGAGGGAAGAGATGCTTCAGGAAAAGGTGGGGCAATTAGAAGAATTACAAGATATATGAATGAGAAACATTATAGAGTTGTAGCTCTTGGAAAGCCATCTGATGTTCAAAAAACTCAATGGTATTATCAAAGATATGTTGAACAATTTCCAAAAGGTGGAGAGATAGTAATCTTTGATAGATCTTGGTACAACAGAGCTATGGTTGAGCCTGTTTTTGGTTTTTGTAGTCAAAAAGAGTATGAAGTATTTATGAAAAGTGTTCAAAGATTTGAGGAAGATTTAATAGATCATGGTTTTCATTTTCTAAAAATATATCTATCTGTTTCAAAAGAGGAACAAGCAAGAAGATTTGAAGAGAGAGAAGAAAACCCACTTAAACAATGGAAATTAAGTGAAATTGATATGCAAATGCAAAGTAGATGGGAAGAGTTTACTCAAAAAAAATATGATATGTTAAAGTACACAAATACAGAAAAATCTCCTTGGACAATTATACGAAGTGATAGTAAATTTTTAGCAAGACTTAACTCAATAAAAGTTATTTTAAACTCAATTCCTTATGAAGGGAGAGATGAAAGACTTGATTTTACAGTTGATAAAGATATTGTTATTACAACTGAAAAAGAGCTTGAACTAATGGATACAAGAAGAGTAGTTAGTTGGCAAGATTAAGGATAAAACCTTAATCTTTAGCCTTTTAAAAAAGAGTTTTTTGAACTCCAAATTCACTTTCTCCAAGAGCTTTTAATTTAAAAGTAAATCTATGAATATCACTTCTTCCAAACTTTTTGATAGCCTCAATATGGGATTTTGTACCATAACCTTTGTGTTTATTAAAATCATAGTTTGGATATTTGTTTGAAATACTATCCATAAATCTATCACGGCTTACTTTTGCCAAAATTGAAGCAGCACTAACACTTGGGATTTTTGCATCAGCTTTTACCTCTTTTTGTAGAGTTTGTATTCCAAAATTTGTATTTCCATCCATTAAAAAAGAGTCTGAAAACTTTTCTAAATTTTGCATAATCTCTAAAATAGAGCTTTTTAAACAAGCACTAATACCAAATTCATCTATTTCTTTTGCACTTTTAAAAACTATATGATTTTTTGATTTCTCTAAAATCTCATCAAAAAGTTTCTCTCTTTTTTTTTCGCTTAATTTTTTTGAATCATTCAATCCTGATATTTCATCAAATAGTACAACCCCAGCAACTACTAAAGGACCTGCAAGTGGACCTCTGCCAGCTTCATCAATACCACATAAATTTTTCATAAAACTTTTTTTGGAGTTTTCACATACTAAGATAATCTTAGAAATCTCCCTCTCCCTCTTCATTTATAAACATCTCATCTATTTGCTTAATAGGAAAATTAGGTAATTTAAATTTATCATCTTTTATATCTATATTGAAGTTAGCAATTTTTGCCTCTTGCATTTGCATTCCACTTGATGATTTGCTAATTTGTCTTAATGGAACAGCGTTATAAGTCCAAATTCTGTCATCTCCTAGTTGCCAAATATCACATTTATAACCTAAAATTGTCTCATTTCCAACCCAAGAAGCACCCATTTTTTCTAGATTTTCTTTATTTAAAACAAATCTACTTGAACCATTTTCATCTGAAGCAACTTTTGAAGAGTATATAATTTCTTCATCAAAATCAACATTAAACATTGTATCTTTTGATATTTTTACTATATTTCTCTCTTTTTCTTCTTCATCAAAAACTTTTTGAATCATAGTTGTATCAGTTATTTCTAAATCACCAAAGTCTTTAAAATACATTTTACTGCTACCTTTTATGTACTCTTTGTTATTTTGGCTTTCAGCTACTATTGCATACTCTATAATTGCAGATTTTACATCATAAGCTCTATTTTGTGAAGCAAAAATAGAAGTTGCACAAAAAATAGAGATGAAAAAGAATTTTTTTAGCATTGTACTTCCTTAAAATTTTGGGGAATTATACAATAAAATAGTTCAAATGAAATAATGAAATTTACTCTGACAAATATTATTTTATATTAATAATGATTCTTATTTTGTAAAGTGAAATAATTTATACTAAATGTATATAAAAATAATTTGAATTTTTGAAAACTTTAGATATACTAGAATGTTTATTTTTTAAAAGGTGAATTTAATGATAGATAATCACGATGATATAATAGAAGAATTAAAAAAAATAGTTAAGCAAAAAGGCTTAAAATATACAGAACAAAGAGAGATAGTTCTAAATATTTTACTTCAAGCAAACGAACATTTAACAGCTGAAGAGATTTATAATCAAATAAAAAAAGATTATCCAGAAACAAATGTTGGTATTGCTACTGTTTATAGGGCTTTAAGCTTTTTAGAAGAGGTTGAATTAATAGCTTCTCTAAATTTTGGTGCTGATGGAAAAAAATATGAGAGTAATATCAAATCTCATCATGATCACTTAATTTGCACAGATTGTGGAAAAATAGTTGAATTTGTTGATGAAGAGATTGAAAAAAGACAAGAAAAGATTGCAAAAGCAAATAAATTTAAAATAACAGACCACTCAATGCAACTTTATGGTCTTTGTGAAAGTTGCCAAAAATAAGTAGTATAAAAAATACTACTTATTTTAATATTATAAAATTTCCGATTTTATATTATCTACCCAATTTGTAACTCTTTGTTTTGTTAATTCACTTTGATTATCTTCATCAATTATTAATCCAACAAACTTATCATCTATTTGTGCTTTTGAAGCATCATGATAATAACCTTCTGTTGATGTAAAACCTATAATTTTTGCACCTGTTTTATTTAAATGTTCATAAATAAGACCTATTGCATCTGAAAATTCATCTCCATAACTCTCTTGATCTCCTAAACCAAAAAGTGCTACTGTTTTGTTTGAGAAATCAATATTTTGGAAATCATCCCAAACACTCTCCCAATCATCATTTAACTCACCATTTCCCCAAGTAGAAGCACCTAAAATAATTTTGTCATATTCATTCATTTTTTCTACTTTTGTTTTATCAAGGTTAAAAGTTTCAATTTTTCCTAATTGAGTAGATATTGATTTTGCTATCTCCTCACAGTTTCCTGTATTACTTCCAAAAAATATTGCTGTTGCCATTATAAATTTATCCTTATTTTAATCATTTGAGTGTGCATAACACTCACTACAGTTTTTTATATTCATTATCTTTACATATTCGTCATAAACACAAGCAGTAGATCTTTTTGCACAAACAAAAGGTATATTTCTTTTTTTAGCTTCATTTTTATATTTTAGCATTGTATTGTGATTTAAAAAAGATGTTAGCATAACTATACAATCAGTATCTTGCGGTAGTTTTTTCTTTGGTGCTGAAGACTTTTTTCTTGCATCCCAATGATTTATGCTTTTTGCTCCAAGTTCCATTAACATTGAACTAATATGTGATATTTGGTCTCCACCGATAATCAAAATACTCATCTCTTTCCTTTGTATTGATAATTAATATCAGAATATTACAAAAAGAAAACTTTGTTTTTGATTAAATATGATAATCAGTATCATATTTATACTAAAAAAATAAGAACTAGCAGAAACTAGTTCCTTTTTTACACATCAATTTTTCTTAATTTCTCAATAATTGAAGCTATCTCTTTTGAATAAGCTCTAGCTTGTTTGCTATTAAATTTAAATCCAGCATTATAGCTTCCCCAAATTTTAGACCAATCATTTTTGTGAAACTTTTGCCAGTATGTTAGTTCATCTATAGCATTTTTTGTAGCAAAATCAAAATCAGAAACCAACTTTGAAGCTAAAACATTTCTATTCCAAGTTGTGTCTTTCATATTATTTCTATTTAAAGCAGATTTTATATTTATTTGATACAAACCAAAATCTTTTGTATCAAGATTTATCATATATTCACCAAGTTTTGACTCTTTTATTGCAATTGCCATTAAAGTATATCCTAAACCGTGGCTATCACCTTTTTGTTTAATCTCTTTTAGTGTCTCTTTTTGTTCTTGTGTTAAGTTTTTTATATCTATTTCATTTGCAAAAATATTTGAAACAAATAGCAAAATTAGTAAAAATAACCTTATTTTCACGCTTTTTCTCCTGTTTATTTATTTTATTAAGTATAGAGTTTAATTTAAAATTGTGTAATAATCGTAAACATAAAAAAATTAATTTAATCCTATATCTATATATTTTCTTACTTTTAAAATTTCATTTTTATCAAAATCTGCCTCTAAAATAGTTTTGCTATCATCTTTTATAACTTCTCCAAATGGGCAAATTATCGCACTTCCTTTTGCCATATTAGAATTTGCACTATTACTTGCAACTACAAAACATTGATTTACTAAAGCAAGAGCTTTACTAATACTTTCATAATGCTCTTTCCTTTTTACTCCCCACATAGCAGGGTTTAAGATAATATCAGCACCTTTTATCTGCTCCCAAAGAGTGGGAAATCTAAGCTCAAAACAAATAAGTGTAGCAATTTTTATTCCATTTATTTCAATAATTTTTATATTTTGCTCTTTTGCTGGAGTAAAGAATTTATCTTCATCTCCTAAGGGAAAAAGTTTTATCTTATCTTGAGTATGGACTATTTTTTTATTGTGAAAAATAAAAAGCCTATTAAAAAATTTATCATCTTCTTTTATTATTGTTGTTATTGCAATGATTTTATTTTGTGAAAGCTCTTTTAACTCCTCTATAGCTTTTTTGCTAAATTCACTTGCTTTTTGCATTTTTGTATATGCAAAACCTACAATTGCTAACTCAGGAGCTAAAATTATTGAGTTTTGGGTACAAGAGTTGATTAAATCTTTTAAGGTTTGTAAGTTCTCTTCAAAGTCATTTGTTGTTTGCATCTGCAAAGAAAAAAGTTTCATTTTTTTATCCTTTTTGCAACTATTTTAGCATAAAGATATATAAGCTATAATACAAGATGATTAAAAAACCTTATGAAAATATAAAAATTTTATATGTTGAAGATGACGATATTGCAAGAGAAAATGCAGTTGAGTATCTTGAAAACTACTTTGACTCTATTTATGAGGCTTCAAATGCAATTGATGCTTTGAAACTTTATAAAGAGCATAAACCAAATATTATAATTAGCGATATTTCAATGCCAAAATTAAATGGCTTGGAGTTTGTAAAAGAGATTAGAAAAACAGATAAAAAGACTCAAATTATACTTGTAACTGCATTTTGTACAAAAGAGTATCTGCTTGAAGCAATAGAGCTTGGACTTGTAAAATATCTTGTAAAACCAGTAGAAGAAAATAGCCTAAAAGAGGCTTTAAATCTATGTTTAGAAGCTATTTGTGAAGACAATTCAAATCTAATTGAAATCTATGAAAATATAGTTTTTGATATATTTAATAAAAATCTAAAAATAGATGAGGAATTAGTAAAATTAAGAGCAAAAGAGATTTTGTTTTTGGAACTTTTACTTAAAAATAAAAATAGAGTTGTAAGCTATGAAGAGATAGAAAACTATGTGTGGCACGATGGTGTGATGACAAAAGATGCTCTAAAAACTTTGGTAAAAAATATAAAAGCAAAATTACCAAAAGATATTATAGAAAATCTTGCAAATATAGGATATAAAATTGCAATTTGAAGCAGATATTGTCTTATTTTACGGCATAACTTTTGGAATATTAATTATGACAATAGTATATACTTTTGTAATATATTTATACTCAAAAGAGTTATTTTATATTAGCTACTGTTTTATGCAAGTTTTCTCTTTTGTTTTTATACTCTCATATAGTAATTTTTTTGAAATTAGCCACTATATAAAAGAGCTTTCTATGGCTGTTGCCTCTATTTTTGCTCTATTTTTCGCAATTAGCTACTATGAAGGAAAATTTTTACCAAAAATCACAAACTACAAAGAGCTTTTAATAAATACTTTTTTCTTAAATGTTGTGATTTTAACGGCTTTTTATCACTACATTTTATTTGAATATCTACCTTATACAATTGTTTATGCAGTTTTGTTTATCTCAATAGTTTTTAACCTCAAACAAGGCTTTAAGCCAACTATGATTTATGTTTTTGGTTGGAGTTTTTTTTGTGCAGTTTTATTTATCTTTGATTTTAAATATTTTTATATAAATAGTGGATATTATGATTTAGTTTTAGTTGTTTTTGCTCTTGAAGCTATGCTGTTTACAATCTCTATTGCATATAAATATAGTGATTTGAAAAAACAAAATATTGAGTTTGAAAAGATGATTTTACAACAATCAAAGTTTGTAAAATCTGGTGAAATGATTGCAAATATAACTCATCAATTTAGACAACCTTTAAATAGCCTTTCATATATTTTGCTAAATCTTAAAAAAAGATTTGAAAATAGAAATTTAGATGAAGAGTTTTTTGATAAAAAGATAGCTCAAGCCCAAGAACAGCTAATATTTTTGTCAAAAACAATAGATGATTTTAAAGAGTTTTATATACAAGATAAAACAAAAAGTAACTTTACAGTAAAAGAGGCTATTTTAAATGCAAGTTCACTTTTGAGTGCTGATTTAAAAAAATATAGTATAAATCTTGAAATTGAGTATCAAACTTTTGAAAATATAGAGATTTTTGGAGTGAAAAATGAGCTTTCTCAAGTAGTTTTATCTTTGCTTTCAAACTCAATAGATATTTTAAAAAATAGACAAAATCCAAAAATAAAAATAGTAATATCTTCAAATAGTGCTGATGTTTTAATAGAATTAATAGACAATGGCGGAGGAATAAAAGCAAAATTTTTAAAAAAAATCTTTGAACCATATTTTTCCACAAAAGAAGATGGTACAGGAATAGGGCTATATTTATCAAAAATGATAATTGAAGATAGTTTTGCTGGAAAGCTTCAAGTTCAAAATATAAAAAATGGAGTCAAATTCTCTATACTTATAGAAAAAGCTATTTAGTATTTACAAAATCTAGTGAAGATATAATAGAAGTATAAATAAAAAATATTGAGCTTTTAAAATCTGAATTATCAAAGTTTTATATCATTTTCGGCTATTTTTGTAGAGTCTTTGAAACTTTCTAAAACATCTATAAGTGAGTATAAAAACTTTTCAGAGCTATATGGAAGCATTTCATAAATATAGTTGTATAGATGATAGTTTGCTTCGCTTTGCATTTTTTGGCTATGTAGTTTTTCTTCAAATTTAAAATAGCTTTCTAGTATATTTTGTTCTTCAATACTTGGAGATTTTAGAATATTTTTTAAAGTTTTTAATCTGCTTTTTTTATCTTCTTCATCAAAAAGTTCTGCAATAGATATATCTAAGACTTCTGCTATATATGGTAAAAGCTCTATTTTTACTTCTCTATTTCCATTTAAATAACCATAAATTGTAGAACTACTAGGAGCTTCACCAGTTGTTTTTAAAACAGGATTTAATAAAAGTAACTGAGTTACAAAATATTTTCTAGTAAGTCCTTTTTTCTCTAAAATATTATTTATATTTGCATTTATATTCAAAATGAACTCCATTTTTATTCAATATGAGTAATTTTAAAGAGATATTTATTTCTTAACGGGTAATATTTTAATTCATTTTGAATAGAAAATATCAGGGGACAACTTGCATAATCAGATAAAAAAAGATAATTTTATATCAATAGGACTAATATTAAATGCTAAAACATCTATAAATAGTATTAAAGAATTACATACTATTTTGGATAGAAACTATAATTATTTTGAAATAATATTATTAAATTATGATAGTGACATTACAATATTTTCGGAACTTTTAAAGAAGTTTAAAAATATTAGAATACTTGAATTATCATCTTATGTTGATATAGAAGTTGCTCATACAACAATTATTGAAAATTGTATTGGAGATTATTGTGCAATCTTAGATTTGTCACATGATGGTTTAAATGATTTAGAAAAGATGCTTGAATTTGCAGAAAATTTTGATGTAGTAATTGGAAAAAGAGAGAAAAAGTTTAATACATTTTTTCAATCAATCAGTTCAAAACTATTTTATAAAACAATCTCTATTTTTACTGGAATAAAAATAGATAGTATGTATAGTGATTTTTTTGTAATAAATAGAAAAGTGATAAATTTTATAACAAAAAATGAAGATAGAGTAAAATTTTTAAAGCTTCTTAAATTTAATAATGGCTTCTCAAAATATGAACACTCATATTTACCACTAGGTAAAAAATCAAATCAAAGAACTTTTTATGAAAATATAAATTTCACTATAGATGTTTTAGTAAATTATTCTCATAGATTAATACGAATGGCAACTATTTTATCTCTTAGCACTGCAATAATAAATCTTTTATATGTATTTTATGTATTTGGAGTTTATCTTTTTAAAGATGATGTAATTGAAGGTTGGACTTCATCAAATATTTATAATTCAGCAGTTTATTTTGTACTTTTTTTAGTTCTATCTGTAATTGGTGAATATGTAAGAATGATATTGCAAAATCAAAAAAATACACCATTTTATGAAATTACAGATGAAAAAAGTAGTGTAGCAATATTTTCAGATAAAAAAAATATAGATAAGGAATAAGCTAAATGAAAAAAGCATTAATAGGATATACAGGATTTGTTGGAACGAATTTAAAAAATCAAATAAAATTTGATGATTTTTATAACTCAAAAAATATAGAAGATATAAAAAACAAAGAGTATGATGTGGTTTATTGTGCAGGATCACCAGCTGCAAAATGGATAGCAAATCAAAAACCAACAGAAGATTTACAAAGTGTTTGTTTACTTATAGATGCAATTAGAGAAGTAAAAACAAAAAGATTTGTACTTATTTCTACAGTTGATGTTTACAAGTCAATTATTGATGTAGATGAAGATAGTTTTATAGATTTATCAAATCATCATGCTTATGGAACACATAGAAGAATTATTGAAACATTTGTAAGTGAGAGATTTGAAAACTATCATATAGTAAGACTTCCAGGTCTTTTTGGTGATGGCTTAAAGAAAAATATAATTTATGATTTTTTACATAATAATGAAACAAATAAAATTCACAGCGATGCAGTATTTCAGTTTTACTCTTTGGATACTTTGGCAAATGATATAAAAAAAGTTATAGAAAATGATATAAAACTTATAAATTTTGCGACAGAACCAACGAGTGTAAAAGAAGTAATAAAAGCAGGATTTGACATAGATTTTGACAACAATCCAACACCAAATGCACCTTTTTATGATATGCATACAAATTATGCAGAAATTTTTGGTGAGTATGGAACTTATATTCAATCAAAAAAAGAAGTTTTACAAAAAGTAAAAGAGTTTGTAAAAAGAGCAAAGGCAGAAATATGAAACTCTCTATTTCTAATATTGCTTGGGAAGTAAATGAAGATAAAGAGATATTTGAACTAATCCAAAAGTATGGATTTAAAGGAATAGAACTAGCTCCACCAAAACTTTTTAAAGATTTATCCAATGTAAGTAATAGTGAAATAAATGATTATTTAGAATATATTAAACCTTATAACTTTAAATTTCCTGCAATGCAATCGCTTCTATTTGGAAAACCAGAACTTAAAATATTTGATGATAGCAGAAATGTTACTTTGAAGTATTTAAAAAAGATTATAGATTTAGCACAAAAACTTGATGTAAAAGTTTTAGTTTTTGGTTCACCTAAAAATAGATTTATAGGAGATATACAAAAAGAGGAAGCTAAAAAGATAGCTATTGATTTTTTTAAAGAGCTTGGAGATTATGCATATTCAAAAGATAGATGTTTTTGTATAGAACCAAATGCAAAAGAGTATGGTTGTGATTTTATAACAAATACAAAAGAAGCTATAAAACTTGTAGAAGATGTAAATTCAAAAGGTTTTATGCTTCATATAGATTCAGCTGTTATGGCTATGAATGATGAAAATATAGAGGAAAATATAAAAATAGCTTTACCTTATACAGAACATTTTCATATTTCAGAGCCATTTTTGGAACTAATCACAAATAATAAAACAAATCATGAAAAATTTGCAAAAATCTTAAAAAGTTTAAACTATGATAAATGGGTTTCAATAGAGATGAAAAATGGTGTAATGGAATCAAATATTGAAGCTGTAAATAAAAGTTTAGAGTATATAGCAAATATTTATAAAATGGAAAATATATGAAATTTAATCAAATACCAAATCATAAAAAAGAGATTTTAAAAGAGAAATCTACAAAATATTGTGTTGTAGTACCTGTTATAAATGAGGGTGAAAGAATACAAAATCAGCTTCTAAAAATGAAAGAATTTGCAAAAGATATAGATATTATTATTGCAGATGGTGGAAGTAGTGATGGTTCTTTGGAGTTAGATTTTTTAAAAAATTGTGATGTAAGAGCAATTTTGACAAAACAAGATAAAGGAAAATTATCAGCACAGCTTCGTATGGCATATAAGTTTGCTCTTGATGAAGGATATGAAGGAATAATAACTGTAGATGGCAATGGGAAAGATAGTGTTGAAAGTATTTATGAGTTTATAAAAAAACTAGATGATGGCTTTGATATGATACAAGGAAGCCGATTTATAAAAGGTGGAGCTGCAATAAATACTCCAAAAATAAGACATCTTGCTGTAAAGCTTATTCATATTCCAGTAATTTCTATTCTTGCTAGATTTAAATATACAGATACTACAAATGGTTATAGAGGATATAGTAAAAAATATTTAGAACACTCTAG
Organism: Arcobacter vandammei; assembly: GCF_016106035.1. Lineage (GTDB taxonomy): Bacteria > Campylobacterota > Campylobacteria > Campylobacterales > Arcobacteraceae > Aliarcobacter > Aliarcobacter vandammei. The sequence continues at coordinate 76,861 of NZ_JADKPZ010000010.1, forward strand.
TGTTGAACCATTTAGAGATATTTTTGATACTTATGAACTTTTGGCATATTTATCTGTAAAAGCTCCAAAATTAGGCTTAAAAACTTGTGAAGTTCCAGTAACTAGAACCTATCCAAGTGATGGAAAAATACCTACAAAAATAAGCTCTTTTAGTGGTAATTTTTTATTAATCAAAATTTTATGGGAACTTTTTAGGGGTAAGTATGATTGCTAAGAATTCTTTAAATTTATCATTCGATTTAATATTAAAATATTTATTAGATATTTTAAATCATAGAAAATTTGGGTTTTACTTCTCTTTATTTTATGCTTTAATACTTGTTTTGAGCTTTTATCCAGGAATACTTTATAGTGATAGTGTTCCAAGATGGAATTTGGCTATAGAATTTTATAAAAATGGATTTTCAAATTTTTCAAGTTTTTCAAGTCATCATCCAGTAATACCTTCAGTATTACAGTCATTCTTTTATGGAGTTACAAAAGAAGTTGGATTGTTTATATTTTTTCAGATTTTTTGTTTTTCTTATTTAATTTTTAAGATAGTAAATAAAATAATTGATAGTCCATATAAAAATATAATTATAATAGCTATTTTAATATTACCAATAAACTATATTTATGCCTTATTCCACTCTTTTGATACATTGTATGCAGTATTAAATTTATTTTTAATATATATACTTTTAAAATTATATGAAAAATATTCAAATAGTAGTTATATAGTTTTATTAATAACTGTTTTTTTACTTGTTTCTGTTCGGCTTAATGCAATTTTATTAGCCCCAATAATCTCAATTATATTTATATATTTTATATATAGGAATAATCAAAAATTTAATATAAAAACAATAACTATGTCCATGCTGATTTTAGTTGTTGCATATTCGCCTTTTTATATTACTTCATCTTTAAATATGAAAACAAGTAATAGTTGGGTTATTGGATTTGCTTGGGAATATGCGAATATGGGAACAAAATCAAAAGATAGCAAACATATTGAATTTATGAATTCACTTGGAAGTAATACAGATAATATAAAAAATAAGATTTGTTATAATGGAATTTGGTGTGGAAATGAAAATAAAGAATTTATAGGAAAAGTATCAAAAAATGATGAATTAAGTAAAAAAACTTTTGAGAATTATTTAGATATTTTTAAAAATGAACCCATATTATTTATCACAGAAAAATTCAAATATATTTCAAGTTTAATGGGAATAGATAAGCCATTATCAAATGCTGAAATTGCTAAATGGCGAAATGGTAATTGGGCAGAACAACATAAAAAACTAGGATTTGTAACAAATGAAAATAAAGAGAAAATAATTAATGAATATTTTTCTTTTTCAAAGAATATAACTTTTATGTTTGAACCATATAAAATATTTGTTTTAGGAGTACTATTTTTAATATATATTTTGTTTGTAATAAAAAAATATTTTCTACCATTAGCACTTGGTTTTAGTATTTCATGGCTATATTATTGTACATTTTTTATAACTTCTCAAAATCATGAATTAAGATATTTTTTCCCTGTACTTTTATATTCACAAGTGTTATTTGTTATAGTAATTTCTAATTTATTATCCAAATTTGAGATTAAAAAAATACTTATATTAATTATTTCTATTATAATAATTGTTTTTTTATCAAATAAGTATTATATTTATAAAGAAAAAGAAAATAATATTTTAAGTAATATTAATAACTCTATTTTATTGTATGAGAACAATGAACTACTAATAAAAATAAACCCAGAAAAGCAAAAAATAGTATATTTTTATAAAGATTGTAAAAACAAAGATATAACTACAACATTCTTTTTGCATTTAGTTCCTGAAGATATAAATACTTTACCAGAAAATAGAAAGCAATATGCTTTTGATAATTTAGATTTTTCTTGGAATACTCAAGCTCTTGAAACACCATTTTGGGGAGAATATAAAAATAGTTGTATAGCAACAAAAGATTTACCAAAATATAAAATCAAAACTATTCGTACAGGACAGTTTAATAAAGATAGTAGATTATGGCAAACAAGTATAGATTTAAACTCAAAAATAGATAAACAAAAAGAGCTTCAAAGTTTTAATTTAAGTGATAAAAACTGGGCAAATGGAATTAGTTTATCTAAAAGTGGATTTTTTATAGAAAATAATTTTTTAAATAGACAATCTTTGAGTATTGGAGATAAATTAAAGTTTAATTTTTCAGAAACAAGAACTATTACAAGCTTACAATATAGCAGTCAATATATCAATATTTTTGTAGATGGTGAAAAGCTTGACCCTATAAAAGATGGCTATCCAAATAAAATTTTAATTATTGGTGATAAATGAAAAAATATGATTGTGTAGTTATTGGAGGTGGATTTTTTGGTACAACTCTAGGGCTTTTTTTAAAAGAGTATTTTGATGATGTTGTAGTAATAGAACAAGAAAAAGATATTTTACAAAGAGCTAGTTTAATAAATCAAGCAAGAGTTCATATGGGTTATCACTATCCTAGAAGTCTAGTAACTGCTTTTAGGTCATTAGTTAATTTTCCAAAGTTTATAAAAGATTTTGATAAAGCTATAAAAAATGATTTTGATAAATATTATGCAATAGCAAAAATAGGTTCAAAAGTAAATGCAAATCAATTTTATGAAATTTACAATAAAATGAATGCTCCTATAAGCAAAGCTCCATCACATATTAAAGCACTTTTTGATGATAAGCTTATTGATGAAGTATTTCGTGTAAAGGAGTTTGCTTTTGACTCTCAAATACTTAAAAATATAGTTTTAGAGAAATTTGAAGAGAGTAATTGTGAATTAAGATTAAATACAAAAGTAGAAAAAATAGAGAGAAGTTTAGATGATACAATAAATATATATTTAGAAGATGATGAAGCAATTAATTCAAGATTTGTGTTTAACTGCACATATTCAGGACTTAATACAGTTTTAAATAACTCAAATATGCCACTATTAAATCTAAAACATGAAATCACAGAGATGGCTTTGATTGAGTTACCTGATGAACTTAAAAACTTTTCTATTACTATTATGGATGGACCATTTTTTTCAATAATGCCTTTTCCATCAAGAAAACTAAACACTTTTAGCCATGTGAGATATACACCTCATGGTAGTTGGATAGATAAAGATGATTATCAAAATGGATATGATATTTTAAAAAAATATGATAAAAAATCAAATTTCAGATATATGATAAATGATGCAAAAAGATATATTCCACTTCTTGAAAATGCTATTTATAAAGATAGCATATTTGAAGTAAAGACAGTTCAGGTGAAAAATGAAACTGATGATGGAAGACCAATACTATTTACAAAAGATTATGAAATAAAAAATTTCTCTAATATTATGGGTGGAAAGATAGATAATATTTATGAAATTTTAGACACTATAAAAGAGACAAAAGATTTTTTAGGTATTAAAAAAAGACATTTTTGGGATATATTCAAATGATATTAAAACTACTAAAAAGCCAATTTGTGATTTATGGAATAGTTGGAGTTGGGGTGACTTTATTGAAACTATTATCTTTGTATATCTTAAGAGATATATTTGAAATAGTTACTTTTTTAAGTGTAACAATATCTTATATTATAGCTGTTGTAACACATTTTTTTATAAACAAACACTATACATTTAAAGTTGATGAAAAAAAGATTATGAATATGATGACTGTAAGATATTTTGTTGCTTTAGTTATTGCATTTGTTTTTTATTCTGGAAATATTTGGATGTTGAATCAGATTTTTGAATTACATTTTTATGTAGCTGTTTTTATAGCTCTTTTTTTGAGTTTTATTTTTAACTATTTTTTGTATAAAAAATATGTATTTGTGTAATAATATAAACTGATATTTTTCAGAAAATTTAAAATTATTTGTTACAACTTATAAAAAAAGTAGAAATTGTAGGTTGTAACCTACAATTTCTAAGGTCTTATAACATTATTAAAAAAGAATTAGCTTACGGTTTCGTAAAAATCAGTTTTCTAGTAACTTTTATATCTTCATTTGCTACTTTTTCTTTCGCAAAAATATCTATAAAAATCTCTATATTTTTATTTGAAAACTCTTTTAAATCGTTGTTACTTTCAACTATTAAAATCTGTTTTGCTCTTTTTTTGGCATCAATTTTTACTTCATCAAATCTTTTGATTTTGAAATTTTTTTCATCTTGCAGTTTTATATCAAAAGTCAAAGCTTCATCTTGACTATTTTGGATTGTTAAAACATAGTTATTCACCACTTTGTTCTCTTTTGTTATTTTGTAAAGTTCAGTTGTTTTATTTATATTTACCAAAAAACTCTCTTTTTCAAGTGAGAAATAAAATGCCAAGAATATAGATAAAAAAAGTGCTATAAAATATGTATTATTTCTTGTGTTAAATAGAGTTTTATTTACCTTATTTATAACTCTGTTTGTACTAGCCCAAGAGATTAAATTCTCTTTTCCAAGTTTTTTCATCACAGGCTCACAAGCATCTACACACTCCAAACAGTTTATACACTCAATTTGAAGCCCTTTTCTTATATCAATATGTGTTGGACAAACTTTAACACAGGCTTCACAAGCTGTACAATCTTCATTGTTTTGCCACTGTTTTAGTGAAAATATTGTTTTTTCACCATTGTTATATATCTTTCCACCACGATTGTAATCATAAGTAATCTGCTTTGTATCATCATCATATAAAACAGATTGAATTCTTGCATATGGGCAGATATATACACAAAAATTCTCTTTCATAAATACAATATCATAAAACAAAAACCCAGCAATACTAAGAATAAACAAAATCAAAATAGAGTGATTTATCGGGTCTTGAATATATAGGAAAAAATCTTCAGGTGGCACAAAGTACAACATAAAGTTTGAAGCTATAACTAAACACAAAATTGCCCAAATTGCAAGTGAGATATATTTTTTGATTTTATTACTTGTTTTACTATAATCAATATCTTTTTGTTTATTTTTAAATCTTCTTAAATCTAAAATAGTAGTCTCTATTAAATCTCTATAAATTACTCTAAAAATAGTTTGTGGACAGCCCCAACCACACCAAATTCTTCCTAAAATTGTAGTTATTGCAAATATTCCTATAAACAAAAACATAAGTAAAAATGGCATTATATAAAGCTCATTTACATTGTATGCAGTTCCAATAAAGTGAAATTGCTGTTTATCAAAAGATAAAAGCAAGATATGATTTCCATTTATAGTAATAAATGGTAAGCCCATAATAAAAATTGTAAGTAGCAGATAAGTTATATATCTCTTTTTAGCATAAGACATAATTTCTCCTTTTTTTTAAATTCAAGAAGTTTAAAAAAAAGAAGTGGTTTTTTGGTGGTATTTTTTATTTTTTGAGAAAAATATTTTCTTAGCCTTTATTTTCGAGTTTGAATAAAAACTCTTTTATATCAATTCCACCTGTGTAACCGCCTAGTTTACCATTGTTTGCTACTACTCTATGGCAAGGAACTATTATGCTTAGATTATTTTTTCCATTTGCATTTGCAACAGCTCTATATGCTTTTGGCTTTCCTATATTTGTTGCTTCTTCTTTGTAGCTTATAGTTTTTCCATATGGAATTTTTAAGAGTTCTTGCCAGACTTCTATTTGAAAAGCTGTGCCAATAAGCCTCAAAGGTATAGTAAAAATTTCTCTTTGTTTTGCAAAATACTCTTGTAACTCCTTTTCTAAAGCAAAAAAAGGCTCTTTTTTTTCCAATATCTCATTTGCATTTAGAACCTTTTTAAAATGTTTTAGCTGTTTATCTATAAAATCTCTTTCTAAAGGAACAAATAAGATTAGTTCATTTTTAAAACTTGCTGCAAACATCGTTCTTATAGGTGTTTGTATGGTTGTTGTGTAGATAATATCTGTTTTCATAAATCTATTTTAACATAAAATTAAAAATCTACTTTTAACTATAAAAGGCTAGAATTAAGCTTCAATTCTACAAATAGGACTTTTATGGATTTTTTTATATCTACATTTTTAAAAATGTTTTTTATTATGACACCATTTTTTGTGCTTACGGTTTTTTTAACTGTTACAAATGAAGCAACACTTCAAGAAAAAAGAAAATTAGCAGTAAAAGTTACAACTTCGGTAATTATTATTGCTTTAGTTATACTTTTTTTTGGACAACATATCTTCTCTATTTTTGGAATAACTCTTGATGCTTTTAAAATTGGGGCTGGAGCTTTACTCTTTTTAACAGCTGTAAACTTAATTCATGGAAGTAAAGATGGGCAAAAACCAAATGATAAAAATTTAAATGAATTAGCTGTTGTACCTTTGGCTCTTCCTATTACTATTGGACCTGGATCTATTGGGGTTTTACTTGTTTTTGGAGCTGAACTAAACAGTTTTGGTAAGCTTTTAATTGGAAGTTTGGCACTTTTATGTGCAATATTAATAATTGGAACTATGCTTTATTTATCGAGTTTAATTGAAAAATTTATAGGAGAAAATGGTCTTTTGATTATCTCAAAAATCACTGGGCTTTTTTTGGCAGCTTTATCCGCTCAAATTATGTTTTCAGGAATTAAAAGTTTTTTACAACTTTAAAAAAAGAGCTAAGCTCTTTTTTTAATAATCTAGTTTATCACCTTTTCCTAAAATCTCTTTATTAAATCTTATCACTTTATTTCTTCCTGTTGCTTTTGCTTCATAAAGTGAAATATCAGCATATTTTATACATTTATAGATTTGGTCTGTATCTTCTGGGAAGAAAGAGTAACCAATACTTACAGTTTTACTAAAAGTATCTCCATTGTAGTTGAAAATAAGTTTTGAGAACTCACTATTTATTTTTAATGCTAACTCTTTTGCACTCTCATGAGTTGGATTTCTCATTAAAATTAAAAACTCTTCTCCTCCATATCTAATGATAAATTCATTTTCACTTATTGTTGCTTTCATAGTAATTGCTAGTTTTCTTAAAATATCATCTCCAACATCATGACCATAAGTGTCATTTACCATTTTAAAATAATCAATATCTAAAAACATAATAGCAAAAGTATTTCCATCTTCAACCTCAATAGGAAGTTTTCTATCAATAAACTCATCTAAATATTTTCTATTATAAAGCCCTGTTAATGCATCTGTTAGATTTTTTTGTCTTAGAGCATCCATTAAAAGTTTGCTTTCTAAAATAGGTTTTGTCTCTTCAAGATATTTTTTAATAATTCCTATTTGATACTTAATATTTTTCAACTCATCTGGGTCTTTACTAACAATATGAATTACAATATTTGTTTGGTCATTTATAAAAAATGGAATACAAATATGTTCAGTACCATTTTTGCAAGATGCAATTCTGCAAATTTGTGGGAAATTCTCAGAAGCTATTATGCTATTAGTTCTTTCAGCTCTACAAGATTCTTTGATATTTTTTGTTAAATTACAACAAGGTGAGGAATCTTTTGAGGCAAAAATTATATTTCTTTCATCTCTTATTAAATCTGTTTCAAAAATAAAAAAGCTTTTTATTTGTAATTTATCTCTTAAAACACTTATTAATCTATAGTAAATATCATCTTTTGTTAAATCATTTTCAATAGTTTTTTTATAGTGATAAATTTCACTAATATCTTCAATTATCTCTTTTGCTGTAATTAATTTATCATGATTTACATTACTTGCACGATTATGAACAAAAGATGTAAGATTTTTTTCAATTCCAGTTAATACAGTTTCTAATTTATCAATTAGTTCATTTAACCAAAGAGAAGCCTCTTTATCCTCTTTTAAAACACCATCTTTTGCTCTTACAGTATAATCACCTTCATGAACTTTTTTTAATACATCAGTTATTTGGTCAAATGAGCTAGTATATGGAGTGATTTTTTTTCTTATAAATACTAAAATAACTATTAAAAATATTGCTATTGTTCCAATTACATAAAGAAGCACTATAATATTTGAAATTCTATCTTCTCTTATATCAAAAGTTAAAGATATAGCCCCTAAAACTTCGCCTTCTTGTGCTGTATGACAAGATAGGCAATTTGGTTTATCTTGACTTGAAGCAGTGTAAGGAATTGTAACTCTTAAGTTTGCATTTAGTAATGATTCATCAATTACTGTTTTCTCTTTTCCTGTTTGAAGAACTTCAAGGTCAATTTTATCTCTTGGATTCTCATTTGAAGTGCTAGATTTACCAAATTGTTCACTTACACTCTTTGCTCGAATAACCCACAAATCTTTGACATTATCAAGTTGGCTAATGCTAGATAAAAAAATATCTCTTTGATCCATATTACCATTTATCATATGACTTGTAAGTGATTTTTTCACAATATCAGCTGTAAGATAAGCTTTTTTCTTTACTCCATCGTAACCTGTTTGCCTTGAACCAATGGCAACTAAAACAACAATAATTACTGTAAGAATTGTAATCATTGAGAAGATTATTAAAGTTATTTTTTTGTTTGAGCTCATTTTTAACCTTATAAAAATAATTTTATATCATAGCTAAAAATAGTTAAAAAGGCAAAAATAAATATTGAAGTTTTTCTTACTTTATGAATAGTTAAATTATTATTTATTAAAGATGAGAGTGGTAAATAAAAGGCATTTTGCCTTTTATTTACAAAATTTTAAAAGCTTCTTCCAAATCTAAAGTTCCTTCATAAAAGGCTTTACCTACAATTACTCCACCTATATTTCCATTTTCTTTGCATTTTTTTATATCATTTATATCTTTTACTCCACCACTTGCAATTGTGTAAACTTTACTTGCAAGTGCAATATCTTCTGTGAAATTAACATTTACTCCACAAAGCATTCCATCTTTGCTTATATCTGTACAGATAATCGCTTTCACTCCAGCATTTGCGAACTCTTTTGCCAAATCTGTAGCTTTCATAGATGATACTTCAGCCCAACCTTCAACTGCAACCATTCCATTTAGTGCATCAATTCCAACAGCGATTGGATATTTTTTTGCCATATCTTTTACAAATTGTGGATCTTTTACAGCAATTGAACCTAAAATCAGTCTATCAACCCCAAGCTCTAGGTACATTTGAATAGTTTTTTCATCTCTAATTCCACCACCAAGCTCTATTTTTAAGTTGCAATTTTCTCTAATTTTTCTAATCTGCTCTAAATTTGCAGGTTTTCCTTCAAATGCACCATTTAAATCAACTATATGAACCCAACGGCTTCCTAACTCTTCAAACTTTTTAGCTACTTGCCAAGGCTCACTAGAGTAGATTTTTGCACTATCCATAAGCCCTTTACTAAGTCTTACAGCTTGTCCATCTTTTAAATCAATTGCTGGTAAAATATCCATCTTTTCTTCCTTTTTCTATTATAAATTTATAAAATTCTCTAAAATTTTAAGTCCATTGTTGTGTGATTTTTCAGGGTGTGGCTGAAAACCAAAGATATTTTCTTTATTTACAGCACTTGTAAATGTGTAGCCGTAAGTTGTTTTTGCGATACTATATTCATCTTTTGTAATAGCATGAAATGAGTGAACAAAATATAAATAAGGCTTATTAAGTCCAGCAAAAAGTGGATTATTTTTATTTTCCATACTATTCCAACCCATATGTGGAATTTTTAGCTCTTTTGTTTTGTTTTTATCAAAAGCTACAACTTTACCTTCAATTAAGCCTAAACCTTTTGTAAATCCAAACTCTTCACTACTTTCAAATAAAAGTTGCATTCCCAAACAAATTCCCAAAAGTGGTTTTCCACTCTTTGCAAACTTTAAAATAGCATCTTTTAAACCACTTTTTTCTAAATGCTCCATAGCATCTTTATATGCTCCAACTCCTGGAAGAATTAATTTATCGCATTTTTCTATATCTTCTGGATTGTTTACTATTTTTACATCTTTTGTAAATTTTGAACAAGCATTATAAACACTTGCAAGATTTCCCATATTGTAGTCGATTATTCCTAGCATTAACTTCCTTTTAAAGATAAAAGTATATCCTATATGTTATTTGATTTAGTTAAATTTTTTGATAGTTATTTTTAAGCTATTTTTTTTAAATAAAATTTATAAAATATTTTGGAGGTGAAGATGATAAAAAAATTTATGTTTCCACTTTTGTTTTTAATTTTGGCATATTTTGTTTTATCTTATGAAAGTGCCAAAGAGATAGTTGCTGGAATTGCAATTTTTTTGGTTGGTATGTTTTTTATGGAAGATGGTTTTAAACTATTTTCTGGTGGATTTTTGGAAAAAATATTAGAAAAATTTACAAATAGTATGCCAAAAGCAATTTTAAATGGTTTTTTGATAAGTTCAATAGTACAAAGCTCATCACTTACAAGTGTGATTTTAATCTCCTTTTTAACCACATCATTAATAGCTCTTGAAAGTGCAATATATGTACTTTTAGGCTCAAGTTTGGGTTCAAGTACCACAGCTTGGCTTATAGCTTTGTTTGGTTTAAAAATAAAAATCTCTCACTATGCTATGCCAATAATTGCTTTTGGAATATTTTTTAGGTTTTCAAAAAATATAAAACAAAAGGGCTTTGGAAATATTCTTTTGGGTTTAGGTTTTATCTTTTTAGGAATTTCTTATATGGTCGTTGGTTTTGAAGAGTTAAAACAGAGTGTTGATTTATCTATTTATTCAAATGACAATCTACTTACTATGGCTTTGTTTTTTGTAATTGGAGCAATAATGACCTTTATAGTTCAGTCAAGTTCAGCTAGTATTGCTTTGACTTTGGTTGCACTTGCAAGTGGACAAATCTTATATTTAAATGCTATTGCTTTAGTTATTGGTGGAAAAATTGGAAGTACAACAACTACTATTTTAGGGGCTTTAAGTTCAAATGCAAATGGAAAAAGATTGGCTTTTTCGCAATTTATTTTAAACCTAATAGCAACAGTTTTTGGTATTGTTTTTCTTTTTGTGATTGTTGATTTTATAGAGTATCTTTCGCAAATTTTTAATATAAATAGCGATACTATAAAACTTACACTCTTTATTACAATTTTTAATTTAAGTGCTGTAATACTTATAATTCCATTTTTAAATAGATTAATAGCAAAGCTAAAAACTATGTTTATACCAAAAATAAAATCTTGGTCAAAGCTAGAGTTTTTGGATGCAAACTCTTTGGAGAGTTCAAAATCAATTCTAAGTGGACATAAAAAAGAGAATGAAATTTTATATAGCAAATTTCTAAAAGCTACAAAAAATCAGCTTTTAATAGTTGAAAATAGTTTAGCAGATAAGAAAAATAATGAGAAAAAAGAGCAAAGAAATTTAGAGATTGCAAAAGTTTATAAAGAGAAAATCAAAACCTTACATGATGAGATTTTAGAGTTTTTAAGCTTTGCAAATAAAAATATAGATGAAGATGATTTAAAAAATATAGAGAAAGAAAAAGCTCTTACAAAGAAAATATATAAACTTCTAAAAACTGTAAAAAAACTTTCAAAAAGCCTTATTTTTGGTGGAGAGAGCAAAAATAGTAGTTTGAAATCTGAGTATAAATCTATAAAAGATATTTTACTTATCTCTATAAATGAACTTGAAAATATTGTAAAAAATAGTGCTTTTGATGATATTGATAAAATATATAAGATTAAAACTTTACAGCAAAAGATTTTGGTTTTTGATAGCCTTAGTAATCAAAGAGTAGAAAATCTTCTTGAAAATAAAGAAATAGATACAAAAGAGGCTTCAAAACTGATAAAAGATAGCTCTTTTGCTATACTTTTATGTCAAAATCTAATAAATCTAGCTTCAAAAATATTTATAGATGAAGTTTTAAATCTTGATGATGAGGATGAGGAAGATGAAAATTAAGAAATTTTTAAAAAGTATTGAAGAGTTTTTTAAGACCAATAAAAAAGAGCAAAACTCTTTGGAAGAGGCTCTTTTTAAACTAGAAGAAAAAAGAGTTAAGCTTGAAAATAGGCTTCTATTTGGTGAGTTTGGAGATGAAAAAAAAGAGCATCTACAAGAAAAATTAAAAATGATAAAAGATATGAAAATAAAAATAGATAAAAAACTAGAGAAGCTTAAGATAAAAAACAGCATAAAGTAATAGCAAAAAGTACATTTACCTTATATTTTTTTAAAGTTTTTCTAGCTTCTAAAATAGTTGTTCCTGTTGTTATTACATCATCTACTAAAATTACATCACAGTTTTTCTCCCCACTATATATAAATTTTCGTGGGTTTTTTTGCCTAAATTCTAGGTTTTTTCCAGCATATTTTACTATATTTGTAGCTTTTAAAGTGTTGTAAACGGGCTTTATAAAAGGGGATTTTAGGTGTTTGCATAAAATTGCAGTTTGTGAAAAATCGTGCCTTGTGTGATCATCTATTGGAATAGCTAAAATTGGCTTTGTAAAAGTGAAGTTTGAAGCAAATTTTTTGAAACTTAGTTTGCCTAAGATATTAAAAACTCTATCTCCGTGAAAGTGGTATTTACTTTGGATTAAATCTTCTAAATCTTTGTAATCATAAAAAGAGTAAACAAAAAAATCTTTATCTAGCTCTTTTTTGTAAAAATTTGGCTCAAGAAGTGTGCTTTGACAAGTTTTGCAAATAATAGAAAAGGATAGTATATCGCAAGAGGTGCATTTCATTTTGTACTCCTTTTGAAATATTAGCATTTTTATTTGTTAAGTATTCTAAACTATACTTTAGAATAAAAGCTAGTTTACTATAAACTAGACTTTAGAGTAAACTAGATATTATTATGAAGTATACTTTATAGCAAAGGAAAAAATATGGATTTATCAATAATTTCAAAAATATCAACTCAAATTTTATCAAAAGAAGTTTCAAATTATAAAAGATATTTGTATAAAAAGATAGATTTTAATAGCAAACTTATAGGAATAAAAGGTGCAAGAGGTACGGGAAAAAGTACCATTCTTTTACAATATGCAAAGAGTGTAAATTTGCCTATTTCAAAAATACTTTATGTATCTTGCGACCACCCAGCTTTAAGTGGAGAGTCTTTATACACAATAGCTGAAGAGTTTTATGCAAGAGGTGGAAAGCTTTTTATTATAGATGAAATTCATAAAAACGAGAATTTTTCAAAAGATTTAAAAGCTATTTATGATGTTTTTGATTTACAAGTTCTTTTTAGTGGTTCATCTGCTTTACAAATTGAAAATAGTCTTGCTGATTTGTCAAGAAGAGCAGTTATTCATACTTTGGGAGTTTTATCTCTAAGAGAGTTTTGTGAGCTTCAAACAAAACAAGAGTTTAAAAGCTATACACTAGAAGAGGTTTTAAAAAATCATACAGATATTGTTTATGAGATTATGCAAAAAATTCGCCCTTTGGAGCAATTTACGAACTACTTAGAATATGGTTGCTACCCTTTTTATCAAGAGTCTTTAAGTGATTATCCTATGAAACTTTTGGAAGTGATAAATCTTACTATTGATTCAGATTTGTGTGGAATTTACAATATTGAGCCATCGAAACTTGATAAACTAAAAAAGATAATTTATATGCTTTGTAGCACAAAACCTTATGAGTTAAATGTATCAAAACTAAGTAGTGCTGTTGGTACTTCTTGGGTAACTTTGCAAAAATATTTAGAAAGAATGGATGCTGGAAGTTTGATACATATAATAAGAGGAGGAAAAGGTATAAGAGCTGTAAATAAGCCAGATAAACTACTTTTGGATAATCCAAATTTATTTAGTATTTTGTGTGGAAATGGAGATATTGGCTCAGTAAGAGAGAGTTTTTTTGTATCTCAAATGGGACTTTTAAATCAAGTACACTATTTTGACAAAGGCGATTTTATAGTAAATGATACTTTTGTTTTTGAAATTGGTGGTGCTTCAAAAGATAGTTCACAATTAGAAGGAAATAAAAATGGTTTTGTACTTTGTGATGATATAGAAGTGGGCTTTGAAAATAAAATCCCACTTTGGCTTATCGGGTTTTTGTATTAAAAATAGGACAAAAAACAGTCTTGTTTAAATAGTAAAATAATTAAATATTTGCTAAAGTTTACTATTAAAATTTTGGCAAATAAACAAGGATAAAAATGCCAAAAAAAGTAGAAAAACCTTTAATTAAAAAAGATAGCGATAACTCAAAATATAATAGAATAAATCAAATCTATAATATGCTAAAAAATAACTCTGAAGGTATGACAATAAGTGAATGCAAATACTTTGGATGTTAGCACAAAAACAATACAAAGAGATTTACACGAAGTTTTAATCAATTTTGGAGCAATAAAAGAGGGAAGAACTTGGAAAATCAATCTAAAACTTGCACAAGATGGACTGAACAAAGATGAAAAACTAATCTTAGGTATTTTAGATGAGATGGCAAAAGGTGCTGGAAAAGTATTTTATAACAAAGCACACTCACTTTTAGAGCAAATCTCTCAACAGCTTGATAACTCTGTTTTTACAAATATAAATAGCGAATATTTAGAAGAGAAAAATATAAATATCTTTGAAGAGTTGGAAAAAGCTATAAAACAAAAAGTAGAGATAAAGTTTGATTATGAACAAAAAAAATATAGAGTAAAACCACTAAAACTAGCTTTCTTTGAAGGTTTTTGGTATCTACTTAGCTTTGATATAAAAACAAATAGAGAAGTATTTAAAAAGTTTCATCTAAAAACAATTAAAAATATTAAAACTTTGGATAAAGGTTTTGACATCCCACAACTTGTTGAAGATAGACTGAAAAATGCAAACTCTATTTGGTTTAATCTAAATGAACAGTTTACAGTGAAACTTTTTATACATAAAGATTCATAATACACTTCACCCAATATTTGAAATGCACCTTCCAGAGGGTTATTTACTATCAATCATAAAAAAACACTTCTCAAAATTAGTAAAAACAGATGATTTTGGTCTTTTAAAAATAATGTCAAGTTCTATAAAAGGAAGATTATCTTATGAAACGAATAAAAATATTATAGAAAATAGTTTGACTTTAGATGATTTACTTCACTCAAAAGATGAAAATCTTTTTGATGAGCTTGTACAAAAATTTGCTTTAAATTCAGCTCTTAGTGGAGTGCAACCAAAAATTCTAGCTAGTATAAAAGATAAAGCAACTTTAAAAATAGATGATTATATAGTGAAATCTTGGGGAGATGATTATAAAGAACTAGCACTAAATGAGTATTACTGTATGAAAATAGTAAAACTAGCAAATATAAGTGTGCCTGAGTTTTATATTAGCGATGATGAGAAACTTTTTATAATGAAGCGATTTGATAAGCTTGATGATAGATATATTGGCTTTGAAGATATGTGTGTATTGCTTGGAAAACAAAGAGATGATAAATATGATGGCTCACTTGAACAAATAGCAAAAACTATAAAAACCTTTGTATCATCTAAAAACAAAAAATCATCTTTGATACAGTTTTTTAAAATGACTTATTTAAACTATAGATTAGAAAATGGCGATGCATACCTAAAAAACTTTAGATTAATATATGAAGATGTAAGTAATATAAGACTTTATCCTGCTTATGATGTGGTATCTACAACTGTGTATATAAAAAATGATATTCCAGCACTTTTGCTTATGGGGAGTAAAAAGTGGTGGGACACAAAATATCTTGAAAAGTTTGCTTTACAAACTTGTGAATTGACAAAAAAAGAGTTTGATGAAGCTGTAAAAGAGTGTGAAAATAGTATTATTACTTCACCGATAAATAATCTTAATTATAGTATAATGTTTTATGGAAAAAATAGATGCTAGAAAATTAACACCAAGAGAATTATCAGAGAAACGAAAGATAGTTATT
>NZ_JADKPZ010000011.1 GCF_016106035.1 Arcobacter vandammei
TTACTTCAAAGAAACCAATTAAAAGAGCATATGAAAGAAAAGATAGTGTTACAAAAACTTGGCTAGAGAATGAGTATCCCAAAATTAAAAAAGAAGCTAAAACTGAAAATGCTGATATTTGGTGGGCAGATGAGACAGCTTGTCAATCTTTACCAAATAATCTTACAGGATATGCACCAATAGGAACTCATAATAAACCAATTCTTGAACATACTGCTAAAAAGTTTAAAGTAAATATGATTAGTGCTATTACAAATACTGGTAAATCAATGTTTAGCTTGTATGATGAATCTATCAATATTGATAGATTTATAGACTTTTGTAAGAAAATAATAGAGTCGAATAATGGTAAAAAAGTATATCTTATAGTTGATAACCTAAGAGTACATCATGCAAAACTTGTAAAAGCTTGGGAAGAAGAGAATGCAAAATATATTAGACTCTTTTATCTTCCAGCATACTCACCAGATTATAACCCAGATGAATATTTGAATCAAGATTATAAACAAACTACAAACAGAAATAATGTTCCAAAAGATAAAGAACACTTGCGAAGAAATACAGAAAAGTATATGTTATCTTTACAAAATAATCCACAAAAAGTAGCTAATTTTTTTAAACATCCAAAGGTTAAATATGCAAGTTAAAATTCAGATTATTTATTAGGGGAGTAATAATATCGTAAAAAATGAGATAGAAAATAGAGTAATTGATGAAAAATATATTGATAAAGTAGAGATACTAAAAAAACTATTAGATATTTTAAACAAATAAAAACAAATCCCACTTTGCTTTATGGGATTTGTATCAAAATTTAAGAATAAAGTTAGATTTTCAATACAGCCATAAAAGCCTCTTGTGGAACATTTACTTTTCCAATAGCTTTCATTCTTTTTTTACCAGCTTTTTGTTTTTCAAGAAGTTTTCTTTTTCTTGTAATATCTCCACCATAACATTTTGCAGTTACATTTTTTCCCATAGATTTTACAGTTTCTCTTGCAATTATTGTGCTTCCAATACTAGCTTGTACTGCAACTTCAAAAAGTTGTCGTGGAATTAGTTCTTTTAGGGCTTTTACAAACTCTCTACCTCTTGAAACAGCCCTATCTTCAGGCACTATGATTGATAAAGCATCAACTATATCTCCTGCAACTCTAACATCAAGTTTTTTTAAATTCCCTGGTCTAAATCCCACAGGTTCATAATCAAAAGAGGCATAACCTTTTGTTGTAGATTTTAACTTATCATAAAAATCCATTACAATTTCATTCATAGGAATATCATATTCAAGAAGAACTCTTGCCCCTAAATAATCCATTTTTAACTGAATTCCTCTTTTGTCGTTTAGAAGTTTTATAACATTTCCTAAAAACTCATCAGGCACTAAAATTGTAGCTTTTACATAAGGCTCAAAAATCGTATCTATATAGTTTGGTTCTGGAAGCTCACTTGGATTTTGGATTATAATTTGTTCGCCATCTCTTTTTAAAACTTCATAAACAACAGTTGGTGCAGTTGCAATTAAATCTAAATCAAACTCTCTTTCTAGTCTTTCTTTTATAACTTCCATATGAAGCATTCCTAAAAAACCAGTTCTAAATCCACTTCCAAGAGCTAAAGAGCTTTCAGGCTCAAAAGAGATAGATGAGTCATTTAATTTTAATTTATTTAAAGCTTCTCTTAAATCTTCAAATTTATCTGTTTCTATTGGATAAAGTCCTGCAAAAACAAATGGTTTTGCAGGTTCAAAACCATCTATTACTTCACTTGTTGGATTTTTTGCATCTGTCATTGTATCTCCAACGGCTATTCCATCAAGAGTTTTTAATCCAAGAACTACTATTCCTATCTCTCCTGTTTTTATTTCAAGAGTATCTTGCCTTTTTATTGGGTGTGGGTACATTAAGCTTAAAACTTGATGTTCCACTTTTGTATTCATCATTCTTAAAGTTTGACCTTTTTTTATACTTCCGTCATAAACTCGCACAAGTGCCAAAGCACCTAAGTAGTTATCAAACCACGAGTCATAAATAAGTGCTTTTGTTGGAGCAGTTTCATCTCCAATGGGTGCTGGAACTCTTTTTATAATTGATTCTATTAAATCTTTTACACCCAAACCTGTTTTTGCAGAGATTAAATTGTGTTCTGTACAATCAAGCCCTATAGCCTCTTCAACTTCTCCTAAAACTCGCATAGGATCTGCACTTGGTAAATCTATTTTATTTACAACTGGAAGAAGTTCTAAGTCATTATCCATTGCAATATAAACATTTGCAATAGTTTGTGCTTCAACCCCTTGAGTTGAATCAACTATAAGCAAAGCTCCTTCAGATGATGCTAAAGAACGGCTAACTTCATAAGAAAAATCTACGTGACCTGGAGTATCAATAAGATTTAAAACATATTTTTCCCCATCTAAAGTGTAGTTTAATCTTACACTTTGAGCCTTTATTGTAATTCCTCGCTCTTTTTCTATATCCATATTATCCATAACTTGTGAAGTCATTTCTCTATCACTTATTGCTCCACACTCTTGAATAATTCTATCTGCTAAAGTTGATTTTCCGTGATCAATATGTGCAATAATACTAAAGTTTCTAATATTTTTTTGCAAGTTGTTTTCCTAATTTTTGTTTGTTGTTTTTCTAAAATAGTGCGATTATATCTAAAAAAGTGTAATTTTTGATTAAAGGTTTATTTGTAATTAATTTAGCTAGGTTATGATTTCAAATATTTTATATTTAGGAATATTTTATGAAAGCCCAAAAATTTGATATAAAAGGTATGACTTGTAGTGCTTGTTCAAATGCTGTTGATAGGACTATAAAAAAG
Organism: Arcobacter vandammei; assembly: GCF_016106035.1. GTDB lineage: Bacteria > Campylobacterota > Campylobacteria > Campylobacterales > Arcobacteraceae > Aliarcobacter > Aliarcobacter vandammei. The sequence goes on from NZ_JADKPZ010000011.1 coordinate 2,833, forward strand.
CTTGAAGGTGTAAGTGAAGTCAATGTAAATTTATTAAACAATAGTATGAGTATAAAGTACGATGAGAACTTATTAAATGATGAAAATATTATAGAAGCTGTACAAAATGCTGGTTATGTTGCCTCTTTGCAAGAAGAGAAAAAATCTAAAGTAGAGAAAAAAGAAAATATCGCACTTTTAGAGATAAATGAGTTAAAACAAAGGTTATTTGTATCTTTAATCTTTGCTTTGCCACTTTTTTATATCTCTATGGGACATATGCTAAATTGGGCTATGCCACACTTTTTCTTAGGGGCAAAAAATGGTATGACTTTTGCTTTTACTCAATTTTTACTAGCTCTTCCAATAGTTTTTATAAATAGAAAGTTTTATACTATTGGTTTTAAAACACTATTTAAAGGCTCTCCAAATATGGACTCTTTAATAGCTATTGGTACAGGTGCTGCCATGCTTTATGGAGTTTACTCAATTTATAAAATCTCTTACGGTTTTTCAATAGAAGATTTAGAGCTAGTAAATAGTTTTGCTATGGATTTGTATTTTGAGAGTGCTACTATTGTTTTAACTTTAATCACATTTGGAAAATATCTTGAAGCAAAAGCAAAAGGAAAAACAAGTGAAGCTATAAATAAGCTTTTAGATTTAAGCCCAAAAAAAGCAACATTAATCAAAGATGGAAAAGAGCTTGAAGTAGCTATTGAAGATTTAAAAGTAGGGGATATTATAAATGTTCGCCCAGGGGAGAGTATTGCAACTGATGGAGTTATAGTAAAAGGTTCTACAAATATAGATGAATCAATGCTCACAGGTGAGAGTTTGCCAGTTAGTAAAACTATAAATGATAGTGTAATTGGTGCAAGTATAAATAAAAATGGCTCAATAGAGTTTAAAGTTACAAAAGTTGGAAGCGATACTGTTATTTCTCAAATTATTAAGCTAGTTGAAGAGGCAAGTTCATCTAAAGCTCCTATATCAAAACTTGCAGATAAGATTAGCTCTATTTTTGTGCCAACAGTTATAGTTATAGCTATTATTAGTGCTATTGTTTGGCTATCTTTGGGAGCAACCTTTGAGTTTGCCTTAAGTATTGCAATTGCTGTTTTAGTAATATCTTGTCCGTGTGCTTTAGGACTTGCAACTCCAACTGCTATTATGGTAGCAACAGGAAGAGGAGCAGCAAATGGAATTTTGATAAAAAATGCACAAGTTTTAGAAAATAGCCATAAAATAGATACAGTTGTACTTGATAAAACGGGAACTATAACAAAAGGAGAACCAGAGCTAACAAATATTGTGCCAGAGAGTGAAATCTCAAAAGATGATTTACTTCAAATTGCCTTTTCTTTGGAGAAAAACTCTGAACACCCACTTGCAAATGCGATTATAAAAAAAGCAGAAGAGCTAGGATTAAAAAGATTAGAAATTGAAGATTTCAAAGCTTTAAATGGACTAGGAATTGAAGCAAAAATAGATAATAAAATCTACTATATAGGAAATAAAAAGCTACTAGATAGTAAAAATATAGATTTAAAAGAGTTTGAAAAAGAGTCTATAAATTTTGCAAATAGTGGAAAAACTCCAATTTTTGTAGCTTCAAGTGAGAAAATTTTGGGACTTATTGCAATTAGTGATAGTATAAAACCTACAAGCCAAAGAGCTATAAGAGAGCTTGAAAAAAAAGGCTTAGAAGTAATTATGCTAACAGGAGATAATACAAAAACAGCAAATGCTATTGCAAAAGAGCTAAATATTAAAAAAGTTTTTGCAGAAGTTTTACCACAAGATAAAGATAGAGTGATACTTGAACTTCAACAAAGTGGCAAAAAAGTTGCTTTTGTAGGAGATGGAATAAATGATGCAGCAGCATTGGTAAGGGCTGATGTTGGAATTGCAATTGGAGCTGGAACTGATATTGCAATAGAAAGTGCAAATATAGTTTTAGTAAAGAGTGATTTACTAGATGTTTTAACAGCAATTGAGCTAAGTAGTGCAACTATAAAAAATATAAAACAGAACCTATTTTGGGCATTTTTCTATAATATTTTAGGAATACCACTTGCTGCTGGTATTTTTTATAGCTTTTTAGGATGGAAACTAAGCCCTATGTTTGCTGGAGCTGCTATGAGTTTAAGTAGTGTAACAGTAGTTTTAAATGCCTTAAGATTGAGATTTTTTAAACCCTCTATAGTTAAAGTAAATAAAGATTTAAATATAATTGAAGGCAAAATTATAAAGGATAAGAATATGACAAAAAATTTAAAAGTAGATGGAATGAGTTGCGGACATTGTAGTGGAAGAGTTGAAAAAGCTTTAAAAACTATTGAAGGTATAACAAATGTAGAGATTGATTTAGCTACAAAAGATGTAAAAATCGAGATGTCAAAAGAGATTGATGAGCAAGTTTTAGTTGATGCTATAACTAATGCTGGATATGATGTAATATAAAAATATTTTTAGACTTGACAAAGGATGACTAAAGTTATATAATTTCATTAGCAGTTAAATATAAGGAGTGCTAAATGAATGATAATAATATTTTTGAACAGATGACAAACCAGCTAAGAGAGACTATTGATTCAAGTCTGAACTTAGCCTTACATAATAAAAACCAAGAAGTTGAAGTAGTTCACCTTCTTTGGGCAATGCTTACAAATACAAATTCAGTTTTAAACCAACTACTAAATAAAATGAGTGTAAACAAAGCAGCCATTGAGCTTGAAGCAAAATCAAAAGCACAAAGTCTGCCAACTGTTAGCAGTGTTACAAAAGAGAATATAAAAGTATCAAGAAATCTTTATGAGAGTTTTCAAAAAGCAGCTGGTCAGATGGCTAGTTTAGGAGATAAATTTATTGCAATTGACTCTTGGCTTATTGCAAATTTTGATAATCCTACAATTAAAGAGATTTTAGGAAAATATATAGATTTAAATGAAGCAAAAAAAGAGCTTGAAGCTTTAAGAGCTGGAAAAACTATAGATAATCAAAGTGCAGATGATAATCTTGAAGCTTTAAATAAATATGGAATTGATTTAAATAAATCTGCAATTGATGGAAAGCTAGATCCCGTTATTGGAAGAGATGAGCAGATAAATAGAATGATGCAAATTCTAATAAGAAAAACAAAAAATAATCCAATACTTCTAGGAGAACCAGGGACTGGAAAAACTGCAATTGCTGAAGGACTAGCTCAAAGAATTGTAAATAAAGATGTGCCTCTAAGTCTTCAAAACAAAAGAGTAATTGCACTTGATATGAGTGCATTAATTGCTGGTGCAAAGTATAGAGGAGAGTTTGAAGATAGATTAAAATCTGTAATTGATGAGGTAAAACAAGCTGGAAATATAATTTTATTTATAGATGAGATTCATACAATAATAGGTGCAGGTGCAAGTGAAGGTTCTATGGATGCTGCGAATATATTAAAACCAAGTCTGGCACGTGGTGAACTTCATACAATTGGAGCAACAACTTTAAAAGAGTATAGAAAATACTTTGAAAAAGATACTGCAATGCAAAGAAGATTTCAGCCTGTAAATGTAAATGAACCATCAGTAAATGAAGCTTTACAAATTTTACGAGGAATAAAAGAGAAACTAGAGACTCACCACAATGTAACAATAAATGATAGTGCATTAATTGCTGCTGCAAAACTATCAAATAGATATATAAGTGATAGATTTTTACCAGATAAAGCAATAGATTTAATAGATGAAGCAGCTGCTGAACTAAAAATGCAAATAGAGAGCGAACCAACAGCACTTTCAACAATAAAAAGAGAGATACAGACTTTGCAAGTGGAAAAAGAGGCTTTAAAAATGGAGAAAAACCAAAAAAATGAAGCAAGAATTGGTGAAATTGAAAAAGAGTTAGCAAATAAAAATGAAGAGAAACAAAATCTTGAAGCACAGTTTGAGAATGAAAAAGAGACATTTAATAAAGAGAGCATCTTAAAAGCAAAAATTGATGAGCTAAAAACAAAAGCAAATATAGCAAAACGAGAATCAAAATTTGAAGAAGCTGCAAAAATAGAGTATGGAGAAATTCCAGAAATTGAAAAACAAATAAGTGAAAATGCAGCAAAATGGGCACTTATGCAAAAAGAGGGAACACTTTTAAGAAATAGTGTTGATGAAGATAGTATTGCTTCAATTGTAAGCAGATGGACAGGAATTCCAGTAAACAAAATGCTTGATAGTGAAAAACAAAAAGTTTTAAAAGTTGAAGAGGTTTTAAAACAAGATGTTATAGGACAGGATGAAGCAATAAAAGCTATAAGTAGAGCCATCAAAAGAAATAAAGCAGGACTTAGTGAAACAAACCGACCAATAGGAAGTTTTCTATTTTTAGGACCAACTGGAGTTGGAAAGACTGAGAGTGCTAAAACTTTAGCAAAGTTTTTGTTTGATGATGAAAAAAGCTTGATTAGATTTGATATGAGTGAATATATGGAAAAACATTCAGTTTCAAGACTTGTAGGTGCAGCTCCTGGGTATGTAGGATATGAAGAGGGTGGACAATTAACAGAAGCAGTGCGAAGAAAACCATATAGTGTAATACTATTTGATGAAGTTGAAAAAGCACACACAGATGTATTTAATATTCTTTTGCAAGTGCTTGATGATGGAAGATTAACAGATAACAAAGGTGTAACAGTTGATTTCAAAAACACTATTATAATACTTACTTCAAATATTGGAAGTAGTAAAATAATTGAAATAAGTGACAAAGAACAAAGAAGAAAAGCAGTTCTTGATGACTTAAAAGGACATTTTAGACCTGAATTTTTAAATAGACTTGATGATATTATCATCTTTGAACAGTTAAATCTTGAAGCTATTACAAATATTGTAGATATTTTATTTAACAATATTAAGAAAAAACTAATAGATAAAGGAATTGAAATATCTTTAACAAAAGAGGCAAAAGAGTATATAGCAAAAGTTGGGTTTGACCCAGTTTATGGAGCAAGACCACTAAAAAGAGCTATATATGAAGAGATTGAAGATAGATTAGCAATTTTAATTCTTGAAGATAAAATAAAAGAAAATAGCAAAGTAGAGTTTTATTTAGATGATAATGAGATAAATGTAAGAATTTCTTAAAAATATAAAGAGAGTTTAAGTAAGATTTTTATACAATCCACAACTTATTTAGAAATTTTGAGGAAAAATTAAGATGAAAAGAACGTATCAACCACACAACACTCCTAAAAAAAGAACTCACGGGTTCAGAGTAAGAATGGCTACTAAAAACGGTAGAAGAGTAATCAATGCAAGAAGAGCTAAAGGTAGAAAAAGATTAGCTGTTTAAGTAAAGACTATAGACTTAATAGTCAAAAAGATTTTAGTAGGATATATAAAAGCGGCAAAAATTGGCATACTGCTAGTTTTGTCGCTTTTTTTATTCCAAATTCTACACTTAAAATTGCATTTGTTGCATCTAAGAAATTAGGTAATGCAGTAGATAGAAATAGAGCAAAAAGAAGATTAAGAGCAGGGCTTTTAGGATTTGAAGATAAATTTATTTCTGGACATTATGTTTTTGTAGCAAAGCAAACTCTTGAAAATAGAAATTTTTTAGAATTACAAAAAGATTTCAATTTCGCACTAAAAAGACTAGAGCTTCTTAAATGAAGCAAATAATAAAAAAAATAATCAGATTTTATCAAAAATATTTATCAGTTATCTCTTATGGTTCTTGTAGATATTATCCAACTTGTTCGCAATATGCTTTATGGCAATTTGATAATAATGGAGTTTTTAAGGCTTTTTATTTTACAATATTACGCATTTTAAAGTGTAATCAACTTTTTGCTGGTGGATTTGATTATCCTCTTATTAAAAAGCTTGAAAAAAGAAATATCAATTATAAAAAAATTAAAATAATATATTGGTATATCCCAGTAGAAAATGGGAAGTATTTAGTAGTAAAAAACAGGGAGTGGAAAGATAAATGAGCAACTACAATCAAAATAATGGTTTACAAAAACGAATGATATTAATGACCGTATTGGTTTTTGTATTTTTTATAGCTTATGAATTTTTGGTATTAAAGCCAAAACAACAGGAGAAAATGGCACTTGCAAAAATAGAGCAAGAGGCAAAACAAAATGCTGCACCAGAAGTTAATACAACTGTTACAACAAGTAATGAAACGTCTTTAAATGCACCAGTTGTTAGTAATAGTGCAATTATTGCAAAAATCAAAACTCAAAGTAATATTATTGAGATAGATAACTTAGGAAGAGTTTCTCAAGTTACTCTGCTTGAAGAGAAATATAAAAATGATAAAGGTGAGCAGATTAAGCTTTTTGACCCAAATCAGCTAAGACCTTTAGAGACAAGATTTGCTGATACTTCAGTAAATGAAGAGGCATTTAAAGTAAATGTAGTTGCAAGTAGTAGTGAAGTTGATGCTAGTGGTTCTGCTCAAGAGTTAGTTTTAACACAAACTTTAACAAATACAGTTTTAACTAAAAAATTCACTTTTTATCCAGATGGACATTATGATTTAAGTGTAAGTTCTACAAATAACAAACAATTTTTTATAACAAATGGATTTAGACCAAATGTTCTTGCTGATATGTATGCAGTTCACGGATTTATTGCGAAATTAAATGATGGAACATTAGAAACAATTGAAGATAGCGATTTAAAAAATAACAAAGATTTTGTAGGTTTAAAATTTATTTCAAATTTTGATAGATATTATACAACTACTATCTATAATTTTGAGAAATCTTTGGCAGTTACTTTAATGCCAGATAATTCAAACAATCCTCAAGCATTTATTCATGGAAATTCAGATATTAATTTTAGTGGATTTATGGGACCAAAAAATCATAATGATTTAAAAGCTTTAAATCCTGAATTAATTGATGTTATTGATTATGGTTGGTTTACATTTATTGCTAAACCTATGTTCTCTTTATTACAATTTATCCAAGGCTATGTTGGAAACTGGGGTTGGACTATTGTTATTCTTACAATTTTAATTAAACTTGTACTTTATCCATTGTCATACAAAGGTATGATGAGTATGCAAAAGCTTAAAGAACTTGCACCAAAAATGAAAGAGATTCAAGCAAAATATAAAGATGACAAGCAAAAACAATCTATGCATATGATGGAACTTTATAAAAAACATGGTGCTAATCCAATGGGTGGATGTTTACCACTTCTTTTACAAATTCCAGTTTTCTTTGCTATATATAGAGTTTTAATTAATGCAATTGAGTTAAAAGGTGCAGAGTGGATTTTATGGATTCAAGATTTAGCTGAGATGGATCCATGGTTTGTATTACCTATTTTAATGGGTGCAACAATGTTTATTCAACAAAAAATTACACCAAATGCAATGCAAGATGAATTACAAAAGAAAATTTTCCAATTATTACCAATTATTTTCACATTCTTCTTCTTGTGGTTCCCTGCAGGTCTTACTTTATACTGGTTTGTAAATAATGTATTTACTATTGCTCAACAATATGTTATAAATAAAATGTTTGAGAAAAAAAGAGTTGCAAAAAACTAATCAAAATAGGAAGAGTTTATGAAAAAGTTTGAAGCAGATAGTTTAGAATTAGTTTATGATTTGGCAAAAAAAGAGTTTGAATGCTCGATTACAGAACTTGTAATCGAGGTAATTCAACAACCAACAAATGGATTTTTAGGTTTTGGGAAAAAGAAAGCCATTATTTGTGCATACAAACAGGAAAAATCTAATTCAAGTCAAAAAGATAGTGAAACTAGAACTTATAAAAATAAAGATGTAAAAATAGAAGATGTAACATCAAAAATAGAAAATTCTAAAATTGATGATAAAGTTTCTATTGAAGAAGAGCCTAAAGAAACATTAGTAAATGTTCCAAAAGTTGAATCAAAAGAGCAAATTTTTGATAATTTTTATGGCGAAGAAAAAAATGAAGTATCAAAAATTTTTATCAAAAAAGATAAAGATATAGTTTTAAAAGAGGTAAAAGAGGGATTAAATCTTCTTTTTGACAAATCTTGTTTTAATCTTGAAGATATAAAAGTTAGCTTTTATGATGACGAGACACTTTTTATAGAGTTTTTAGGAGAAGACTCAGCTCTTTTAATAGGGAAAGAGGGATATAGATATAAAGCACTATCATATATCTTATTTAATTGGATAAATGATAAATATGGCTTAATGTTAAGACTTGAAGTTGCAGAGTTTTTGAAAAATCAGGAGTTAGCAGTTTCTTCTTATTTAGAGCCTGTAATAGAACTTATTAAAGAAAAAGGCACTTTTAAAACAAAGCCTTTAGATGGTATTTTAGTTCATATTGCACTAAAAAGATTAAGAGAAGAGTTCCCTTTGAAATATGTTGCTGTTAAAACAAATATAAAAGGTGAAAAATATGTACTTGTAAATGAGTACAAAACAAGAGAAAATTAACTTGAATTTTGATGATACTATTGTTGCAATTGCAACAGCAAATGGAATAGGTTCAGTTTCAATAGTAAGAGTTTCAGGAGCAAAAGCTCTTGAAATTGCTCAAAAAATATCAAAAAAATCTACAATAAACCCAAGATATGTAACACTTTCATATTTACATAATATAAATGATGAATTAATTGATGAGGCTTTAGTAATCTATTATAAATCACCATTTTCATTTACAGGTGAAGATGTTGTTGAATTTCAAGTTCATGGTGGAGTTGCGATTTCAAATATGATAGTTGATGTTGCTTTATCTTATGGTGCAAGGATGGCAACAGCTGGAGAGTTTTCAAAAAGAGCTTTTTTAAATAATAAAATGGATTTAAGTAAAGCAGAAGCAATTTCAAAAATAATTGAAGCAAGAAGTGAAGATAGTGTGAAATTACTAGCACGTCAGTTAAAAGGTGAGTTAAAAGATTTTGTAGAAGATATTAGAGAAGATTTACTTTTTATGTTGGCTTATACAGAAGTTTCTATTGATTATGCAGAAGAAGATTTACCAACAGATATATTTGAAAAAATTGAAGAAAAAATAAATAAAATAGAAGAAAAACTGGAAAATACTCTAAGTGCAAGTAAAAGAAGAGAAGGTATGATAGAAGGCTTTAAAGTTGCTATTGTTGGAAAGCCAAATGTTGGAAAATCAAGTCTTCTAAATAAGCTTTTAAACTATGATAGAGCAATTATCTCTGATATTGCAGGAACTACTAGAGATACTATTGAAGAGAGTATTAAAATAGGAACTCATATAATCAAAATAGTTGATACAGCAGGAATTAGAGAAGATACAAGTGATGTTATTGAACAAATTGGAATTGAGAAATCTATAAAAGCTATTTCTGAAGCTGATATTATAGTAGCTTTATTTGATAATAGTAAGAAACTTGATAGTGAAGATAGAAAAATACTAGAGCTTTTAAATAGTGCTGAAAATAAAAAAATAATCAAAGTTTTAAATAAATGTGATTTAGAAAATAGCTTTGAAAAAGATATTTTAGAAGATTTTATTGAATTATCAACAAAAGATAATATAAATCTGCTTATAAGAAAAATAGAAAATATTTTAGATGAAAATACAAGTAGTGATGAGCTAACTTTGGTTTCAAAAAGACAAGTTTTAAGTGTAAAAGAGTGTTTAGAAAACATAAAAATGGCAAAAAATCCACTATATAGTGGTGAATTAGAGTTCTTTGCACACCATATAAGAGAAGCTTTATATGAAATTTCACAAATTACACGACCTTATGAAAATGATGAAATGCTTGATGTTATGTTTGGCGAATTTTGTCTAGGAAAATAAAATAGGTAAATAAGAGGAAATAGAGATGAAAAAAATTTTAGTTTTAGTTCTACTTTTAGTATCTACAAATCTTTTTGCAGATAAATGGGATGAATTTTTAAAAGATAGTGGTTTTCCAAAAAAAGTAGTTGATGATGGAAGCTTAGTTACTGGAAAAATACTAGATGCAACAGTAAGCTATCAAATAAAAAACGTTGATGGAATAAAAGGAAACTTTGAAAACAGTGATAGTGCAAAAGTAATTATTAAAAATAAAAAAGGTGAAATACTAAGCACGGATAAGTTTCTGAATGTAGCAGAACTTAGAACTTGGGGAAGAGAAAACTTTTTTGAGATTTTTTCTTTTGTAATTGGAGATAGAAAACTTGATGCAAAAACTATAAATGAACTTACAGCTTTGGCTCAAGTTGCCTTAACTAACAAAAATATAAGATAGGCTATATATCACTAGATTTTATATAGCTTACCATTTTTGCATTTGACTTATCAATATCAATCCAGCTATTACAATCAAAATCTATTTGCATAACAGCCCCTTCTTCAAATTTCTCTTTAAATCCAACAAGAGTAACAGCAAGAGCAGTTAATGAAGGGTTATGTCCAACTATAAGCATAGTATCAACAGTATCATAAGTATATGTAATAGTCTCTATTAACTCATTTACAAAAGCCATATATAAAACTTCATTTAACATAATAGTTTTATTGTAGTTTAGCTCTTTTGCAAAAATTTCAGCAGTATGTTTTGTTCTTACAGCTGGACTTGCAACAATTAAATCTATTTGATGTTTATTATTTGATAAATGCTTTGCCATTTTATTTGCTTTTTCTATGCCATCTTGTGTTAATTCAATGTCATAATCATATTCGTTCAAAGCTTCTCTATCTTTTGTTGTGTGCCTTACTATGAAAACTCTTTTCATTTTTTCCCTACTTTTAAAGAATTTAGAATTGTTCTTGATTATTATATATAATTTTTGTGAATTTTATTATTAATTATTTATTGAGAGTGTATAAAATAACTGTATATATACAGTTATTTTATAAAAAGTTATTGATTTATATAACCAACAACTCTTCTATTTTGTGCTCTTCCTTCTTCTGTATCATTTGAAGCAATAGGTTGCGATTCTCCAAATCCTACAGATTCTAAAGAGTATTTATCAACACCTTTAGCAACTAAAGCTTTTACAACAGAAGCAGCTCTTTTTTCAGATAATTTTTGGTTATAAGAATCGCTACCTTTTGAATCTGTATGAGCTTCAATTCTAGCTTCAAAAGCTCTATTTTGATTCATAATATTAGCAAAATTTGTAATAATTGAATCATATTGTGATTTTACATCAGATTTATTATAATCAAAATTGATTTTTAAATCTATAGTTTCAACACAACCATCACTATTAACTTTAACACCTGGGCTTGTATTTGGGCATTTGTCTAAATTATTTGGAACTCCATCTCTATCATCATCATTTGACCAATCTTTTTCTTGAATAGGTTCTTGAACTTCAATTACTTCTTTAGCAGGAGTATTCTCTATTACAGGAACTTTTGCTTCAATTGGCTCATAAGATTTTTTACCTAAAGGCATACCTAGACCTAAAGTATACATAAAGTCATTTTGACCTTCTCTAGTTGCATAAATATGTCTTACATCACCTTTAATTGCCATTCCATAATTAGGAATATCATATCTTAAACCAACTCCATAATTAAGTAATGCAGAGTCTTTATGTTTTAAAATAGGATTTGTAACATCTTGATAACCAGCACCAACAAATCCATATGCAGCAAAGTTTTCAGTAATATCAAATCTCTTAATAGCATTTAAAAGAAATTTATTAACATGAGTTGTTTTACTTGAGTCTAAATATTTAAGAATATCACTTCTTATGTACATTAACTCTATTTGATTTATAAAATCTGTATCAAAGTTTTTAGCTAATGATATACCAAGATTAGCATAGTGGTCATTTTTTACTCCAGCCTTACTATCAGTTAATATACCAGAGGCAAAAGGTGTAACTTCATAGCTATATGTTTTACTTGGATCATGTGCCGCAAATAGTGAAGCTACACATAAAACAGTTGAAAGTGCTATTTTTTTCATAAATTTTCCTTACATAAAATAATTTAGATAATTATAACTTAAAAATAATATAAATAATATTAAATATTAAATAAATTTGATAAAAAAAAAGGTTTGAGAATATTTCTCAAACCTTTTTAGAAGAAATTATAGATAAAACTATAATTATTTAACCATTACAGCCTGTACTCTTCTATTTTCAGCTCTACCTTCAGCTGTTTCATTAGAAGCAACTGGTTTAGATTTACCATAACCAACAGCTTTTAATCTATCTTTTTCAACACCTAAACCATTTAAAGCTTTAACAACAGAAGCTGCTCTTCTTTCAGATAGTTTTTGGTTGTAAGCAACACTTCCAACAGAGTCAGTGTGTCCTTCAATATCAGCTTTTAATCTTTTATCTACATTCATAACTTTTGCAAATTCGTGAATTCTTGTGCTATAAATATCTTTAATATCAGATTTATTTGTATCGAAATTAACATTTAAGTTAATTAAAGTAATACATCCAACAGAGTCTACTTTTGCACCTCTTGGAGTATCTGGACATTGGTCTAATCTATCAATAACACCATCACCATCTGTATCTTTATCAACAGGAGCTGGAACTACAGGAGCTGGAGTTTCTTGAACAGGAGCAACAACTGGAGCAGCTTTTGTTCTTTCACCAAATGGAACAGCAAGACCTAAAGTATATAATAAAGTGTTATCTCCATAGTTGAAGTTAATTAAATGTCTAACATCAAATTTAACTGCTAAACTATCAATTAATTGGTATTTAAGACCAAGACCATAGTTACCGAATCCACCATCTTTTTGGTGTTTACTAATTTCGCTATCAAAGAATTCAACTCCAAGACCTGCTAAAGCATAAGCTGTTAAATCATCAGTTAAAGCATAATTTTTAACAAAGTTTCCAAATACTCTTGTAATTGAAGTATCACCTGAATAACCATTTTTTGCATCAAGGTCTTTAATTGATCTTAAGAAACCTAATTCAAATTGATCAATAATTGAATCTTCTTGGTTGAAACCTAAAGCTAAACCAGCATTTACATAATTTTTTTCTAAATTATGGTTACCTTCACCTAAACCACCACCAATTAATGGAGTAATTTCGTATTTATAATCACTATTAGCAGCTAATACTAAAGAAGCACAAGCAAGTGTTGATAATAATATTTTTTTCATTTGTTTTCCTTTTTAGAAATATAATCGGCAAAATTATATCATATATTTATTAATCTTTTATTAATTAAATTATAAATTTAACTATTAAATATTGAATTTACAGATTCGTTATTATGAATTCTTCTAATAGCTTCACCTATAATAGTTGAAGCTGTTAGCACAGTAATTTTTTTAGCATCTTTTTTTGTAGGAATAGTATCTGAAATTACTAATTCATCTAAAACTCCATTTGCAACTCTATCATAAGCAGGTCCACTTAAAACACCGTGAGTACAACATGCCATTACACTTGAAGCTCCTTTTTCTTTTAAAACTTCAGCAGCTTTTACTAAAGTTCCAGCAGTATCAACCATATCATCAACTAAAATTACATCTTTACCTTTTACATCTCCAATTATATTCATAACTTGAGACTCATTTGCTTTTTCTCTTTTTTTATCAACTATTACTAAATCATATCCAAGTTTATCGGCATATTGTCTAGCACGTGCTACTCCTCCAATGTCTGGACTTGCAATAATTGGATTTTTTAAGTTTTTACTTTTTATATAGTTTACAAATAAAATAGAACCAAAAAGGTTATCAGCAGGAATATTGAAAAATCCTTGAATTTGAGCAGCATGTAAATCTATAGTTACAACTCTATTAATTCCAGCTTTTTCAAGTAAATCAGCAACTAATTTTGCAGAAATAGGCACTCTAGGAGCTGCTTTTCTATCTTGTCTTGCGTATCCGTAATATGGAATAACTGCATTTATTGATTTTGCACTTGATCGTTTAAGTGCATCTACCATTATTAAAAGTTCCATTAAATTGTCATTTGTTGGAGCACAAGTTGGTTGGATTATATAAACATCTTGACCTCTTACACTTTGAGTAATTTGAACAGATATTTCTCCATCACTAAATTTATTTAATGTAGCATCTGATACACCCATACCTAAATAATCACCAACTTTTTTTGCAAATTGGGGATTTGCACTTCCACTAAAGAGTTTAAAAGTAGACATAAAAATTCCTCTAAATTTATTGATTTTTTTAATCTAAAATTCTAGCAAAAAAGAGCTTAATAAAAATTTCTGAATATTAACGAAATATTAACAGAAATTAATAAGTATTTAAGAAAATTATGAATAAAATTTTGTTCAAAATTAAAAATGATGATATTTATTATCATTATCTACAAGGATTAAAATGAAAAAATTAAGTATAACAGTTTGTACTTTAATGCTATCAAGTACACTATTTGCTGATTCTTTAACTATTGATGATGCTTTTAAAAATGGTTCAGTTGAAGGAACTATTGCTCTTTATGGTCAAAAAGTAAAGTTAAAAGAGCAAGACCCAGCTAATGGAATAAGAAATTCAGCTTATGGAAATGGACATTTAGGTATTGCTTATTCAACAGACTCTTTTTATGGCTTTAATGCAAAAGTTGAAGCAAAAGGAAATGTAAAACTTGGTGAACAGCATAAACATGATTGGAAAGAGAATGCCCCTTTTGAAAATAGTGCTTTAATTACTCAAGCATATTTACAATATGAACTAGATAATGTTATTTCTATTAAAGCTGGAAGATATGAAGGTGAATATGAGTGGCTAACTGATTATCAACAAGGAGCAGTTGTGGAAATTTTACCAATTCCTGATACTACTGTATCTTTAGCATTTTCAAATAGAAAAGCTGAATCAGGAATTGATACAAGTGAAGACTTTCATAAACCAAATGATTTAAATAAAGGTATTTATGTAGTTGATATTAAAAATGAGAGTTTAGAGGGATTGGAAATAAATCCTTACTACTACCAAATTCCAGATGCAGTAAAATTCTATGGTTTAAAAACTTCTTACAATTTAGAACATTTTGGAGCTATTGCACAATATGCAAAAAGTAGCTTAACTAATGAATATAAAACTAATAATAGTTTAGAAAATGGTTATATAGCACACTTTGAGTTAAATGGTAATTTTGAAGATTTGACTTCAGCAGTTGGTTTAATAAAAACAAGTAAAAAAGGTGGAGCTGATATTATAACTTCTTATGGAGATAATATTTCACCATTTGAAGATGGAAACTATGTTTATGATGTAGATGCTAGAACATATTATATAGGAGCAAGTTACTCTATTGCGGGAGTTGATTTAGGTGCTTTATATGGTGTTACAAAATATAGTGATGGAACTGATAAATTTAAAGAAAAAGAGCTTAATTTAAGTGTTTCTTATGGAATTACTGATAGTTTAAGTACTTCTTTGGTGTGGGTAAATGTAAATGCTGATGAAAATATTGGCGATACAGACTATAATAAATATTTAGCAGCTGTTGAATATAGCTTTTAATTTTAAGAAAGAGATTTTCTCTTTCTTAACTATTTTGAACTCTCTATAAATGCACTTCCTATAACTTTATCGTCATCATAAAAAACTGCTAACTGCCCACAAGCAACTCCAAAAGCTGGTTCTTTTAGGTTAATAAAGGCTTTGTTATCTACTATTTTAACATCACATGGTATTGTAGAACTTCTATATCTTAGTTTCACTCCACATGAAAACTCTTTGTTGTCAATATACATATTTAAGCTATTAGCTAAAACTTCATTTATCTCTAAAGCTTGTTTTTTACCTACAACAATAGTGTTGTTTTTTGGATTTAATTTTGTTACAAAGTGTGGTTCTTGAGCCCCTTTTACTGTAAATCCTCTTCTTTTTCCTATTGTATAGTGTGCATAACCTTTATGCTTTCCTACAATATTTCCATCTTCATCTAAAACATCACCTTCAATATCAATGTTTGAGTGTTTTTTAATAACATCTGTATAAACAGTCTCTACAAAGCATATCTCTTGCGACTCATTTTTTTCTGTGATTCTTTTATATGCTACATCAATTTTTTCACCCATTTTTATAATGTCCTCTTTTTTAAATGAGTTTAAAGGAAACATCATAAAAGGAAGGGCTTCTTTTGGAACTTGAGAGAGAAAATAGCTTTGATCTTTTGTAATATCATCTGCAACATAAAAAAAGTTTCCATCAGTTTTTACATAGTGTCCAGTTGCTAAAAAACTAGCACCTTGGCTTTTTGCAAAATCCATCATAGCCCCAAATTTTATATTTTTGTTACATTTTACACAAGGATTTGGAGTAGAGCCTTCTAAATATGAGTTTACAAAATAGTTATAAATCTCTTTTGTAAATTTTTCTGTTAAATCTAAAATATGGTATTTTATATCCAAAAATTTTGAAATATCTTCAATATATTTTAGATTATTTTCGTGGTATCCATCTGTTCTGTTATGAAGTTTTAGATAAACACCTTCAACTTGAAACCCCTGTTGTTGTAGCATATATGCCGTAACTGAAGAGTCAATTCCACCACTTAAGCCAACCATTACTTTTGTTTTTTTCATTTTAAACCTTATTTATAGTAAGAGATAAATCCACCACCAAGGCAATAATCACCTGAATATAAAACTAAACTTTGACCTAAAGTTACAGCTCTTTGAGGAACATCAAATTCAACTACAATTTTTTCATCATTTACTTCAATTACTGTACAAGCTTGTTTTTGTTGCCTATATCTTACTTGTGCCATTAATTTATCGCCAACTTTAGGCAGAGTTCCTAATACAAAGTGCATCTGTTTTGCTTCAACAATTTTACTCATAAGTAATGGATGATTTGTATCTTGAACTATTGTTAAAGTATTATTTACTACATCTTTTGCTGCTACAAACCAAGGTTTGTGAGTATTGTTTTCACTTTCATTGTTTTTAATTCCACCAAGCCCAATACCTTTTCTTTGACCCAGTGTATAGCAAACTAAGCCCTTATGTTTTCCTAAAATTTTTCCGTTTTCATCTATAATATCGCCTGGAATTGCTTTTAAGTGTTGAGTGATAAACTCATCAAATTTTTGATTACCAATAAAACAAATTCCTGTACTATCTTTTTTATCGCTAACTGGAAGATTATTAGCTCTTGCAATTTCTCTAACCTCTTTTTTTGTTAAATCCCCAAGAGGAAACATAGCATGTGAAAGCTGTTCGCTTGAAAGTGCATGTAAAAAATAGCTTTGATCTTTTGAACTATCTTTTGGAGTATCTAGCACAAAATGGTCATTGTATTTTGCAATTTTTGCATAATGTCCAGTTGCAATCATATCTGCACCCATATTTTTTGCTTCATTTAAAAATACATTAAATTTTATTTCTCTATTACATAAAATATCTGGATTTGGTGTTAAACCTTTTTCTAGCCCTTCCAAAAATACATCAAAAACTTTATTTCTATACTCTTTTACAAAATCTTTTCCAATTACTTCAATTCCAATTAAAGCACCAACTTTTTTTGCATCTTCAAACTCTATACGATTTGGACACTGGCTTCCTTTTATACCATATTCCCAATTTCGCATAAATAACCCAACAACATCGTAACCTTGTTGTTTTAACAATAGTGCTGTAACAGATGAATCAACTCCACCTGACATACCTACAACTACTTTTTTATTTTTATTCATTTCTTTTACCTTTAAAAACTTTAAAACTTTTTTCAAAACTGTACTTGCATCAATTTAGTTTTTTGCATATATTTTAAAGGAATAATCACGGACTCTCTGTTTGCCCAGTTTTTATGTGGAATAATTAAGTTTTGTTTATTGATTTTTCTATTATCAAAAAAAATAATATCTATATCCAAGGTTCTAGGCGCATCTTGAAAGGATCGCTTTCTTCCGAATTTTTTTTCATAACTTTGCATTGCTCTTAGAAGTGAACAAGGGCAAAGATCTGTTTTGAATGCTATTATACCATTTAAAAAATCACTTTGTTCTAAAAAACCAAAGGGTGGATTTTTTAATAGTGGTGATGACATAAGCAAAGAAAATCTTTTATCTTTACTCAAAGATAAGATTAATTTATCAAAGATTTTTTCTGTATTTCCTACATTGCCCCCAATTCCAATAGTTATAGTGTGTTTATAATTTGAGTTATCATTAAACTTTTTTGGAAAATTGCTAGTATAAAAAAGTGTTAAATCTTTGGATAGTTTTTTTTTCAAATTTCTCTCTTCTTTATATTTAAAGTATTACAGCTTTACCATTTTGTATTGCAACTGTATCCTCAATTCTAACACCAAACTCATCTGGCAGATAAATACCTGGTTCTATAGTAAAAACCATATTCTCTTCAATAATTAACTCATTTTTTGTATTTATATTTGGAAACTCATGAATATCAAGCCCAACACCATGACCTGTGCTATGTACAAAATATTTTCCATATCCAGCTTTGTCTATATAATCTCTAGCAATTTTATCAACTTCAAGTGCTCTCATACCAGCTCTTGCTTCTTTTATAGCTTTTTCTTGTGCTTTTAAAACTATATCGTAGATTTTTTGATGCTTCTTATTTTTAAATTTTTGCTCTCTTTTGAAAGTGAAATTGTCAAAATCAGCCACACTTGTACAAGTTCTATCAGAGCAATATCTTTTATATTTAATTCCAGCATCAACTAAAAGTAAATTATTTTTATTTAATTTTTTATTTGTTGGAAGTGCATGAGGTTTTGCTGCATTTTCATTTATTGCCACAATTGCTTCAAAAGATATACTATATTTTGCTTTTTGGCTCATGGCTTTGTAGTTTTGGAAAAATAGCTCTTTTTCGCTCTTTTTTTCTCCAAATTTTTTGATATATTTTGCAAAATTATCAAATCCATCACGACCAAGCTGGGCTGCTTTTTTTAGTAGTTTAATCTCATCATCACTTTTTATAATTCGTTTTGTTTTTGAAAAATTTGGCTCTTCTACAAATTCGGTTTCTAAATTTTCAACAAGATTTTTAAAGTTTGCATAAGAGAAATCAAAAGGATCAAAAACAAGTTTTTTGATTTTATTGCTTAGAAGCAACTCTTTTGCACTTACTATTAAATCAGAGCTTTCTAGCACTGTGCAGTTTTTTGCATACTCTTTTGCTTCAATTGTATATCTTGCATCGGTTATAAAAAACTTTTCACTTCCTAGACTCAAAAAAATAACATTATCACAAGAGAAATTTGCCTCATAATATACTGCATTTTCATTTTTTAAAATATAATTTTCCACTTAAATTGCCTTTTTTTAGATGCTTTAACAAAAATTTTAATATAATCTTACCAAAATTAATTAAAAGGAAAATAATATGAAAATAGCAGTTATCCAAGGACCAAACTTAAATATGCTTGGAATTAGAGAACAACATATATATGGTGGTATAACTTTGGAGCAAATTCATGCTCAACTTCAAAATGCAGCTGAGCAAAATGGAGTTGAATTAGAGATTTTTCAATCAAACTTTGAGGGTGAAATAGTTGATAGAATTCAAGAGTGTTTAGGAACAGTTGATGGAATTATGATAAATCCAGCAGCTTATTCACACACTTCAATAGCAATTAGAGATGCTTTAGCAGCTGTTAATATGCCAGTTGTTGAAGTTCATATTTCAAATATTTATAGAAGAGAAGATTTTAGACAAAAAAGTGTTACAGCAGGTGCTAGTACAGGTGTAATTACTGGATTTGGTGGATTTGGTTATCATATGGGGTTAATTGCTTTAATGCAAATGATTGGTGAGTTAAGAGCTTTGAATGAAGCAAGAAATGCTCAAACTGCTGAATAAAAATGAAAATAATTACTGCATCTTATGTTTTAACATTTGATGAAGACTTTAGCATCATAGAAAATGGTGCTATTGTTTTTAATGAAAAAATTATCGAAGTTGCAACTTTAGAATATATCAAAGAAAAATACCCAAATATTGAAATCTTGGAGTTAGAAGAAAACTCTGTTTTAATGCCAGGATTGATAAACTCACACATTCACCTAGAGTTTAGTGCAAACAAAACCTCTTTAAAATATGCAAACTTCTACTCGTGGTTAAACTCTGTTATAAAACATAGAGAAAATTTAATCGAAAAAGCTACAAGTTCTTTGATAGAACAAGAGTTAAAAAAGATTTTAAAAACAGGAACTACAACTATTGGAGCAATTTCGTCATACTCTTTTGATTTAGATGCACTTGTAAAAAGCCCTATAAACAAACTATTTTTTTGTGAAGTAATAGGTTCAAAAGCTGATATGATAGATACACTTTTTACTGATTTTAAATCAAGACTTGATCAAGCTAAAAAACATAATAGTAAAAACTTTGAAGTTGGTATTGCTATTCATTCACCATATTCTGTGCATCCATTTTTAATAAGAGAAGTTTTAAATATTGCAAAAAGTGAAAACTTAAGCGTTAGTTCACACTTTATGGAGTCAAAAGAGGAAAAAGAGTGGCTAAATAAAGATGAGGGAAGTTTTGTAGAGTTTTTTAAAAACTTTTTAAATCAAACAAAAGCTACGGCTAAACCGCTAGAGTTTTTAAATCTTTTTAAAAATGTAGAAAAGCTATCATTTACTCACTGTGTAGAAGCCAATAGTGAAGAGTTTGAAAAAATAAAAGAGCTAAATGCCACGATAAACCACTGTGCTGTTTCAAATAGGTTTTTAAATAATACAAGGCTAGATATAGAAAAACTTTCGGATATTTCGTTTAGTATTGGAACAGATGGGCTTAGTTCAAATAACTCTTTATCGATGTTTGATGAGTTAAGAAGTGCTTTAAATATTCATTATGAGAAAAATATTATAAAGTTCTCAAAAACTTTATTAAATGCTGCAACTAATGGTGGAGCGAAAGCTTTGGGATATGAAAAAAGTAAAGGAAAAATATCTAGTGGATTTGATGCTGATTTGATTTGTTTTAAACTTCCAGCAAAAATTGAAGATATAGAAGATATTTATATGCATATAATTTTACATACGAAATATGTAGATAAAAGCATAATAGGAGGAGAGTTTGTTTGAGTTTTTTAGAAAACTATTTTCGCCAATTACAGCTATTTTGGATTTTATTACAAAATATTTTAAAACTATAGTTTTTTTAACAATAGTCTATTTTGTTTTTTTTAGTTCTCCAAATGAAGATGGTTTAACAAAAGAGTTTGCCAATCTTCAAAAAATTGAACTAAATGGTGCAATTATGGATGTAAGCAAGGTTTTAAGTGATATTGAAAAAGCAAAAAAAGATGAAAATATAAAAGGTGTTTTATTTGTAGTTGATAGCCCAGGTGGTGCTGTTTCACCTTCAGTTGAAGTTGCATACGCAATTAAAGAGCTAAAAGAGCTTAAACCAGTTGTTACATATGCAAGTGGAACGATTGCAAGTGGAAGCTACTATGCTTCAATTTGGTCAGATAAGATTATAGCAAATCCTGGAAGTATGGTTGGGTCTATTGGGGTTATTATGCAAGGATTTGAAGCTAGTGAACTAATGGAAAAAATAGGTCTTAGTGTACAAACCGTAAAAGCTGGAAAATATAAAGAAAGTGGAACTCCTACAAGAAAATGGACAGCTTACGAAGAAGAGCAGTTAAAAAGTGTGATAAATGATACATATAATATGTTTGTAAACGATGTAGCAAGTGCTAGAAAACTAAAAGTTGAAAATCACACAAGTTTTGCAGATGCAAGAATATTTACTTCAAAACAGGCAAAAGAAGTAGGGCTTATTGATGAGGTTGCAACTTTAAGCTATGCAAAACAAACTATTATAGAACTATCAAAAGTTGAAAAAGCTGTTTGGAAAAAAGAGGATAAGTTTGAGAAATTTATGGATAAATTTTTAAGTGAAGTAATCTCAAAAGTTGTTATAAATTTTTCAAGTAGCTTAAAAGCAATATAATTTTAAAGGAGTATAAAATGAAAGATTTAATTTTAAATATAGGTGAAAAAGTATTAAATATTTTTGTAATTATTGGAATAATAGCTGTAGTTATTAGTGGGTTATCTATGGGGTTTAGTGGTATTTTTGTAATATTAATAGGTATAGTTTCTATTATTATGACTACATTTTTACTATATTTACTAATTGATATAAGAGATAAAAGTGCAAAAACAAATGAACTACTAAGTAAGATTTTAGAAGAGAAAAATAAAGATTTATAATTTTAAAAGGCAAGAAGCCTTTTAAAATTTGAAGATTATTTTCTTCTGCTTCCACCTGAAACTATATTATAAGTATCATTTGCTATTACATACTCTTCTTGAGTAGGAATTACAAAAATTCTAGCTGGTGAAGCATTTGTAGAGATGTCTCTTGGTTCACTTGATCTTTTGTTATTTTTAGTTGGATCTATTACTAGTCCCATTGCATCAAGTCCTGCACAAACTTTCTCTCTAATAAGTGAAGCATTTTCACCAATTCCACCTGTAAAACAAAGTGCATCAATACCATTTAGTGCTGCAACATAAGCTCCAACATAAGATTTGATTTTATATGCAACCATATCAACAGCAAGTCTGCATCTATCATCACCTTGATTCATACCATCTAAAACTTCTCTTAAATCTGATGATTTTCCAGAAACACCTAAAATACCTGATTTTTTATTCATTAAATCAAGAGCTTCATCAATAGTAATATCCTCTTGTTTCATCATATATTGAATAGCTCCAGCTCCAATATCTCCAACTCTAGTTCCCATCATAAGCCCTTGAACAGGAGTTAATCCCATAGAAGTATCTATACATTTTCCGTCAAATACAGCTGAAACTGAAGATCCATTTCCTAAGTGGCAAACTATAATTCTAGTATTGTGTTTTTTCTCTAACATTGCTCTTGCTTCATTTGAAACAAAGTAGTGGCTTGTTCCGTGGAAACCATATTTTCTAATACCATGTTTTACATATTGGTCATATGGCAATGCATACATATAAGCATAATCAGGCATTGTTTGGTGGAATGCTGTATCAAATACACCAACATTTGGTTTTCCAGGCATTAATTTTTGGCAAATCTCAATTCCTAAGATATTTGCAGGATTATGTAGTGGTGCTAGAGGAGATAATCTTTTCATAGCATCTACAACTTCAGGTGTGATTAAAACTGAACTAGCAAACTCTTCTCCACCGTGAACAGTTCTATGTCCAATAGCTTCAATATCATTTACAGAATCAATAACTTTTCCTTCTCCACTTGTAAGTGTAGTTAAAACAGCTTCAATAGCCTCTGTATGAGTTGGCATTGGAATATTCATAACAAGTTTTTTCCCATCACCATATTCATGTTTTAAAACACCGTCTATTCCAATTCTTTCACAAAGACCACTTGCAAAAACTTTTTTAATAACTGGATTCATTAATTGATATTTTACTGAAGAACTTCCTGCATTTAATACGAAAACTAACATATTTTTCCCTTTTATTTAGATTTAATTATTTTATTTGTGTTGCTGTAATAGCTACTAAGTTTGAAATATCTTCAACTGAACAACCTCTTGAAAGGTCATTTACTGGTTTATTTAAACCTTGGATAATTGGTCCATGAGCTTCTGCATTTGCAAATCTTTGAACAAGTTTATATCCAATATTTCCTGCTTGTAAATCAGGGAATACTAAAATATTTGCTTTTCCAGCCACTTTTGAGTTCGGTGCTTTTTTTACACCAATAGATTCAACGATTGCTGCATCTGCTTGAAGTTCTCCATCAAATTGGAAATCTACATTTCTTGAAGTTAATATTTCACAAGCTTTTGTAACTTTATCAACTAATGGATGAGCAGCACTCCCTTTTGTTGAGAAACTAAGCATTGCAACTCTAGGTTCAAGTCCTACTACACTAGCTGCTGTTGCTGCTGTTGCACTTGCAATATCAGCTAATTGTTCACTTGTTGGTTCAGGAATTACTGCACAATCTGCAAATAAAATTAGACCATTGTCTCCAAATTTACCATCAGCTGTTTCCATAACAAAAGCTGAAGAAACTGTATTTATTCCAGGAGCTGTTTTAATTACTTGAATAGCAGCTCTTAAAACATCAGAAGTTGGAGAGTTAGAACCAGCAACTAAACCGTCAGCATCTCCTAGTCTAACCATCATACAACCAAAAAATCTTGGCTCATTTAACATAATTTCTTTAGCTTCTTCTCTTGAAAGATTTTTACTTTTTCTAAGTTCAACTAATTCATCAATATATTTTTCGATATTATCAAATTTTTTTGGATCTATAATTGTTGCACCATCTATTTTTGCACCACATTTTGCTGCATCTGCCTTAATTGTATCTTCATTTCCAATTAAGATAACCTTTGCTGTTTTATCATTTAAAACTTGCTCAGTAGCTTTTAAAACTCTTTCATCCTCAGATTCAGGAAGAACGATTGCTCTTAAATTTTCTTTAGCTTTACTTTTTATACTATCAATTAAACCCATTTTGGTAAATTTTCCTTTCTAAAATTAAACTTTCAGCAAGGATTATAATTAAGAACAGTAGCAACAAAGTAGCAAGAAAAAAGTGATTTTTTAACTAAAAGAACTATTTTTTGGGATTTAATTAGGAAAAATATAAATATTCAATGATTTAATTAAGTATTTAAGACATAAATTGAATATAAATTGCAATATGTACATTTTTTGTACATATTGCTCAATTTTTAAAAAGATTTATTTTTGTAACAGTTTACTATTTTCTTACAAGTCTATCTGTATCATTTGCAATAACAAGCTCTTCATTTGTAGGAATTACATAGATTTTTGTTTTAGAGTTTTTACTATTTATTTCTCTATTTCCTTTTGCTCTTGTAGCATTTTTAGTTTTATCTATTTCAATTCCCATAAACTCTAAACCTTCACAAACTTTTTCTCTAATTAAATCAGAGTTTTCTCCAATTCCAGCAGTAAAACAAATAGCATCAACGCCGTGCATAAGACCTGCATAAGAACATAGATATTTTTTAATTCTATCACATAGCATAGTTATTGCTATTTGTGATCTTTTATCCCCATCATTTGAAGCTTTTATAACTTCTCTTAAATCAGAACTAATTCCAGAAACACCTAATATTCCAGATTTTTTGTTTAAATAATCTAAAATTTGAGTATGGCTTAAATTCTTTTTCTCCATTAAATATGGAATAACACCTGCATCTATATCTCCACTTCTAGTACCCATTACAAGCCCTTCAAGTGGTGTTAATCCCATAGATGTAGCAATTGATTGTCCATCTTTAACAGCACAAACAGATGAACCATTTCCTAAGTGACAAACTATAACTTTGCTATCTTTTTTATTTAAAATTTTTATAGCTTCTTGTGAAACATAGTAGTGGCTTGTTCCGTGAAATCCATATTTTCTTAAGTGATGCTCTGTGTAGTCTGCATAAGGAACTGCATATAAAAAGTTTTCTATTGGCATTGTTTGGTGAAATGCTGTATCAAAAGTTACAACATTTGGAACTTTTGGCATTAGCTCTTTACAAATTTTTACACCCATAATATTTGCAGGGTTATGAAGTGGTGCAAGTGGAATTAAATCTTCAATTTTTTTGATAACTTCATCATCAACTAAAACAGACTCTTTAAAATGTTCTCCACCATGAACAACTCTATGTCCAATAGCTTTAATTTCATCAATAGAGTTGATAACCTTTGTTTCATCGTTTGTAAGAATTCTTAAAACTAACTCAATAGCCTCTTTATGTGTAGGAATTGGTAGTTCAAAAGTTATTTTTTTATTTTCACCAATTTCATGTTTTAAAATTCCATCTATTCCAATTCTTTCAACTAAACCACTAGCTTTTAGCTCTTTTGATTTTGTATCTATTAGTTGATATTTTAGTGAAGATGAACCAGCATTTAGTACGAAAACTAACATTCTTATCCTTTAGCTTAATTTGATATTAAAATTTTTAATTAATTTTTTGAAATAATATCAAATTAATACTTAAGAGATTACTTAATTTTTACATTTGGTGTATTTTTTAGCTTTAGAAAAATCATAGAAGTCATTAAAGCATCGTTAAAAGAGTCATGAATTCCAAAAGCAGGAATCTCAAGTTCTTGTAAAATAGTATTAAATCTTAAATCAATAAAGCCTTGAGGAATTAACTCTATTTTAAAATCATGGTAAATTTCAGATACTTCAAGAGTTTTATTTGGAAGATTTATTCCAATTTTTGGTTTTAGATATTTATTTACCATTTTTATATCAAAATCTAAAAAATATCCAACTAAAGTTCTATTTCCTATAAAATCTAAAAATTCTAAAATAACATCATCTATATCTAAAGCATCTTCTAAATCGCACTCTCTTATATGATGAACTTTAATAGAGTTCTCATTTAAAGAGCAAAATTTTGGTTTTACATATCGTACAAATCTTTTACTTGAAACTATTGTATTGTTTTTTATTAAAACAGCACCAATAGAAACTATATCATCAATCTCAGGATTAAGCCCTGTTGTTTCACAATCAAAACAGATAAACTCATCTTTTATTGGCTCATCAAAAAGATAAGAGTAATTTTCATCTTTTAATGATTTTTTATTAAAATAGTTTTTTATATTTCTAAACATAGTTAAGCTTAAAGTGGAATTCTAGCTGTTTTTTAAGTCTATTTACAATTTTAAAAGAGTCTTTTAATAAATCTTTTTCCATTGTATTTAACTTATTTGGATTTATATAGTTATCTATTTTTTCATTTATATCAAGTTTTTCTAAATTTGATTTTAATTTTAAACTAGTCAAAAAATTAAATGCCATAATAAGCTCTTTTGCAGTCTCTTTCTCAAAAAAACCTAAGTCAGCCATAGCATTTATTCTTTTTATTGTATTTGTATTTAAAATTTTATTTTGTAGGCTCAAAGCTCTTATTCCTTGAACTAATATAAAAATTCCACCTCTTTTTATATCTATCTCATCTTTATGATTTTCATCTTTGTTGTTAAATACAAAACCATCAAAGAAACCTAAAGGAACATCAAAACTATTAATTACTTTTGCAAAATTTGAATAAAAACTTTGTGAATTTGAAGAGATTTTAAATAAATAAGCTTTTAATTCTTTTATCATATTTATATCTCCTGATACACAAAGTGCATCATAAAATATTGCAATATTCATAAAATGATCTCCACTTGGTTCATTTATCCATTTATAAATCAAATCTTTAAAATCTTTCTGTTTTCTACACCAATAAGGATTTGAAACCATAATATTTCCTTCACATCTAGGAAAGCCAAAATCTACCAAAGTTTCAGTGAAATTATGTGTAAATTCTCTTAATTTTTCATCACTAATTGTGCAATCATCAGAGATTATTAAAGCATTATCTTGATCTGTTCTTAAAATTTGTTCAGCTCTTCCTTCGCTTCCCATAACAACTAAACAAGATTTATCAATTAATTCTGTTGGTGCTAAAAGTTTGTAAAGTTTATCAAGAAGTTTTTTGTTTAATTGATTTATTAATTTTGAGATAAACTCA
Organism: Arcobacter vandammei; assembly: GCF_016106035.1. GTDB lineage: Bacteria > Campylobacterota > Campylobacteria > Campylobacterales > Arcobacteraceae > Aliarcobacter > Aliarcobacter vandammei. The sequence continues at coordinate 30,225 of NZ_JADKPZ010000011.1, forward strand.
ATTTTTACACCTTTTGCATTTAGTGATTTTATAATTTTTATAAATGAGTGTGAAGCCTCTTTTAACTCTTCTAGTGTTTCAGCTTTTATTATTTGATTTGAAACGGCAAAAGTATTTGTAGCAAAGAAAGATGATAATGATATTTGGTCTAGTATTCCACAAATTTTTCCTTCATCATTATTTACAACAACTCTTTTTAAGCCATATTTTGCCATTTGAAGTTGAGCATTAAATAAAAAATCATCTTCATTTATATAAATTAGTCCCTTAGATGCAATTTTTACAACCTCTTCATCAAAACTCATTCTGTTTAAAATAACCTTTTGTCTAAAATCTGAATCAGTTACAATATACATCTCTCCATCTTCATCTTTTAGAAGTAAAGTTGGGATTTTTTCTTGCTTTATTACTTTTGCAGCTTCATAAATAGAAGTTTTACTATCAACTATTACAGCTTTATGAACTGTTGCATCTTTTACTTTTGCAATCATAATATTTGCCATATCTTTGTTTTTTTCGTGCAAGATATTGTTGTTTAACTTATCAGAAATTGATTGAAAGAAGTAGTTTTCAAGCTGTTGATTTTGGCTTAAAATAGACATAAATAGCTCTCTTGGAAGAGTATAACATATACTTTCTTGAGCAGTAACAAAGCTATTTTTAGAGAAATTTTTAATTAAAGAAGCTGAGTCAAAAATCTCATTTTTTGAATAAACAGCTAAAACTTCATCTTCACTTTTTTCTTGAATTAATCCTTTTAGAATAAAATATAAATATTGTGGTTCAGTATGTGAATTTTGAACTACAGTACCCTCTTTGAAATATACAATATCTAAGGCTTCAGCAATATCATCTAATTCATTTAATGTAAGATTTTCAAAAGGATGAATAGAAGATATAAATTTTTTTTGTTCTTGTAAGCTCATATTTTCTCCTAAAAAGATTATAAAATAAAGGACTTTAAGCCCTTTATTTTGTTAGTGTGAAACAGCTCCAGCTGATCCAATTCCTGTATTTGCTCTAATATTTTGAGCTCTAAATTTAGCTCTATCATTTTTTGCTCTTTGTGAGTTATCAGTAATACTAAATAACCAAATACCAACAAATGCAACTGTAACAGAGAATAGTGCAGGGTGTGCATATGGGAAAATAGCTTCTTTATTTCCTAAAATTTGTACCCAAACATTTGGTCCTAGAATTACAAGTGCAACAGCAGTAAATAATCCCATAAATCCACCAATAAATGCCCCTCTTGTTGTAAGTTTAGACCAATAAATTGATAAGAATAGAATAGGGAAGTTAGCAGATGCTGCAATTCCAAATGCCAATCCAACCATATATGCAATATTTTGTGATTCAAATGCAATTCCTAAAACTACACCTATAATTCCAATTATAATAACAGTAATTTTAGATATTTTAACAACTTTTTCATCACTTGCATTTGGATTTATAACATTTGCATAAATATCGTGAGAAATAGCACTAGCACCTGCAAGTGTAAGACCTGATACAACTGCTAAAATTGTAGCAAAAGCAACAGCAGATATAAATCCTAAGAAAGCATTTCCACCTAACATATGTGATAAGTGAACAGATGCCATATTAGATCCACCAAATAAAGCTCCACCAGCCATATATGCTTTTGCATCAACAAAGTATTGAGCACCTGCATCTGTATTTAAAAAGGCAATTGCTCCAAATCCAACAATAGTAATAATTACCCAGAAATATGCTACAAATCCAGTTGCATAAACTACAGATTTTCTAGCTTCTTTTGCATTTCCAACTGTAAAGAATCTCATAAGAACGTGAGGTAAACCAGCAGTTCCAAGCATTAAAGCCATTCCAAGAGAAATAGCAGAGATAGGATCAGATAAGAATCCACCTGGTTTTAAAATATCTTCACCTTTATTATGATTCTCAACAGCTTGAACAGCAAGTGCTTCAAAGTTAAAGTTAAAGTGCCATAAAACCATAATAGCCATAAATGAAACTCCAGATAGAAGTAATACAGCTTTAATAATTTGTACCCAAGTTGTTGCTAACATTCCACCAAAAGTTACATAAATAATCATTAAAGCTCCAACTAAGAATACAGCATAGATATACTCCATTCCAAAAAGAATTTGAATTAGTTTTCCAGCTCCAACCATTTGAGCAATTAGATATAAAACAACAACTGAAAGTGAACCAAATGCAGCTAAAGTTCTAATCTCTTTTTGACCTAATCTATATGCAGCAATATCAGCAAAAGTAAATTTACCTAAGTTTCTTAATTTTTCTGCCATAAAGAATAGAATAATTGGCCAACCAACTAAAAATGAAACGGCATAGATAACTCCATCATAACCATTCATATAAATAAGTCCAGAAACTCCAAGGAATGCAGCAGCACTCATATAATCTCCAGCAATTGCTAAACCATTTTGAAAACCTGTAATTCCTCCACCAGCAGTATAGAAATCATTTGCAGATTTTGTTTTTCTTGCAGCCCAAAAAGTAATTCCTAAAGTACCAGCAATAAATACAAAAAACATAATAATTGCAGGTAAATTTAAATCTCTTTTCCCTTCAAAAGTTGCATCACCTGCAGCAAATGCCCATAATGCAAAAATAGATAATAGTGCTAAAACTCTTAACATTATAATAAATCCTTTACATCTCTTTTTATTTGGTTAGTTAAATCTTCAAACTCTGTATTTGCTCTTCTTACATAGATTAAAGTTGTAATAAAACTAATAACCAAAATAGCTAATGCAATTGGAAATGCAATTGTTGTAACATATCCTTCTGCAACTTTTGCTGAAAATAGCTCTTTGTTAAAAGCAATAATAGTTATGTAAGAATAAAACATAACTAAAACAAAAATTCCAAGTTTCAATGAAAAGCTATTTCTTTTTGAAACTAACTCTTTATATTTTGGATTTTCTTCAATCCTATCAACTAATTTCTCGTTCATTCTCCGACCTTTTTTTGACTTTTTGTAATTAAAAAAATAATTAACAAAAGATAAACAATTATACTTAGTTATTGGAATTTTACGAAGAATTAAACAAAAAATGGATTTAAAAATTGTAGAAAAATTGTAGAATAGTAACAGAAAAATAATATTTTAATTATTAAAATTAATTATATTTCTTAAGATTAAATTTATAAAAAATTACTAAAGAGATTTCTCTCTTTAGTAAAGGTTTTAGTGATCAACAGCTCCGTCAGCTCCGATACCAGTTTCAGCTCTAATTCTTTGAGCTTCAAATCCTGATTTGTCTTCAGTTGCTCTTGCTGAACTATCAGTAATCGAGAAGAACCAGATACTAATAAATGCAGCAGTAATCGAGAATAATGCAGGTTGTGTATAAGGGAATATTGCCGCTTCAAAGTGGAATATATCAACCCATACAGTTTTACTTAATACAACTAGAACGATAGCTGTAAGAAGACCAATGAATCCACCAATAAATGCTCCTCTAGTAGTCAATTTAGACCAGTAGATTGAAAGAATTAAGATTGGGAAGTTAGCAGATGCTGCAATAGCGAATGCTAGACCAACCATGAATGCAATGTTTTGGTTTTCAAATGCAAATCCTAAAAGAATAGCAACAATACCAATAACTAAAACAGTTCTTTTTGAAACTTTCATCTCTTCAGCATCTGTAGCTTGACCTTTTCTAATAACGATTGCATATAAATCGTGTGCAATAGAGTTAGAAGCAGCAAGTGTAAGACCAGCAACAACCGCTAAGATTGTAGCAAATGAAACAGCTGCAATAAATCCTAAGAAAATATCTCCACCAACAGCTTGTGATAAGTGAACAGCTGCCATATTAGCTCCACCAATGATACCTTTAAAGTCAATTACACCATCTTTAAAGTAAACAGCACCTTCGCTTAATAAGAAAACAACAGCACCTAAACCAACAACTCCAATGATTAAGTAGAAGTAACCAATGAATGCAGTTGCCCAAACAACAGATTTTCTAGCTTCTCTTGCATTTCCAACTGTAAAGAATCTCATAAGAATATGAGGTAAACCAGCAGTTCCTAGCATTAAAGCAAGTCCTAAAGAAACAGCAGAAACTGGATCAGATACGAATGGACCTGGTTTTAAAATAGCATCACCTTTTGGGTGCATACTTACAGCTTCAGCTGCTAAGTTACCAAATGAGAAACCATAGTGAGAAAGTACCATTATAGCAATGAATGTTACTCCTGATAAAAGTAATACAGCTTTAATAATTTGTACCCATGTAGTAGCAAGCATTCCACCAAATGTTACGTAAACAATCATTAATGCACCAACTATTACAACAGACCAAGCGTAAGGAATATGGAATAATAATTCAATTAATTTTCCAGCTCCAACCATTTGAGCAATTAAGTAGAAAGTAACAACTGTTAAAGAACCAAATGCAGCAAGAATTCTGATTTTTTGCTCATCTAATCTATATGCAGCAATATCTGTAAAGTTGAATTTACCTAAATTTCTTAATTTTTCAGCCATTAAGAAAAGAATAATTGGCCAACCAACAAGGAAACCAATAGCATAAATCATACCATCAAATCCGTGTAAGAAAATCATTCCAGAAATACCTAAGAATGAAGCAGCACTCATATAATCTCCAGCAATTGCTAGACCATTTTGGAATCCTGAAATTCCTCCACCTGCTGTATAGAAATCTTGTGCAGATTTTGTTTTACTAGCAGCCCATTTTGTAATACCCATAGTAGCAACTATGAATACAAAGAACATAATAACAGCAGGAATATTCACTGCTCCACCATCAGATGCAAATAGTGCTAATGATGATAATCCTAATAAAGATAGTATTTTTAACATTATAAAATATCCTTTACATCATTTTTAATAGAAGTTTCTAAGTCTTCAAACTCACCATTTGCTCTTACAACATAAATTACAGTTGTAATAAAAGCAATTAAGATGATTGTTACAGCAATAGGCCATGCAACAGTCATAACTTCACCAACTTTTGTAGCGAAAAACTCTTTATTAAATGCGATAGTTAATACGAAACCGTAGTAAATTACCAACATAAAGATTGCTAATTTAATAGCAAAAGAACTTCTTTTTGAAATAAGTTCTTTGTATTTAGGATTAGCTTTAATCCTTTCTACTAATTCTTTATTCATTTTTTCTCCTAAAATAAGATTCATTGAAATAGTAAAATATCTTAGTTGCAAAAACATAGCATTTTAAAAAATAATGAAAAAAAAGTGAAATAATTGTAGAAATAGCGATAAAATCGCTATTTTAAGTGAGAAAAATATTTATTTTGAAATCTCTTTTAGCTTTAAAAACATCATAGCAGTCATAATTGCATCATTTAAAGCATCATGTTTTCCTAAAAAAGGAATATTTAAATATTTCATAATAGTATCAAATTTAAGGTCTAAGAAACCATTGTTTGCTATTTTTTTTCTATGGTCATAATATATTCCAGATACTTCAATAGCTTGATTTGGAAGTTTTACACCAATAATTTTTTTTGTATATTTAGAAATCATTGCCATATCAAAATCTATATAGTAACCAACTATTGGTCGAGGTCCTATAAAGTTAAGAAGCTGAAAAATTGCAATTTCTGGTTCAAGAGCATTTTCTAAGTCAGTTTGTCTTAAATGGTGAATTTTTATTGATTCAGGGTTTATTAACTTTGATGGTTTAACAAAAATATTAAATGTTTGTCTCATTAATATCTTATTGTCTTTTATTAAAACAGCACCAATAGAGAGTATTTCATCATTCTTTGGATTAAGTCCAGTTGTTTCACAATCAAGACTTACATACTCATTTGGTGGTGGAACATCAAATAAAGTTTCAAATCTTTTGCTTTTTAGCTTTTTCTTCTCTAAATTTCGTAAAATATTCTTAAACATTAGTAAATCTTATCTAGTTTAAATATATAAGAGATGAAGTTTTTAAATTCTGTTACTATTTTTAAACTCTCTTTTAAAAGGTCTCTCTCTATTTTTCCTAAGGCATTTGTATCAATATTATTTGAAATCTCTTTTCCATTATTTATTGAATCAAGATGATGTTTTAATCTTAGAGTATTTACTATTTCAAATGCTTCAATTAACTCTGCTGCCATATTTTTTTCAATAATTTTTCTATCTTCAAGTATTTTAATTCTTTTAACTGTTGTTGTCTCTTTTATTTTCTCTTTTAAGCTTAAGCTTCTAATTCCTTGAACTATTGGGAAAATTGCAGCTTTTTTAATATTTATTAGATTATTTTTTCCAATAAAGCTTGATATTGCAGTTGGTGTTTCAAATGCAGTTGTTGATTTTGCAAAATATGCTAAGAATAAATCATTTTGAACTTTATTAAATAGATGCTCTTTTAATATAATTAAAAGTTCTTTATCTCCAGCAACAGCAAATGAGTCAATAAATATTGCTAAATCTAAGTAGCCTTTCATATCAGGGCTATTTATCCATCTTGCAATATCGTGCTTGAACTCAGTAAAACTTTTGCACCAAGCTGGATTTGAAACCATAATATTCCCTTTACAAGGTGGGTAACCTAACTCTATTAAATTTTCAGTAATTTGTTGCATAAATGGTCTATATTGTTCAACATCTACACCATCTTTTACAATTAAAGCATTATCTTGATCTGTTTTTATTATCTGTTCATTTCTTCCTTCACTTCCCATTACTATTAAACAAGCACTCTCTTGAAGTTCATTTGGTAAAACAAGGCTATATAATTTTTGATAAACTTTTGTATTTAATTGACCAATTAAACTTGAAATATGGTGAATTTTTACACCTTTTGCTTGAAGGCTTGTAATAATTTCAAGAAAATCTTTACTTGCATTTTTTAAATCTTGAACATTTTTCGCATTTTTTATTTTTGATTCAATAACATAAGTATGATTTGCAAAGTGTGATAAAATATCGATTTGTTCAAGTATTCCAACCATTTCTCCATTGTTATTTACAACACCAACTCTTTTTATATTTCTTTTTACTAAAATAGTTAAAGCTTCAAATAAGTAGTCATCTTGTTTGATTGTAAGAAGTGGAAAAATAGCAATATCTTTTACAGCTATATCTAAATCTCTACCTTGTAAAAGTACCTTTACTTTCAAAAGAGAATCTGTAATAATTCCATAACCTAGCTCTTTACTTTTTATGATAATTGTAGAAGTTTTAAATTGCATAGATTTTTCAATTGCATCTATTAATTTTGTATCTTCATCTACAATACAGGCTTCGTGTATTAAGGTATCTTGAACTTTTGCTATCATAAAAGAAGATAATTCAGATGTGTACTCTTTGTCTTTTAGTGTTTGGATTTTATTAACTAAATCTTTTAGGAAAAAATCTTTGAATTCTTGATTTTTTTCCATCAAAGATAAAAAAGCTTTTTTATCTATTTCATAACAAATAAGCTCTTCGTGAACTTTGAAAGTATGTTCACACTTCCCATAAATTAAAGAGTTTGAATCAAAAGAGTCTTCACTTTGATAATCCATAATTAGATTATTCTCTTTTGAATATTCAAATACAGAACCTTTTATAATTAAAAAAAATGTATCAGGAATCTTATTTGGACTAATTAATACAGTATCTTTTGGATAATAAGCTATATCCATATGTTGAAGGCACATTGACATTTGGCTAGGGCTTAAGTGTCCAAATGGATGAATATTTGATAAAAATATCTCTTGGTCTTGAATGCTCATAAAATTTCCTTTATCTCTGGAGTTCTTAAGTTATCAATTAAAATAACGACTTCCTCTGGTACTTTTGATGTAAATTTTGAAACGATAATAGAAATAAAAATATTTAATATAGCTCCAACAACACCAATTCCTATAGGCATAATACCAAATAAATATTTATCATAAGAGTAAAGATCATTTTCTATAAAACAAAAATAGATTATATATACTAAAATAAACAATAAAGATACTATTAAACCAGAAATTGCTCCCTCTTTTGTAATATTTTTACTAAATATCCCAAGAACAATTGTAGGAAAAAGAGTCCCTGCTAAAATAGTAAAGGATATTGTAATTGTCTCTATTATAGAGTAATTTGGTATTGTAAAAAATGTAGCTAGAGAGATAATAGCTAAAAGAAATATTTTTGAGAAAATCTTATATCTTTTTGTGTTATAAGCTATATCTTTCTCTTCAAAGAAGATAAGTATAGAGTTTGTACTAATTAAGATTAATCCAGTCATAGTTGATAAGGCTGCTGCTAAAGCACCAGCTAAAATTAGAGCAACAGTCCAGTTTGGAAGATTTGCTATTTCTGGATTAATCAAAGTTTGAATATCTGGATTTATATAAAGTTCGTTTGAAGAAGAGTTATTTATTTGTATTTTACTATCTTGATTTTTGTCAGTAAATTCAACTTCTTTTATATTTTGCCAAATATCAAGCCATTTCCCATTGTTATCTAATCCATTTGGATGTTTTATTTCTCCATTTATAAAGGCTTCATATTCAACATTTTGAGTATGTTTGATACTGTTTATTTTTGATAATGCACCTAAAGGTGACATTGCTGTATAAATTATAGCAATAAAAACCAAAGCCCAAAAAGCTGATTTTCTTGTATCATTTACACTTGGAGTCGATATAAACTTCACTAAAATATGAGGTAAGGCTGCAACTCCTAACATAAGTGATAATGAAATTGTAAAAATATCAAGAAGTCCAAGAGCTTTTGTATAGGAAAATCCGTAATCTTCTAAACTACTATCTAAAACATGAAGTAAATAGCTTCCTTGCTCTATTGTTTTAATTCCTGAATCAAAAATAAAATTTGTTTTTGAAAATAGAGCAAGTTGAGGAATAAAACCATTTGTAAGCTCTAAAGATAGAAATATTATAGGAGTTATAAATGCAAATAAAATAATCATATATTGTGCAATTTGAGTATAAGTAACTTGTCTTATTCCACCAAAAAGTGAATATAAAAAGGCAACAAAAATTGCAACAACAAGGGCTATATCTTTATCTATTTGAAAAATTCTTGAAAATACTATTCCAATACCTTTAATTTGTGCAGAGATATAAATAAAAGAGACAATAATTATAATAAAAATTGTCAAATTTCTAGCAAATTTTGAGTAGTATCTAGCTTCTATAAATTCACTTAAATGAAACTTTCCAAATTTTCTTAAATAAGGAACAATTAAAAGAGCTAAAAGTACAAATCCACCAGTAAAACCCATAATATATGCTGAACCAGAAAAACCTAAAAGAGATATTGTTCCAGCAAGTGCTACAAAAGTAACAGCACTTATAAAATCAACTGCAATTGAAACACCATTTACTACAGGACTAAAAGAGTTTTTTGCAATATAAAAATCTTTTGTTGAACTAGATTTTGTCCATAAAGCAAGACCAAAATATATTGTAAATGATACACCAACTAGAAGATAAATTAAAGATTGAAGTTCCATTATTACTCGCTTATAGAGTATTTTTGTTCAATTTTAGATATTTTTCTGATATAGATAAAAATAATAAGAATAAAAAAGAGTATTGAACCTTGATTTGCTAAAAAGAATCCAAATTTTACACCAAAGAATTCAAATTGATTTAGGAAATTTGCTCCAAAAATAGCAAGTCCAAAAGTGATAATTGCCCAAGCAAGTAACAATTTTGCAATAAGTAAAAGATTCTCTTTCCAGTATTGTTGTGCAAAACTTTGCTCTTTGTTCACTAATAGCTCCTAATAAAAATATAAGATTATATTGTTTTTTAGTAGCAAAAACATAGCAAAGAGCTATGTTTTTATTTAAGCAGAGTAGTATCTATCTATTTTATATCCAAGACCTCTAATATTTTTTATAAAATCCTCTTTTAAAGATTTTTTTAGCCTTGAAATTTCAGCTCTAATTGTAGGATTGTCAATATTTTCAGCATCCCAAACATCAACTCTAAATCTTTCAAAATCTACAATCATATTTATATTTAAAGCTAAAATATGAATAATTTCAAGTTGTTTTTTTGTAAGATTTTGTGGTTCTCCATTGAAATATAGAGTTTGTTTATCTTTTGAGTAAGAGTAATTTTCAGAAAATCTAATATGACTTGTATTATTTTGCTCTTTTTTTAGAATTTGATTTATTTTAATTCCTAGTTCACCTAGATGAAAAGGTTTTTTTAAATACTCTCTAGCTCCCAAATTATATGCTTTTGTAATATCTTCTATATCAATTTGAGCAGAAATAAAAATTGTTGGAATATGAATCTTTCTAAGATTTAGTTCATTTAAAATTGAAAAACCATCTATATTTGGTACATTTACATCAAGTATTAATAAATCATAACTTTTTTCAATATTATTTAAAACTTCTGCTCCATCCATAAAGCTTTCAACCATATGCCCAATTCCCCTTAAATATTCGCTAATAGCACTATTTAACATTAATTCATCTTCAAGAAGTAATATCTTCATTTATTTTAAACCTATATATAAATTTTGTCTCTTTTGTGTCAGATTGAATATCGATTATAACTAAATTCTTATCACAAATCTCTTTTACGATTTTTAAACCTAAACCAAAACCACCTCGAGCTTGATTTTCTCTATAAAAATCATCAAAGATTTTATCTACACTCTCAATTTGTTTTGAGTTTGTTGTCACACTAAACTCTATTTCATCATCACTTAAATAAATAAGTTTAACAAAAATAGGAGACTTACTAAATGAGTATTTTACAGCATTAGATAGATTATTATCTATAACTCTTTGAAGTTCTGTTTGATTAAACTTTAAATAAACATCATCTTCAATATTTTTTATAAAATATAGAGAGTTTGATTTTACAATCTCTTCAAAGAAGTCCATTCTATCTTTTAATACTTTTGAAAATTCTATATACTCTTTTTCATAAATTACTCTATTTTTTTTGATTAAGTATGATAAATCATCATAAATATATTGAATTGTTTTTGAACCAGATTCTATATTTGTAATATAGTTATTGTCTGGAATTTTCATTTTTAATAGGTCTATATTTGTTCGTATAATTGCTAAAGGAGTATTTATTTCATGAACAGAGTTTTTTAAAAACTGCTTTTGAGATTCTACAAGATTAGATAGCTCTTTTGTTTTTTCATTAACTTTTGTTTCCAAATTTTTATTTAACTCTTCAAGCATTGAACTTTTTAGCTTCATATTTGTCATAGCATCATTTGCATAATTTGCAATTACTTTAAATTCACCAAAAATAATTCTACTTTGATTTATTGGGTCATTATTTTTTTGAGACTCTTTGAAATAATTTCCTATCTCTTTTACATCATTTACAATTAAAATAGTTGCATTTTTGTAGATAAATATAGAGTATAAAATAAGTAAAATTGTAAGGGAAGTTATTTGAAGAGTATAGTTTGAAATCTTTTTGTTATACTCTTCTTCTTTTTGTTTTATTAATCTATCAATTTCATCAAGATAAACACCTTTTCCTAATGTCCAAGCCCATTTATTATAGGAATTTACATAAGATAGCTTATTTGTCTCTTTTGAAGCTTCTGGTTTTGTCCAAAAGTAGTTTACATAACCACCATTTTCATTTTTTGATTCATTTATTAACTCTAAAATTGGAAATTTACCTATTGAATCTTTAAAATTCAAAAAATTCTTACCAATATTTAGTTTTTCATTTGAACTTAATATTACATTTCCATCAAAATCATAAATAAAAATATACTCATTTGGATTGTCGCTTAATTTAAGTTGGTTTATTGCTAAAATAACATCTTTTTTAATATCTTCTTCAGATTTTAAATCTATATTTTGTTTGTAATAGTAATCGATAAATTTAATTACATAATCAACATGATTTTTAAGTAGAGCTTTTTGATTATTTGTATAATCTGTTTTTAATGTATGAATTTTTTCTTGTAGCTCTTCGTGAGCATTGTTTATAATTGTAAAGGTGAAAAATGAGATTAGTATTATAATAAAAACTATACTATAAACTATTAAGTGATATAGACTTTTTGCTTTTAACATTTAAACCTGCGACTTTTTAATAATATAAGATAATAATAGCTAGATTTTTATAATAAAGAAGTTATATGAAAAATGGCGCGGCCAACGAGACTCGAACTCGCGACCTCCTGCGTGACAGGCAGGCATTCTAACCAACTAAACTATGGCCGCACCTTTTAAATAATGGTGGTCGATATAAGACTCGAACTTATGACATCTACCTTGTAAGGGTAGCGCTCTACCAACTGAGCTAATCGACCAAAGGGGAAAGTTGTATAATTGACCTTGGTGACCCCTAGGGGATTCGAACCCCTGTGGCATGGATGAAAACCATGAATCCTAACCGTTAGATGAAGGGGCCAAGTTATACAACAATAAAAGTGGTGACCCGTGATGGATTCGAACCATCGGCCTCCTCATTAAAAGTGAGATGCTCTACCGACTGAGCTAACGAGTCAAAAACAAAAAAGAAAAATGGCGCGGCCAACGAGACTCGAACTCGCGACCTCCTGCGTGACAGGCAGGCATTCTAACCAACTAAACTATGGCCGCACCTTTTAATTTATGGTGGTCGATGCAAGACTCGAACTTGCGACATCTACCTTGTAAGGGTAGCGCTCTACCAACTGAGCTAATCGACCATTAAAGTTACATATTTGACCTTGGTGACCCCTAGGGGATTCGAACCCCTGTGGCATGGATGAAAACCATGAATCCTAACCGTTAGATGAAGGGGCCAAGTATGTAACAATAAAAGTGGTGACCCGTGATGGATTCGAACCATCGGCCTCCTCATTAAAAGTGAGATGCTCTACCGACTGAGCTAACGAGTCATTTCCGTTTTAAGTGTTTTACTTAAATTGGACTGGAATTATAGTGCAAAATATTTTAATTGTCAAGAGTTTTTTTGATAAATTTCAAAATTTCTTTCAAAGATTGTTTTGCAGCTTGTTCTTGCACCTCTTCTCTTGAACCTTTAAAGTGGTGTATATCTACCATTTTACGGGCTTTATTATCAGAAATTCCAATTACAACTGTACCAACAGGTTTATTTATTGTTCCACCATTTGGTCCTGCAATTCCAGAGATTGCAATAGCAAAATCTGCTTCAAATTTAGAAATAGCACCATCAAGCATCTCATTTACAACTTCAATACTAACAGCTCCAAACTTTTCTAAAGTCTCATTTTTTACATTTAACTCTTGATTTTTAATCTTATTTGAATAAGTTACAATACTACCATTAAAAATATCACTGCTTCCACTAATTTTTGTAATCATACTTGCAACTAATCCACCTGTGCAAGATTCTGCTGTTGTGATTGATTTATTGTGTTTTCGTAAAAGTTCTTGAAGTTCTATCATATTGTTTGTAGAAAATATATTATCGTACATAAAATTCCTAAATAGTTTAAAATATAGTTTAAAGGATTTTAGAAAAAAGTATATAAAATAGAGATAAATTTAAATGATAGTTTTTAAAAGAATGTTTTTAGAAGAGTAAAACTCCTCTAAAAATTATTTATCATCTGTAAAGTCAGCTAAGAATTGATCTTCGTAGAAAGTTTTACCTAAATAGCTAGTTACTAGTTTAATATCTCTTTCTGCATTTCCTAAACAAGAAGTTGCCCCTGGAGATGGAGTCATATTAAATATAATTCCTTTTTCTTCAGTAATAGAAGCTTCACCAAGCATAAGTTTTTGCTCTTTTTTATTTAGTACTTGTGGTCTTACTCCACCAAATCCTTTTGCATATTCAATATCTTCAACACTTAATGATGGTACAATTTTTTGTGCATCTTTAACAAATAGTTTTTTATTAATTCCAGGTACTTCAAATAAGAAGTTTTTAAAGATATAGTTTCTAATATCACTATCTTTTAATAAATCCCAGAAAATTTTTATAATATTTCCATCTAAGTTTAGAGTTTTTAAGCATTGGAATAAAGATTTTCCACCTTTGTATCTCTCAAGAACTAAAAGTGCAAGAGCTGTTGGTCCAAATCTTGTTTTTCCATCACATAAAATATCTGGATCTCCATGAAGTGCAGCAAATGGAAGTTTATCATTTTGTACCATATAAACTTTTCCATTTAAATATGTACCATTTGTAATATAGAATGATCCAGCCATAGAAAGTGATCCCATATATTTACCATATCCCATTTTATGAGCTAAATATAGTGAGTGAGCTCCAGCATTTACAACAACAAAATCAGCTGTATAAACTGTTCCATTTTTTGTAGTTAATTTGAATTTATCACCAATTTTTTCTATCTCATCAACTTCAGAATTAAAATATACATCAGTTATTTTTTCTGTATTTGCATTTTGTCCAGCTTTTACAAGCTCTTTTGTCATTGCACCAAAATCAACAGTTGTATATTGATCATTTGTACCCATAGCAACAATTGGTTCTGGTCTATCTTTTGTTCTTTCTTTATCTGCATAAACTAAAAGTGGCTCTTTCTCTCTTAACGCCTCTTTATCCCAAAGCTCTAAATATGGGAAAATTTCTTTAAATTTATTATATCTATCTGTAATAAATTGTACTTCTTTTTCTCCAACTCCTAAAGCCATTTTTTGATGTTTGAACATAATTTTATCTTGTAAATCATACATAAGATTGAATTTCTCAATCATTTTTGCTGTTCTTTTTGTAATTTTTGCTTTATCAAAAGTATAGTTTGTCTCAATATCCCCAACGTGGATTGTTTGAGAGTTACTTGTTCCTTTAGAGTTTAAAGTTGCAAGTGCCTCATACTTTTCAAGTAAACAAATACTATTAACATCAGAATATTTTGCTAATTCAAAGAATAAAGCAGCTCCTGAAATTCCTCCACCAACAATTACGACTTCATAGTGTTTTTCGCTCATTTTCCTATCCTATATTTTTTTTGTCAAAATTTGGCAAAGATTTTAGCATATAAATTTTTAAATGTTATATAAATTATTAGATTTATATATTATTTTAAGCTATTAAATTAAGAATTTAAACAAATTTAGATAGAATAATTGCTTAAAATATAGTTACAAATAACAAAACTAAGGTGATATAATGGATTATAAAGATAGTTTACTTCTTCCAAAAACAGATTTTCCAATGAGAGGAAATCTTCCAAACAATGAGCCACAAAGATATAAAAAGTGGGATGAACAAAGTGTTTATGAAAAGATGAAACAAAATAGAGTAGGGTGTCAAACTTTTACTCTTCATGATGGACCTCCATATGCAAATGGAAATACTCATATAGGTCATGCTCTAAATAAAATTTTGAAAGATATGATAAATAAATTTCACTATTTTGATGGAAAATCTATTAGATATGTTCCAGGTTGGGATTGTCATGGTCTTCCAATTGAACAAAAAGTTGAAGAGAAAATAGGAAGTGAAAAGAAAAAAACTATTGCAAAATCAAAACTAAGAGAGCTTTGTAGGGAACATGCAAGTAAATTTGTAGATATTCAAAGAGATGAGTTTAAAGCTCTTGGAGTAATTGCTGATTGGGAAAACCCATATTTAACAATGGATTTTAAATTTGAAGCAAATATATATAGAGAACTTTGCTCTATTGCAAAGCAAGGGCTACTTGTTCAAAGAAGTAAACCAGTTTATTGGTCATGGGCAGCTCAAACAGCACTAGCTGAAGCTGAAGTTGAGTATGAAGATAAAACTTCACCATCAATTTATGTTGCATTTAAACTTCAAGATATGGATGCTAGTATTATTATTTGGACTACAACTCCTTGGACACTTCCTGCAAATCAAGCAATTGCTTTAAATAAAGATGAAGAGTATGTAATAACTAGTGATAAATTTATAGTTGCTAAGAAACTTTACAACTATTTGTGTGAGCAAGAGGTTATAAAAGGAACTATAGTTGAAACTATTGATGTTTTAAAACTAGAAAATACAAATGCTACAAATCCATTAAATGGTAGAAATTCAAGAATTATTTTTGGTGAGCATGTTTTAATGGATAGTGGTTCAGGAGCAGTTCATACAGCTCCAGGGCACGGGGAAGATGACTACAAAGTATCTTTAAAATATGGTATTGAAGTAATAATGCCTGTTGATGCTTATGGAAAATATGATGAAACAATAGTAAGAGAAAAGCTTTTTAAAGATTGTAATAAATATCTTGGTTTAAATGTATTTAAAGCAAATGATTTAATTTTAGAAGAGTTAGGATCTGCATTATTAAAAAGAGTTGATATAAGACACTCATATCCACACTGCTGGAGAACTCACACACCAATTATTTTTAGAGCTACAAAACAGTGGTTTATCTCTATTGATGATAAATATGGAAAGAAAAACAAAACTTTAAGAGAAAATGCACTTGAAGTTGTAGAAAATCTTAAATTCTATCCAGAATGGGGAAGAAATAGATTAAAAGCAATGCTAGATGGAAGACCTGATTGGTGTATTTCAAGACAAAGAGACTGGGGAGTGCCAATAGCATTTTTTAGGAATAAAAAAACAGATGAGATAATTTTTGATGAAAAGGTTTTAAACTTTACAGCTATGATTTTTGAAAAACATGGTTGTGATGCTTGGTATGATTTAGAGATAAAAGATTTATTATATCCAGCAAGTGGATTAAATCCTGATGATTTAGAGAAAACTTTAGATATTTTAGATGTTTGGTTTGATAGTGGAAGTACACAAAATGCAGTTTTAAGAAGTGGAAACTATGATGCAGGAACTTTCCCTGCTGATATGTATCTTGAAGGAAGTGACCAACATAGAGGTTGGTTTCAATCTTCACTTTTAACAACTCTTGCAAGTAGCGAAATTGCACCTTATAAATCAATTTTGACTCACGGTTTTACTGTAGATGAAAAAGGTGAAAAAATGAGTAAGAGTAAAGGAAATGTTGTAGCTCCTGATAAAGTTCTAAAAGAGTATGGAAGTGAGATTTTAAGAGTTTGGGTTGCTATGAGTGATTATCAAAGTGATCTGAAAATCTCTGATAATATCTTAAAGCAAAATGCAGAACTTTATAGAAAAATAAGAAACACAGCAAGATTTTTACTAGCAAACATTGATGGACTTGAAGAAATTGTTGATATTTCAAAAATGGGAGTTTTGGATAAATGGATTTTAAATAAAGCAAAAAGAGTTTTTGATGAGATTGAAGATAGCTTCAAAGTTTATGAGTTCTCAAAAGGATTAAATAAACTAAATAACTTCTTAGTAGCTGATTTAAGTGGTGTTTATCTTGATGTTTGTAAAGATAGATTATATTGTGATGATAAAAACGATATTCATAGAGTTGCGTCACAAAGTGCCATGGCAATGATTACAAAAAAATTAATAGGAACTCTTGCTTGTATTTTAACATATACAATGGATGAGTTACTAGATTTTGCACCACAAATAATAAAAGGTGAGGCAAAAGATATTTTTGATTTTGAAAAATTTGATTTGCCAGAAGTTAAATCAGATATAAATGATGAATTATTTATAGAAGCAAAAGAGAAATTCTCTGAAATTAAAGATAGTTTAAGTAAAGAAAAGATAATTAAATCTACACTAGAGTTAGAAATTGTTACTTCAAATGAAGAATTTTTAGCTTTAGATGAGGTTGAATCAAGTGATTGGTTCTTAGTAAGTAAGGTTTCAAATACTACTTTAAATAGCGAGATTTTAGGAAGTTTCAAAATAGAAGATTCAGAGTTTAAAGTATTTAAGGCAAGTGGATGCAAATGTCCTAGATGCTGGAAATATACTTCAACAAAAGAAGACTCTTTATGTACTAGATGCGAAGAAGTAGTTAAATAATGTTTGAAAATGAAGTTACTCTTACATTTATATTCCAAACAATAGCTGTGATTTTAGTATTTACAGCTATAGGAGTATTTTTTGTAAAAAAGTATGAGAAAAAAAGGTAGATATTATGTTTCCATTTAGTGATGAGGATTTACAAGAACCTGTAAGTAGTATTATAAAAACAAAAATCTCTCCAATGTTGGCAAGGGATGGAGGAGCTATAGAGCTACTTGAAATTAAAAATTCTAAAGTTTATATACAGTTAAAAGGTGCTTGTGTTGGCTGTAGTGCAAGTGGAAGTACTTTAAAATATATAGTTGAAAAAGAGTTAAAAAGTGCAATTCATCCAGAACTAAAAATAGTAAATGTTCCTATTGGAAAAACTGATTATTTAGAGGATTAAATTGATAAACGAAAATAGAGTACTAGAAGAGGCAAACTCACTATTTGTTCAAAAAAATTTTAAAGAAGCACTTTTTTATTACTCTTTATTAATAAATAATTTTCCAGAGAATAAAGAGTATCCAATGTATGCTCTTTTTTGTGATATATCTTTAGAAGATGAGAGTAAAGCACTATCTTTGTTTGATTATTTTTCAATATTAAAAAATGAAGATTTAGAAGAAGCAATAAAAGAGATAAAAGAGATAATTGATGCTTATGATGGCGATATTGAAAAGATGATGAATCTACTTGAAGATATTGCAACTCAAAATATAAATAGCCTAGAAGCAATAAATTATAATGATTTCCAAAAAACGGTAGAGCAAAGAGGGTCTTTTAAACTTGCTTTTGAAGATATTATGTTCTCTACAAAAGTCGCTATTGATAATAGAGAAGATTTTTATGATTTTGTTACAAAATTGATAGACAATGGCTTTGATAACACAGCTTATGGTTATCTTGATGGATTTAATGAGTATTTTAATTTTGATAAAGAGATAGTAAAACTATACAAAAAACTAGAAGAGAAACAAAATGAAGCTAAACATAAACGGTAGAATATTTACAGATAACACAAATGAATTAGAAAATGATTCATTGTTTGTGGTTTCAAAGCAAAATGAGAAGTTTAAAGATATTGCAATTAATGGTGGTTTTGAACTTGTTCATTCAAGTGAACTTAAATACTATTTAAATATGAGTAGTATTAAAATCATTGGAATTACAGGAACAAATGGAAAAACAACAACAGCAGCAGCTATTTACTCTATTTTACTAGATTTAGGTTATAAGGTTGCTCTTCAAGGAACAAGAGGATTTTTTATAAATGGTGTTCAAGAAGAGGAGTACTCTTTAACAACTCCTGTTCAGTTAGGCAATTTTATAAATATTCAAAAAGCTATTCTTAAAAAATGTGATTTTTTTGTAATGGAAGTAAGCTCTCATGCAATTGAGCAAAATAGAATTGAAGGTTTAGATTTTGCTTTAAAAATTCATACAAATATCACTAGAGACCATTTAGATTATCACAATACAATAGAAGAGTATATAAGTGTTAAAAACTCATTTTTAAGTGATGAGAGCCTGAAGCTTATAAATATTGATGATAAAGTTGTGAAATTCAATCCAAAAAATGCTTACACTTACTCTTTGGATAAGTTTTCAAGCTTTAAAGTTGATGCTTACTCTTTTAATAAAGGTATGCATGTGATGTTTAATTACAATAAAACTCCTTATACTTTTTCATCTATGATGATGGGAATTTTTAATATTTATAATCTAATGGCAAGTGTAGCTGCTGTATCTTTGGTAACAAACAAGAATTTAGAAGAGATTTGTAAAGCTTTAGAAAATTTTGGAGGAGTTAGTGGAAGAATGGAGATTATAAGTGTTGATCCACTGGTAATCGTAGATTTTGCACACACTCCAGATGGAATGGATGAAGTTTTAAAAAGCTTTCCACAAAAAGATATAATTTGTGTTTTTGGTGCAGGTGGAAATAGAGATAGAGAAAAACGACCACTTATGGGAAAAGTTGCTGCTAGATACTCTAAACATATTATTGTTACAAGTGATAATCCAAGATTTGAAGATCCTGATTTGATTGTAAATGATATTGTTGCAGGTATTCCAGAAAATATCTCTTTTGAAGTAGAAGTAAATAGAAAAGAGGCTATAAAAAAAGCAATATTATTGGCAAAAAATGAAAATAGTGTAGTTTTAATTCTTGGAAAAGGTGATGAAGCAACACAAATAATTTATGATCAAAAACTTCCTTTTTCTGATAAAGAAGAGGTTTTAAAACTTTTAGAGTTTAGAAAAAATTAAAAATCGCTCTTTTTGTGCTACTTATGTAGCATACAATTTTGATAATTTTTTAGTAAAATAGAAGCTAAACTTAAAAAAGGAGAGAAAATGAGATTAAAATTAATATTTATCTCAATTTTTGTTTTAAGTTTTTCTTTATTTGCTGATAATTTGGCAATAAAAGAGAACTATTACGGAAAACAAAAAGCAGTTTATGACATAAACTATAGTGGCGGAGAGAACAACAAAGAGTTTTTTAAAGTTCTAAGAAATGTAAAAAACCATGTAAAAGCTGTTGGACAAGAGAATATCGAACTAAAAGTTATTTTAACAGGTGATGCACTTGATATGCTAACAACTGCAAATACAAATATACAACTTCAATCACAAATAGAGGAGTTAAAAATGCAAAATGTTAAATTTTTGGTTTGCAACAATACTTTAGTTGGAAGAAAAATAGATTATAAAACTTTGTATGATGTAACAGAAAATGATATTGTACCATCAGCAAATGCTGAACTTTCTCATCTTCAATCTCAAGGTTTTTCATATCATAAACCTTAAAAAGATAAAAATCACTCTATAAAATGGTGATTTTTCCACGAGATAGTTTTATAATATCTCTATTTTTTAAATCTTGTAAAACTCTATTTATAACAGTTCTTGAAGTTCCTAATTGTAAAGCTATCTCTTTATTTGTAATATTTATCTCTTTTGTATTAAAAGATTTTAAAAACTCCAAAATCCTGCTATCAAGCCTTTTAAATTTTATATCTTCTATTAAGGTAGTTAAAGATGAATATCTTAAGGTAAAAAGAGAAAAAATCATCTTTTGATAAGATGGAGAGTGAATTATTAGATTTTGTATAGTTTCTGTTGGGATTAAATACCCTTTTATTTCACTCAAAGCCTCGGCAGTTGCGACAGCTTTTGTTTGAGATATAGCACTAGCAATATTTACAATACACTGCTCACCTTGACAAAAATCATATAGTGGAATCTCATCATTTGTATTTGCACTAACAGAAAGCTTGATATTTCCCTCAAGTAGATATAAAATATCTTTACAAATATCCCCTTCATAAAACAAAATTGTCCCTTTTGGAATCTCCACATATTTGGATTTTGATTTTATCTCTTCAACAATTTTTTCATCTAATTCACTAAAAAAATCAAAATTCTCCACCCCAATGTTTATGCGGAACAAAAACTCCACCTTTTGGCCATTTTACCAAAGCTGTGCTTTCATAAAGTGGCATTACTTCTAAATTTCCATAACCTTGCATCCAAGAAGCTAAATTTGTATCAATTATTATTTTCTCATCATTGTAAAGATAGTTTATTTTTCTAAAAATTGTACAAGATTTTTTAGCTTTTACAAAACTCTCATCCTCTTTTGGAAATTTTAGATAAGTTCCTGCTTCAAACTCTCCAAACTCATTTGTATAAACTCCATCCAAAACAAAAATCTCTACACTATTTATTTTGGAATCTGGATTTAAAGTAAAGTTTTCTTCTATTTTGATTATTGCTGTTTCTTTCTCTTCATCGCTTGAGAGTATTTTTTTTAAACTTCCAGCATTGTATTTTTGCCAGATTAAATTATTTGTATCTATAAAAACTTTTATATCATTATTTGCATTCATTTTTTATCTCTTAAATTTTTTAATGAAATTATAATAATATTTAGCAAATTTGTGTGCAACTTATGTAGCAGACAATAAACTCTTTTATCTATATAATCGAAAATTTTATAAGAAAGGTGATTTTTATGAGTTTAGAAAAAGAGGTTTTTTTGTGTGCTATATCAAATATTGAAAGTGGAACTTGTAACGAGGATTGTAAATTTTGTACTCAAAGTGTAAAAAATGATATAAAAATTAGTAGATACAAAAGAAAAGAGATAAAAGATGTTGTAGAAGAAGCAAAAAATGCAAAGCAGCATAAAGCACAAGAGTTTTGTTTGGTAACTGCTGGACAGAAATTAACAAATAGTAAACTTGAATATGTATTATCTTTAGTAAATGCTATTAAAAAAGAAAATTTAGATTTAAAGATAAGTGCTTGTAATGGTTTGGCAACTTTAGAGCAGTTAAAGGAGCTAAAAAAAGCTGGAGTTGAAGTATATAATCACAATTTAGAAGCTTCAAAAGAGTTTTACCATAATCTTTGCACTACTCATAAATGGGAAGAGAGATACCAAACTTGTTTAAATGTTAAAGAAGCAGGACTTAATCTTGCTTGTGGTGGAATATTTGGAGTTGGAGAGAGTAGAGAAGATAGAATATCTTTATTTAATTCTATAAAATCTTTAGAACCAATGGTAGTTCCTTTAAACTTTTTTCACCATACACAAAATTTACCAATAGTTAAAAATGAGTTATCAAAATCTGAGGCATTTACTATAATCAAAACTGCAAGAGATATTATTGATAGTGCCAAGGTTGTTATGATTGGTGGTGGAAGAGAGAGAGTATGTTTGAAGAGAGACAATATGAAGTTTTCGAATATGGTGCAAACTCTTTTATCATTGGAGATTATTTAACAACTTTTGGAGAGAATGCAAAAAAAGATTTAATTGCTTTGGAAAAATTAAACTATAAAATTTCTGCTTTGTGATACATCTGTAGTTTACTTAAAAATTATAATTTTATAAAATTTTACAATCTAGCAAAAATATAAGGCTAGAAAATCAAACTAAGGATTTGATAGTGTAGAAAATGCTTCAAATTACCTAAAAAGTGAACTTTTTTAAAATGATGTTGTAAGAGAGTTATCTTCTCTTTTAGAAACTTCTATAGAAATTAGAATATATAAAGTAGCTTAAAATATATCCCAGTTTTGGGATATATTTTGATAGAAAGGGTTATTATAAATAGATTTAAAGTAAAGAGAATAGAGTTATTAAAAACAGCTAAGAATAGTGATATTGTAAAATATAAACTATATACAGAGAAAAAAAAAGTAATATTAAATATCTCTAAAAAAGATTTTGAAAAAATAACAATACTGAAATACATAAAATGTCCTTTTTTTATATTAAGTTATGCGAATATAGATAATGAGATAAAAATTGGTAATAGTTTTGAAATTTCAAGTGATGACTTAACTTTAAATTTAGAGTGTGAAACCTCTTGTGGATTAAATCAAAAATAAATGTATAATATCTACAAAAGGAATTATATGAAAAGTTTTAATTTGGATTTTAAACTTATAGGGTTACTTCTTTTAGTTTTAATATTTTTTGCTTCAAACTCAATCTTGGCACGAATGGCTATTTCTACACAAAATATTGATGCTTTTACTTTCACCTTTTTACGAACAATCTCAGCTATGTTTGTACTTTTAATACTATTTTTTTACAAAAATAAGAATTTAAAAATATCACTAAAAACAAACTATCTTGGTGGTTTTATGTTTTTTTTATATGCAATTTGTTTTTCATACTCATATATAAATATGTTTGCAGGTGTTGGAACTTTGATTTTATTTGCAGTTGTACAACTAACTATGATTATTTTGGCTTTGTTTTTTAATGAAAAATTAACTCTTAATAAAATTATTGGAATAAGCATAGCTTTAGGTGGTTTAGTCTATCTTTTATATCCAAAAGATGATTTTACAATTTCATATTTTCATACTTTTTTGATGTTTTTATCAGGAGCTGGTTGGGCAGTTTTTAGTGTAATTGGTAAAAAATCACAAAATGCAACTTTAAATGCAACAGATAGTTTTATCAAAGCAACTATTTTTACTATAATTTTTGCTATTTTTTATCTAACTTTTTTTGAAAATAATTTTAAAATAGACTTAGCAACTTCTTTTATGGCAATACTTTCAGGTTCAATAACAACTGCTTTTGGAGTTTTTTTATGGTATTTTATTTTACCAAAAATAGAGATTATGACTGCAAGCATAGTTCAGTTAATAGTTCCAATATTGGCTATAATTTTAAGTGTTATATTTCTTGGTGAAGTTCTTACTTTTGAACTTGTTGTATCAACTTTTATAATTCTTTTAGGAATATTTTTGGCTTTATATAGAAGATGAAAATATGATTAAACAAAAATTAAATATACTTTAGATAAAATCACAGCTCTATTTTTTAAAACAAATTCGCTTTAAAACTTAGAACCTCACATGTATCAATCCTTGTACGGGTTGTAGCAAAGAGATTTGCTATTAAGGGATACAGAGGCTAAACCCTATACAAAAATACAACAAATTAATTCAAGGAGAATTACTCATGGTTACAATGAAAGACCTATTAGAGTGTGGTGTACACTTCGGACACCAAACAAGAAGATGGAATCCAAAAATGAAAAAATTCATTTTCGGTGTTAGAAAAAATATCTATATTATAGATTTACAAAAAACATTAAGATATTTCAGATATACATACAATGTTGTAAGAGATAGAGCAGCTGAAGGTCAAACAATGATTTTTGTTGGTACTAAAAAACAAGCTAGTGAAACTATCAAAAAAGCTGCAGAGAGTTGTGGAATGCCATATGTAAACCACAGATGGTTAGGTGGAATGCTTACAAACTTTGGAACAATCAAAAAATCAATTAGAAAATTAGAAATTATTAAAAAAATGAGAGAAGAAGGGCAATTAGACCTTTTAACTAAAAAAGAAGCTTTAATGCTTACTAGAAAAGAAGAAAAATTAGAGTTATATCTTGGTGGTATCAAAGATATGAATAAACTTCCAGATATGATGTTTGTTCTTGATGCCGTTAAAGAAAAAATTGCAATTGCTGAAGCTAGAAGATTAGGAATTACAGTTGTTGCTCCTTTAGATACAAACTGCGACCCTGATGTTGTTGATTTACCAATTCCAGGAAATGATGATGCTATTAGATCAATTCATTTATTCTGCAACGAAATGGCTGCAGCTATGAATGAAGGAAAAGCAGCATTAGCTGATGCAAATGGAGAAGAAGTAGTTGAGCCTATTTCTCAAGCAGAAAAAGATGAGCTTTTAGCTGAAGCAGTTGCTGAAGGTGAAGATCTTAACTTTGGAGAAGGAGAAGAAGCGTAATGGCAGTAACTCCACAACTAATTAAAGAGTTAAGAGAATTAACTGGTGCAGGAATGATGGATTGTAAAAATGCATTAAATGAAACTAGTGGTGATATCGATAAAGCGGTTCAAGCTTTAAGAGAAGCTGGGCTTGGAAAAGCTGCTAAAAAAGCTGGAAATGTAGCTGCTGAAGGTTTAGTTGCTATCGAGATTAATGCTGATAATACAAAAGCTGTTATTTTAGAGTTAAACTCTCAAACAGACTTCGTTGCAAAAAATGAGAACTTTATTAATTTAACAAAAGAGATTACTTCTCATGCTTTAGCAAATGGAATTAAAGATGCTGGTACTTTAAATTCTTCAACTATTGCTGGACAAGACTTTCCTACATTTTTAGCAGAAAAAATTGCAACTATTGGTGAAAATTTAGTTGCTAGAAAATTAGAAAGTATTGAAGGTCAAGTTGTAAATGGTTATGTTCACGTAACTGGAAGAACAGGAGTTATTTTAGCTGCTTCTTGTGATGCTGCTGTAAAAGATAAAGCTTCTGAACTTTTGAAAAAAATAGCAATGCATGCAAGTGCTATGAAACCAACAGTTATTTCATACAAAGATTTAGATCCAGCTTTTGTTGAGAGTGAAAATAGAGCTATTAGAGCTGAAATTGAAGCTGAAAATGAAGAGTTAGTAAGATTAAAAAAACCTCTTAAAAAAATTCCAGAGTTTGTTTCTAAGTCTCAATTAACAGAAGAAGCTATTGCAACTGCAAAAGCAAGATTTGAAGATGAGTTAAGAGCAGCTGGAAAACCTGAAAAAATTTGGGCAAATATTATTCCTGGACAAATTGAGAGATTTATCGTTGATAATACTCAATTAGATGGAAGATTTGCTCTTTTATCTCAAGCTTATGTAATGAATGATAAACAAACAGTTGAACAAGCAATTGCAGAAGTTGATGCTTCAATTAAAATTACATCTTATGTAAGATTTGAACTTGGTGAAGGAATCGAGAGAAAAGAAGAAGATTTCGCAGCTGAAGTTGCAAAACAAATGGGTAAATAATTTATAGTTTATAAAAAACTATTATAAAAAGGATATGCAATGAGTGAAAATTTTAACAATAGTCCACTCCTTGCATCCACACTTCTTGAAGCAAAAAATCTATCACATAATTTTGATTATGAACTTTTTAAAAATATCAATTTGAGCTTACAAAAAAAAGAGTCTATTGCGATAATAGGAACAAGTGGAAGCGGAAAATCAACACTTTTAAATATTTTATCTTCACTTTTAAAGCCAACAACTGGAAATGTTGTTTTTCAAAGTAAAGATTTATACTCTTTAAAACAAAATGAACTTCTAAAAATTAGAAGAGATGATTTTGGAATTATTTTCCAAGCTCACTATTTGTTTCGTGGTTTTAGTGCTATTGAAAATTTGAATATTGCTACACTTTTAAGCCATACAGATTTTGATAATAAGCTTTTAAAAGAGCTAAATATTGATCATGTTATAAATCAAGGTGTTGGAGAACTTAGTGGTGGTCAGCAACAAAGACTTTCTATTGCTAGAATTTTGATGAAAAAACCAAAGATAATATTTGCAGATGAACCAACTGGAAATTTAGATAAAGAGACTGCAAAAGTAGTTATTAATACACTTTTTAGATATATACAAGAAAATGATGCAGGGCTTATTTTGGTAACTCATGAAGAGGAGTTAGCTTTTAAATGCGATAAAGTTTATAAATTAATTGATTTAAAACTAGTGGAGCTAAAATGCTAAAAAAAGTTCTTTTAATTTGTGATACAACTATAATTGAGCATATTTTTGCACTAGTTTGTAAAAAAATGGATATAGATTTAACTATACAAAAATCTACAATTGTAAATGAAGAGTATGATTTTATAGTTGTTGATCAAGCTTTTATAGATGATAATTTTAACCACTATAAGCAATATACTAAAAGATTAGGAGCTATATCTTCAGAAGAGCTATCTTTTAGTAAGGCAAGAGATTTTATTATTCCTAGACCATTTTTACCTACAAAATTAGAAACAATATTAAAAGAACAAATCGAAACACTATATGATGATGAACTAAATTATAGTAGAAGAGAACAAAAATATAATAGCCTTGAAGAGGAAGATAAAACCTTTATTATTCAAAAAAATAGTATTGATAATAAGTCTATATTTTCAAATCCAAAAGTTATTGATGAAGATAGTAGTGAAGATGAATTTGCTTTTATTGATGAGAGTTTAGTAAATATTTCTTCATTAAATAATGGTGGTATTCTTGATAACAATGAGCTTAGTAAAATAAATCATATTTTAAAAGAGGAGCAAATTCAAAATGAAATAGAGCTTGAGAAAAATGATTGGAAAGATATATCTTCAATTATTGATGATGCTCTTGAAGAAGTTCGTGAATATGAGTTTGACCTTGCACAAAGTGAAGCAAAGAAATATAATCTAGTATTAAATAAATTTGCTATTGAAGAGTTAAGACCATTTTTAGAGAAATTTGATCAAAGTGTGATTAACAAACTTGTAAATGGTGAAACAGTTGATGTGAAAATTAGTTTAAAAGAAGAGAGAGAAAATGGAAAATAAAGGTGCAATTTTAATTTTATCAGGTCCTAGTGGCTGTGGAAAATCTACACTTTTAAAAGAGATTTATAAAAATATTGAAAACTACTATTTTTCTATATCAACAACAACAAGAAGTCCAAGGGTTGGTGAAAAAAATGGTGTTGATTACTATTTTGTTAGCAAAGATGAGTTTGAAAAAGATATAGAAGATGGAAATTTTTTGGAGTGGGCAAAAGTTCATGACAACTATTATGGAACATCTTTAAAACCAATTATAGAAGCACTAAACTCTGGTAAGCTAGTAATTTTTGATATAGATGTGCAAGGTCATAAGATAGTAAGAAAAAAACTTAACTCTTGTGTAACTTCAGTTTTTATAACAACACCAACATTAAGTGTCTTAAAAGAGAGATTATATAGCAGAGATAGTGATAGTAGCGATATAATTGAAAAAAGATTGTTAAATGCACAAGAAGAGATAAACTCTTTTTTAGAGTACGATTATTTGATTATAAATGATGATTTACAAAAATCTACGAAAGAGATTTTGGCTATTGCAAATATAGCAAGAGCAAAAACAAAACTTTTTGATAAAGATATAGTTGTTAATAACTGGCTTAAATAATAGAAAATATAAGTAGATTTAAGCTCTTAAGTTTAGAGAAAGAAATCCAAAAGAGGATTTCTTATTTAAATAATATCATTGTAGCTTATAGGTTTTGAGAAGTAAAAACCTTGAGCTGAATCTATATTTAGCTCTTTTATTTTATTAAAAATCTCTTCACTAGCTACAAACTCAGCAACAGTTTTAATATGGAACTCTTTTGCAATATTTGATATTGTTTTTACAATAATTTCCAAATCTTTTGAATTATGAATATCTTTTATTAAAGAGCCATCAATTTTTATAAAATCAACATTTAATCTTGATAATAGGTGGAAATTTGAATAACCAGCACCAAAATCATCTATTCCAACTAAACAATTATAAGCTGATACTTTTTTTATAAACTTCTCAACTAAATCAAAATCAGAAATCTCTTCACTTTCTAAAATTTCAAACTCTAAATGTGAAGTAAACTCTTTATTTTTTTCTAGGAAATTATAGATATAAGCTGTAGTTTTTTCATTTGACAAGTCATCATAAGAGATATTTATCGATACTCTTTTTTGCTTATTTTTTATTAATTTTAAAGAGTCATCCAAAATAACTTGCACGATATTTGGATACATTTTTGTTTTTTTAGCAATTTGTAAAAAACTATATGGTCCAAACTCAACACCTTCTGGAGATATATATCTAATTAAAGCTTCATATTTTACAGTTTCTTGTGTTTTTGTATCTACTATTGGTTGGAAAAATGCTTGAAGAAGGTTATCTTTGAAACCTTGTTTTAGCTGTTTAATCCATTTTATATTCTCTTCAAAAGATTGTTGGATTTTGTACGATTCATCATAAATCATAATTTTTTGGAATCTTTTTCTAGCATAAGAGATAATTCTTTGAGAATATTTGTAAGCTAGTAAACCTTTGCTTTTTGCGATACCAATAGTAACATTTATATCTATCTCATTTTCATCTACATAAAATGATTCAAGTTCAATTTTATCAATAAATGCTCTACAAAAGTTATAGAACTCATCTGTTGATGAAGCTTTGTTTGCTAAAATCGCAAATTTATCAGATTCAATTCTATATATTGAGTATAAATCTTTTACAAAATAATCTTTTAATTTTTGTGTAAATTCATATAAGATTTTATCTCCAATAGCTTCACCAAAAAGGTCATTTATTGTTGAAAACTCATCTATATCAATCAAAGCAACTAAATCAGACTCATTTTTTTGTAAATCTTTTTTAAGTTTATTTCTATTTGATAATTTTGTAAGTTTATCTGTATATAAATCTTTTAATTCGTGGTAGATTAAAGATTGACTCATAGCTTGAAGAAGTTTCGTAATATCAATTGGCTTTAAAACATATTTATCTACACCTATATCAATAGCTTCAAGTAAGTACTCTTTGTTTGAAAAGGCTGTTGTTACAATAACTGGGATATTTAAATTTGTCTCTTTTAGCTTTTTGATAAAATCTAAACCATTTAAAATTGGCATATTTATATCAGTTATTATTAAATCAATTTCATCCTCATGTTCCAAAAAAAGCTCATAAGCCTCTTTACCATTTGTTGCAATATACTGATTTTTTGTGAAAGATTTTAAAATAGATGAAGTTACATCTCTTAAATCTGCTTCATCTTCAGCATATAAAATTGTTACATTTTTTAGAATATCAATATTTTCTGTCATTAAAACACTCTTTGAATTATAATAAGATATAATACACAAAAAAACTTAAGAATTAAGTAAGTTTAGAAATAAATAATTTTTTTAAGGTGTTGTTTAAGGAGAATATTTGTCAATAGTAGAGTGCAATCATTGTCATTTATCATTTGATGAGAAAATAATGATAAAAGAGAATGATTTAAATTTTTGTTGCGGTGGTTGTCAAAATGTTTATCATATTTTAAAAAGTGAAAATCTTGACTCTTTTTATGAAAAACTGGGAAATAAAACATTAAAAGCCCCTTTACAAGTATCAAATAGAGATTTAGAAAAATTTGATTCTCAAAATTTTTTAGATAATTATACAAGTCTTACAAAAGATGGTTTTACTCAAATTGATTTGATTTTAGAGGGAATTCATTGTGCCGCTTGTGTTTGGTTAAATGAGAAGATTTTATATGATACAAAAGGGATTATTGAAGCAAATATAAATTTTACAACAAACAAAGCTAGAATAATTTATAACCAAGAGTTGTTAAAATTAAGTGAGATTATAAAGAAAATTAGAAGCATTGGTTACAATGCATATGCTTATGATTCAAGTGTAGCAGATGAACAAGCAAGTAAGGCAAAGCAAGATTATTTTATAAGAATTATGGTTGCTGTTGTTTGTACTATGAATATTATGATGTTAAGTGTTGGTAAATATACAGGTTTCTTTACAGGAATGAGTGCTGAAGTTAAACATATGATTCATATTGCTGAGTTTATTCTTACAACACCTGTTTTGTTTTATAGTGGTTTTGTTTTCTACAAAGGTGCATATTTTGGAATAAAAAACCGTATGGTAAATATGGATTTACTTGTAAGTTCTGGTGCTACTATGACTTATATTTACTCTTTATTTATTCTTTTTGGGGCAAAAGGTGAGAGCTATTTTGACTCTGTTTCTATGATTATTACCTTTGTTTTAATTGGAAAATATCTTGAAGTAATAGGGAAAAAATCGGCTATTGATACTCTTGATAAGATAAAATCAACAATTCCTCTTGAAGCTTTGGTTATACAAAATGGGCAAAAAATCGTAAAGGCTCTAAATGAGCTAAAAGTAGGGGATATAATAGAGCTTAAAATTGGAGAAAAAGTTCCTGTAGATGGAAAAATAATTTTTGGAAGTGCCTCTTTTGATGAGTCAAGTCTAACTGGTGAGAGTTTGCCAGTTTTTAAAAATATTGGTGATACTCTTTTTAGTGGAACTGTTATTTTGGACTCTTTGATTCATTTTGAAGTTACAAAAGATTTTAAAAACTCAACTTTTTCATCTATTGTTACACTTTTGGAAGATTCACTAAACTCAAAACCAAAAATTCAAACTTTGGCAAATATGCTTTCAAGAAGATTTAGTATTACTATTTTAAGTATAGCTCTTGCTACTTTTTTAGTTTGGTATTTTTTTGGGCTTGATTTAGGCTTTTATTTTGAAAATACAAATCAGTTTGAAAGGTCGTTTATAACAGCTGTTTCTGTTGTAGTTATTGCATGTCCTTGTGCCTTGGCACTTGCAACTCCAATGGCAAGTTTAGTTGGTATTTCAGAGTTAGCAAAAAAATCCTTGCTTTTTAAAGAGGCAAAATATATAGAAACTTTAGCAAATGCTACAACTATTGTTTTTGATAAAACAGGAACTTTGACAAAAGGGGAGCTTGAAGTAAGTAGTGCAGAGTTTTTTAGCAAAGATGAAGAAGATATAAATCTTCTATATTCGCTACTTGATAGCTCAACTCACCCTGTTAGTTTAGCTGTTAAAAAATATATAGAAAAAAATTATGAGTATAAATCTTTGGCTTTGGAAGATATAAAAAATATTGAAGCAAAAGGCTTAAGTGCTAAATATGAAAATAGTGAAATTTTAGGTGGAAATATTGCACTTTTAAAAGAGTTTGAGATAAATTTTGAAAAACAGGCTCAAACTACACAATATATATTCGCAAAAGATAGAAAGGTTATTGCAAATTTTGAGTTAAAAGATGAGATAAAAGATGATGCAAAAGAGCTAATAGATTATCTAAAAGAGCAAAATATAAGTGTAACTATGCTTACAGGAGATAATGAATTTGTAGCTTCAAATGTAGCAAAAACTTTAGGAATAGCAAATTTCCAAGCAAATTTATCACCAAAACAAAAAGCAGATTTTGTAAGAGCCAGAAAAGAAAATGGCGAAATAGTTGTAATGGCAGGAGATGGTGTAAATGATAGTGTGGCTTTAAGTTTTAGTGATGTTGCTATTGCTATGGGAAATGGAGCTGATATTTCTATGATGGTTTCAGATATTGTACTTTTAAGCTCAAAACTAAAGTCTTTAAAAGATGCCTTTATAATCTCAAAAAAGACATACAAGCATATAAAACAAAACTTGATTTTCTCTTTGCTTTATAATGCTCTTACAATTCCCATAGCTATGATGGGATATATAATCCCACTTTTTGCAGCTTTATCTATGAGTTTAAGCTCTTTGGTTGTTGTATTTAACTCTTTAAGAATAAAATTAAAATAAGGAAAATTATAAAATGATAGATGATACACTATTTTTTATGTTAGCAGTTGGTTTATTGGTATCTGGATTAATGCTGTTTTTATTTATATGGGCTGCTAAATCTGGTCAATTTGATGATTCAAATAAAGTTACACAAGGTTTACTTTTTGATAGTGTTGATGATTTAAATGATGCTATAAAAAAAGAGAACTCTATAGAAGAGTCAAAGAAACAGAAAAATGAACAAAAAAAAGAGGAAGAGTAAAACTCTTCCTCTAGGTTTGAAAAAATAAATTTAAATTATTTTCCCATATAATCAGCTAATGCTTTAATATCAGCATCAGTTAATTTAGCTACTTGACCTTTCATTAAAGCTTTCATAGCTCCACCATAAGTTCCATCTTTATAACCATGTAAAGCTTTTTCAATATCAGCTTTTGCTAAGTTAGCTGGAACATAAGATTTACTTTGTGTAGTAACATTAATCTCACCTTTTACCCCGTGACATGCTTTACATGTAACATAAGATGCTGGTGCATCAGCAAATGCGAAACCTACTAGTGCAACTGTTGCTAAAACGATTTTTTTCATTGTATTCTCCTTTTAAAATTTAAGAGAAGAATTTTAGCCTTTTTTTCTTTTTTTAGGCTTAATATTTTTCTCTAATTATGCTATTGCAATTAGAAGCTTTACTTATTAATGTATAATGATTGTGAATTATTATTGAACATTATATATTTAATATTTTATAGATATTTAGCTACAATCAAGAAATATTAGAATATCTAACATAAATAATAATTTTTACTATGAAAAAATATAAAATAGTTTTTATAAAATAAATAAGGATGTATTTGGATACTTATGTTTTAGAAATTAAAAATTTGAGTTTTGCTTATAATAAAAATAATCAAATATTTAATAAATTTGATTTAAGATTAAAAAAAGGTGAGTTAAAAACTATATTTGGTAAAAGTGGAAGTGGAAAAACTACACTTTTTGAGCTTATTTTAGGAAACATAAAAGCACAAAGTGGAGAGATAAAAAAAGGAAAAACTGCTATTATTTTTCAAGACCCTTTTAGCTCATTTCACCCAACATATACAATCTATGAGCAAATTAAAGATGTGTTAAAAAGAGATTTTAAAGATGAACTAGATAGTATTTTGCCAAAACTAAGCCTAGAAATAGAACTTTTATATAAAAAACCATTTGAACTAAGTGGTGGACAACTTCAAAGATGTTCAATTTTAAGAGCAATTTTACTAAAACCAGATTTGCTTTTAGTAGATGAGCCAACATCAGCTTTGGACAATATAATAGCTTATGAAACTATGAAACTTCTTGTAGCTTTACTTGAAAATTGTGCCATATTATTGGTAACTCATGATTTAGATTTAGCTTCTTGGTGTAGTGATGAAATTATAAGGTTGGAAAATGCAAAATAGAAAAAAAGCTTTAGTGCTTTTAAATATGGGTGGAGCTAGAGATAAAAATGAGTTAAAAATGTTTTTAACAAATATGTTTAATGATAAAAATATTTTAACAATTAAAAGTAATCTTTTAAGAAAATTAATAGCCTATTTTATCACTACAAAAAGACTTGATGATGCTTGGAAGAATTATGAATATATTGGAAACCAATCTCCTATAAATCCTATTACAGAAAAGCTTGTAGATAAATGCAATATTGAACTAAAAGAGTATAAAACTTATCAAGTTATGCGATACACTCCACCTTTTGCACAAGATGTTATAAAAAATATTTTAGAAGATGGAATGGAAGAAATTATCTTGCTTCCTCTTTATCCTCAATACTCAACAACTACAACAAAATCATCTGTTGAAGATTTTATAGATTTTTTACCATATAGTTTTGGAAATAATATAAGATATATTGAAACTTTTTATAAAAACGATAGTTTTAACTCTTGTATAGTAAATGAGATAGAAAAAACTCTTGCAAATAGTAAAGATTTTAATCTAATTTTTTCAGCTCATGGACTTCCACAAAAAATAGTGGACAATGGCGATCCTTACGAGACTCAAATGATTGAACATGTAGAAATTTTAAGTAAAATGCTAGAACTTAAAGGACTAAAATTTAAATCTATAAATCTAGCATATCAATCAAAAGTAGGACCTTTAAAATGGCTAGAACCATCTTTAGATGAAAAATTAAAAGAGTTTAAAGAGCAAAAAGTATTGATTTATCCACTTGCATTTATAGTTGATAACTCTGAAACTGACTTTGAACTTGATATTGAGTATAGACATATTGCAAATGATTTAGGAGTTGCTGAATATAGAGTTTGTAAATGTGTAAATGATAGTGATGATTTTATTGAGGCTATAAAAGATATTTGTGAAATAAAATAGTGTTAAAACTAGAAAGCTAAAACTTTCTAGTTTTAGCTTTCTTTTCTATTATCAGCCTTAGAAGCATATAAATAACCCAAATCATAGGCTTTATTGTTTAAATCGTGAAGTTTTGCAGGGATTTTTGAAAGCATTGTGCTTCTTAAAACCTCTTTTGGAATAGTTTCACCTGTAAAATAGTTTGCAATAGCAAGAGCTAAAATACTTTGAGTAATTACATTTCCAACTTCATCTTTTGCTATTGTAATAATTGGAATTTCAATAATATTCCATTTTTTTCTATCTTCTTCATTTGGACGAACTAAATTTGGCTCAATTACTATGGTTGCTCCATCTTTTACACCTTTTTTAAACAAATCAAAAGATATTTGAGCAACTGAAAGCATAAAATCTATTTCCCCATCATTTGCATAAGGATAGATAATCTCTTCATCTTGTAAAGTAATATCAACAACAGTTGGACCACCCCTTACTTGGGAAGTATAAGTTGCAGTTTTTAGTCCATATCCACCATTATTTATTTTTGCAGCAGCAAAAATTTCACCAGCAAGAAGTACACCTTGACCTCCAACTCCTGTAAATCTCATTAAAGTTCGATTTTGTGACATTTTTGCTCCTTAAATTTCTACCATAGTTTTGTTTTTGTGTGCTTCTTTTACTTTTTCGTAAGCTTCAGAATATTCAAGAGCTGTTTCATCTTGTTTTAAAACACCAGTTGGGTATTTTCCTATCTTATCTTCAGGTTCTAGCATTTCAAACTTTGTTTTAGCAATACTTATTGAGTCTATCCACTCTAAATTTGCTGTTGCACTTGCCATTTTATTTTTTCTTCCTAAGTTTACATGACAATTTGAGAAAACTTCAAGATATGAAAACCCTTTATGTTCAAGAGCTTTTACCAAAGTTCTTTCTAGTTTTTTTGGATCAATCATAGTCTCACGTGCAACAAAAGAAGCACCTGCAGCATCAACTAATTTACAAGAGTCAAAAGTTGGATCAATATTTCCTCTTTCCATCGTTGCTGTCCACATTCCTTTTGGAGTTGTAGGGCTTGTTTGAGAGTTTGTAAGACCATAGATGAAGTTGTTTATTAAAATATATGTTAAATCAATATTTCTTCTAGCTGCGTGAATTGTATGATTTCCACCAATTGCAAGACCATCTCCATCTCCACCAACAACTATCACTTTTTTATCTGGATTTGCCATTTTTATACCAGTTGCATAAGCCAGTGTTCTTCCGTGTGTTGTGTGAACTGTGTTGCAGTTTATATAAGAAGAAAATCTTCCAGAACAGCCAATTCCAGAAACAACACAAACATCGTCCATATTCCAACCAAGTTTATCAATAGCACGAATAAGTGCTTTTAAAATAACTCCATCTCCACATCCCCAGCACCAAAGTGTAGGCATTTTATCTGTTCTTAAATATTCATCATAGTTAAAAGCCATCTTACATTCCTTTTACTTTTTCAATAATTTCAAGTGGGCTTAGTGGTCTTCCATTTGCTTTTAAAAGTGTTGTAAACTCTCTTCTTCCACTAACTCTTTCTATTTCACCTAAATATTGTCCCATATTAAGCTCTGCTACTAAAATTTTATCAAACTTACTACAAAGCTCTTTTATTCTAATTTCTGGGCTTGGCCAAAGAGTTTTTGGTCTAAACATTCCAGCTTTTATTCCCTCTCGTCTAAGTCTATTTACAGCCTCTTTTGCTCCTAGTGATACTGAACCATAAGCAATGATTAAAATATCTGCATCTTCTAGCATATACTCTTCATTTAGTTCTAACTCATCAGTATGATTTTCAACTTTTTTAAATAGCCTTTTCATCAAAGCATCACAAACAACACCATCTTCTGTTGGATGACCTGTTGGTCCGTGATGAAGTCCAGTAAAGTGGTATCTATACCCTTCAAACATAGGATTTAAAACAGCTGCTTCATCATCTTTTACACCATAAGGAAGATAATCTTTTTTATCTCCATCAAATCTTTTTCTATAAACTCTTTGGCTTTCTATTTCACTTATATCTGGTAAAGTAACTTTTCCAGCCATATGCCCAATTGTTTCATCAAGTAAAACAAAAACAGGTTGCATAAATCTATCTGCTAGATTAAAAGCTCTTACAACTTCTGTGTAACACTCTTGCAGATTTCCAGGAACAAGTGTAATAGATTTTACATCTCCATGAGTTGGATTTTTTGCTTGTAAAATATCACCTTGAGCAACTCTTGTAGGAAGTCCAGTAGATGGTCCTCCTCTCATAACATTTACAATAACCAAAGGAACTTCAGCAATATATCCAAGACCTAAATTTTCAGCTTTTAGCGAAATTCCAGGACCTGAACTTGCTGTCATTGCTCTTTTTCCACTCATAGCAGCTCCTAAAGCAGAGCAAATTCCAGAAATTTCATCTTCCATTTGCATACAAACTCCACCAATTGCAGGTAGTTTTGATGATAATGAGTGCATAATTTCACTCGATGGTGTTATTGGATAGCCACCAAAAAAGTGGCATTTTGAATCAACAGCAGCTAAAGCTGCTAATTCATTTCCTGTTGATATTAACTCTATTGCCATAATCAAACCTTTTTATCTTCATCTAATATTTTATAAGAATTTTTTATAATTTTTTCTTGTCTTTGCTTAGCATCATCATTTAATTTTGCAAATTTAAACTCTTTTTTATCTGCTACGAAAATTGCAAAATCAGGACATGATAGTTCACAGTCATTACAACCAATACAGGCTTCAGGATGTACAACAGTAGCCATAGAACCTAAAGTTGAGTGAATATCTTGTCTCATTCCTAATACTCCAGCAGGACAAACAGATACACATCTATCACATGCTTTACATCTACTCTCATCAACCCAAACAGGTGTATTTAAAGGAGCCTCAATATTTGACATAATTTTCCTTTATTAAATATAATTAAAATTTATAAATTTTATAATTTATACTAGTAATAGTACAATACTTTTGCTTATTTTATTAAAAGAAAACTATAAATAATTTAGATATAATCCAAAGATTTTAATAAAGGAAAATTTTTGCTACTATATCAGCCTCAAAATGGTTATTGCTACAACAGTGACACACACTTTTTATTTAGATTTATTTGTAAAAATTTAGAAAAATATAAGAATATTCAAGGTGAAGTTTTAGATATTGGAAGTGGAAGTGGGATTTTAGGTTTGTTACTTGCAAAAAAGTTTGATAAATTGAATTTAAGTCAAATTGAGATACAAAAAAGCTTTCAATTTTTCTCAAAAAAGAATACAAGTGTAAATAATCTTGTTTCAAAAATGTATGAAGGCTCTTTTTTAGAGTTTGAATTTGGAAATAAGTTTGATTTTTGTGTTTCTAATCCACCTTTTTATCATGGTGATGTTATAAAAAGTGAAAATGAAAATATAAAAATTGCAAGGTATAATGACTCTATGCCATTAAAAGAGTTTATAAAAAAAGCTTCAAAAGTTTTAAAAAATGGTGGAAAATTCTTTTTTTGCTATGATAGTAAACAGTTAGCGGAGATTATTTTATATTTAAAAGAGTTTAAATTTAATCTTGAAACTTTACAATTTGTTCATCCAAAAGCTACAAAAGAGGCTAGTTTAGTAATGGTTTTTGCTAAAAAAGATTCAAAATCTCTTGTAAAAGTTTTTGAACCTTTGATAGCTTTTGATGAGTTTGGAGAGTTTACAAAAACAGTTCAAGATATTTATAATGAAGCAGGAACTCATAGTATAAAGGTTAGTTTTGAGTAGTTTAATGAAAAAAGATGGGTATAATTTCGCTTTTAATCCAAAAGCTTGTGAAAGTTGTGCTGGAAATTGCTGTATTGGTGAAAGTGGATATATTTGGATAAATAAACAAGAGATAAATGATTTAGCAAAATATTTAAATATTGGAGTTGAAGAGTTAAAAGAGAAATGCCTTTTTAAAGTAGGGTATAAATATAGTATAAAAGAGATAGAATTAGATAAAAATAATTTTGCTTGTTGTTTTTTTAATTTAGCAAAAAAACAGTGTATGATTTATGAGGTAAGACCTACACAGTGTAGGACATTTCCTTTTTGGGATTATTTTAAGACAAATGAAAATGAGGTATATGAAGAATGCCCTGGAATAGAAAAAATTTAATTATTGTTTTTTTTGTAGCAATGTTTTTTACAGCATGTGCTACAAAAAATGTACAAGTAAAAGATGCTACAAATATAAAAAAATTTGATAAAGTTGAAGAGAAAGCTTTTGAATTGGAAGACTTTTATGTAATGTATGCTTTGGAAATGGAGAATGAAAGAGTATATTATGAAGCAAGAGATGTATATTTTAAACTTTTTGAACATACAAATAAATATGAATATTTGGTAAACTCTATATCTTTGGCTACACAACTAAAAGATTATCTTTTTGTTGAAGCTGCAGTTGCAAAGTATTCAAAATCAAATATAAAAGAAGAAGAGATTTTGTTAAGGCTTTATAGTTTCGCACAATTAAAGTTAAATAAATTAGAAGATGCTACAAAAAATGCAGAAAAATTGGTACTTTTATATCCAAATGAGTTAAATTATGATGTTCTTGCAACAGTTTATTTAACTAAAAAAGAGTATCAAAAAGCTTATGATATTTTTTCAAAAGCTTTTAATATATCTTCAAATTCTGTAACATTAAGTACTCTTGCAAATTTAGAGTTTTTTCACCTAAATAGAAAAAATGATGCTGTGTCTAGGCTTGAAAATAGTCTAAAAAGATATGATTATGATTTTAATTTAGGAATACAATTAATAGCTTTTTACGAGATTTTAAAAGATGAGAATAAAATAGAGTATCTTTTAAAAGAGATGTTTTTCTATTATAAAAATAATGATTCACAACTTCAGCTTAATAATACAAAAACTCTATTTTGGAAATATGTAGATAAAGGTCATATTATAGAGTTTTGGGAAAAAAATGGCGAAAGAGATGAAATCTTAGTTTCAAGTTATAGAGCCACAAATCAGCCAGAAAAAGCTGTTAAGTTATTAGAAGAACTCTATGAACAAAGTCATGATAAAGATATTTTGGCACAATTAGCTATTGTAGAGTTTGATATGGCAACAAATAAAAAAGAGGTTCTTTCTAGTGTTATAGAGAAATTAACTACAGTTTTAGAGAGTTCAAACAATCATATCTATCAAAACTTTTTAGCATATTTGCTCATAGATTATGATTTAGATTTAAACAAAGGGCTTTTATTGGTTGATAAAGCTTTAGAGCAAGACCCTGAAAATATAGCCTATTTGGATACTTTAGCTTGGGGTGAATATAAAGCTAAAAATTGTAAAAAAGCTTATGAGATTATGAAAAAAGTTGTTGATATTACTGGGCTTGAAGATGAAGAGATAAGACTGCATTGGGAAAAAATTAAGGAGTGTAAATGATATTAGATGAGATAAATAAAAGAACTTTAGAAGATGTAGAAAAAAGAAAAAAAGAGCTTCCACTTGACTTATTAGGAAGAAGCTTATCTTCAAATCCATATATGCCAAGAGATGTAAAAAGTTATTTAAGAAGTACAAAAGATGAGCCAATTAGAATTATTGCTGAGGTTAAAAAAGCAAGTCCTAGTAAGGGAGTTATAAAAGAGAATTTTGATCCACTATTTATTGCAAGTGAATATAGCAAAAATGGTGCAAATGCAATCTCTGTTTTAACTGAACCTCACTATTTTCAAGGAAATTTGGACTATTTAACACAAATTAGAAGATATGTTCCAACTCCACTATTAAGAAAAGATTTTATACTTGATAAGTATCAAATTATGGAAGCTTTAGTTTATGGGGCTGATTTTATTCTTTTAATTGCAAAATCTTTAAGTACAAAAGATTTAAAAGAGCTATATCTTTATGCTAGACATTTAGGGCTTGAAGTTTTAGTTGAAATTCACGATAAAGAGGATTTAACAAAAGCTATAAAGAGTGGAGCAGATATAATAGGGATAAATCATAGAAATTTAGAGACTTTTGAGATGGATATGAGTTTGTGTGAAAAACTAATTCCACTTATTCCAAATAATAAGATTATTGTTGCAGAATCTGGTGTTAGTGATGTTGAGATTATAAAAAATCTTCACGAAGTTGGAGCAGATGCATTTTTAATTGGGGAGCATTTTATGAGAGTTCCTAGTATTGAAGATGAGCTTAAAAGATTTAAAAACTCTTTAAACTAAAGGAGCAAAAATGCCTGTAATAAATGTAAAAATGACAAAAGAAGATGGTGGAGCTACAAAAGAGCAAAAAGAGGAGTTAGCAAAAGGTATAACTGAACTTTTTTCTAAAATTTTCTCAAGACCAAGTAGTAATGCAGTTGTTTTAATAGAAGAGTTTGATACAGATAACTATTTTATAGGGGCTAAGTCTATTACAGAAATTAGGAAAAAATAGTTTATATTTTAGCTTGTAATTACAAGCTAAAATTAAACTTATTCAAAAACGACAACAGTATTTCTACCTTTTTCTTTTGCTTTATAAAGAGCAATATCTACATTTTTTAGAATAATTTCTTGTGAAATATCGCCTTTTACCTCTATTACTCCAAGACTAACTGTAACTTGTGGCACTTTTTTAAAATCATAAGTTTCAATATCTCTTCTAATACGATTTGCAATAGAAATAGTTGCTTGAATAGTTGTATTTGGGAAAATAATCATAAACTCTTCTCCTCCAAACCTAGCAAAAGTATCACCTTGTCTTAATTTATTATCTACAACTCTACATAATTCACTTAAAATATAATCTCCAACATCGTGACCATAATTGTCATTTATCTTTTTAAAATGGTCAATATCAAACATAATAATGCAATACTTTTTCCCTTTTAATTTTTCAAGTTCATTGAAAAATGCAAATCTATTATATATTTTTGTAAGATTGTCAATAGAGGCTATATTCTCCATTTTATTGAAATCTTCTTGTATTCTTTGTGTTCTTGTAAGAACTCTATTTTCTATATCTTTGTGTAGATTTTCTAACTCTTCATCTTTTTTATCTATAGATTTATTTAGATTTTCAAAAGCAAAAAGTAATCTATTTGAGATATTCTTTGCTAAAAATATTGATACAATAATCATAAAACTCGCTAATGCAATAGAACCATTTAATCTAGTTTTATACTCTTTTTCTAAAATTGATTTTTGGTTCTGAGCAACTTTTTCTAAATCGCTAGGATAAAAACCACTTCCTATTATTAGGTCTGAATTTGGAATATTTTTTAAAAAAGATATTTTTGTGTCAAATCTAGTAGTTTTTGGATTTTGCCAAGTATATGTTATGAAATTTTCACTATTTTGCTTATCTACGATTTTTTCTGTAGCATCTTTGTAGTAGGCATTTTCAGAGTTTAATAAATTTCTTCCTTCTAATTCTGGAATAAAGCTATGAAGTATTACTTTTCCGCTATTATCAAAAATAAAAAAATAGTCATTCATCTTTTTATTTATATTTTTGAATAGGTCAAAAATTATATTTTCATCTATTTTATTTCCTATTTTTGAAGCATTATATTCTAAAATTTCAATTGCTATTTTAGAGTTTTTTTCTAGTAATTTTTTTTCATTTTCAATTAAATAACTAGAAACAGTATTGTAATTTTCATCAAAACTCTTTTTGAAATTCAAAGCTTCCAATGTAAATATTATAAGCACAATCAATGGAAGTACCACAATAGGTGAATACTTTATAATCTTAATTAATTGTTTTTCAGTCATAATTTTCCCCTTTTTGTGAAAAAAACAATTCTAATTTATAATTATTATTTTTTATATTATAGCTTCAAAGTGAAGCTATAAAATAGCAAAATTTAAATTTCTGCTTTTAAAGTAGGTTTTGAAGATTTTGTAATTTTTGAATTATTTGTAGATTTGTTTTTTGTTTCCAAAATAGCTTTATTCTTTTTTGGTTGATAAAGCATATGATGCCAAAGTGCAAAACCACAAAAAGCAACACCAGCAACTATATGAGTATTTTTTGCAATTTTGTTTTTCATAAACATTGAAGTTATAACTGTTGCACCTAAAGTGGCAGTCATTCCTATTTTTGCAACTTCTCTTTGAAGTTCTAAATCAAATGTCTTTTCTTCTTTCATCTCTTTTCTTTCTTCTTTCATAAGTTTTCATAGTTTTGTTTACTGTTTTAACTGTTAAAACACCTGTTAAAATAGTAGCTAATGGAAGTAAGAATGGCATATAAATCCTTTTGATATTAATTATCAGAATATTACAACTTAGAAGCTTAAATAGAACTGATAACTATTATTAAAATCTAATTTTTTGCCAATTTTACTCCCCTTATAGAATTAAACAATAGTGCTATTGTTGTTCCATTGTGTAAAATTGCTGTTGTTATTGGTGAAAATAGTCCAAATGTCGCACCTGCAAGTATTCCACTATTTATTCCAACTGTTGCATTAAAATTTGTATTTATCAAACTCATAGTTTTATTTGCATACTCTTTTGCTTCAACAACAGCCATAATATCATCTTTTAAAAGACTAATATCAGCAGTTGCTTTTGCAATATCAGCACCTTTACTCATAGAAATTCCAACATGGGCTGAAATTAGTGCTGGAGCATCATTTATCCCATCTCCAATAAATGCAACTTTTTTTCCACTACGCATAAGCTCTTTTACAATATCTGCTTTTTCATGAGGTAAAAGTTCTGCTCTTACTTCATTTATTCCTAGCTCATCTGCTATTTTTAAGGCTTTTTGCTTTATATCACCTGTTAGCATTACAATATTTTTTGCTCCAAGGCTTTTTAGTTTTTTAATAGCATTTTTTGTATTTCCTCTTAGTTCATCACTTAAACCAATAGTTCCTAGAAGTTTTCCATCATATCCCACATAAAGTAGAGTATCGCTCTTTTTTAAAGAGTCTTCTATCTCTTTTTTATAAGGTGAGAAATCTATTTTCTCATCATCTTCCAAAAAGTGTCTGCTTCCTATAATTACAGATTTTCCTTTTATTTCTGTTTTTACACCGTGAGCAACTATAAATTCAACTTCTTCATGGTGCATATGAACAAAACCTCTCTCTTTTGCTGCTTTTACAACAGCTTCAGCAACGGGATGAAAATAGTGTTCTTCAGTTGAAGCTGTAAGAT
The DNA here is from genome assembly GCF_016106035.1 of Arcobacter vandammei. Lineage (GTDB taxonomy): Bacteria > Campylobacterota > Campylobacteria > Campylobacterales > Arcobacteraceae > Aliarcobacter > Aliarcobacter vandammei. The sequence goes on from NZ_JADKPZ010000011.1 coordinate 74,208, forward strand.
TTAAAAGCTTTTCTTCACTCCAATTTTTATCATAAGAATCAACACTTACAACCTCTAATTCACCACTTGTTAATGTTCCTGTTTTATCAAAAACAAAAGTATCAGCAGTTGCTAATGCTTCAATAGATTTTGCACCTTTTATCATAATTCCAGCATGTCCAGCTTTGCTAATAGTTGATTTAAAAGCAACAGGAGTTGCAAGTTTTAATGCACATGAATAATCAGCTTGAAGAACTGAAGCTACTCTTTGGAAATCTCTTGTAAAAATATAAGCAGTAGTTGCAAGTCCCAAAGTAACAGGTACAAGCTTATCTGCAAGGCGGTTTGCTTTTAGTTGAGCTGAAGATTTTTCATTTAAAGAGTTCTCTATATAGTGCTTAATTCTTTGAGTTGCTGTATTTGCCCCAACTCTTTCAGCCCAAATTCTAAAACGTCCTTCTTCAACAATAGTTCCAGAAAGAACTCTATCGCCTCTATATTTTGCAACAGGAGTTGCTTCTCCTGTCATTGAAACTTGATTTATTGTTCCTGCTCCATCAATAATATGGCCATCAACAGCAATAGTATTTCCAGTTCCTACAACAACAATATCACCAACAACTAAATCAGATGTTTTTACTAAAATTTCAGTTACTTTTCCGTCGATTTTTTTCTCAACCCAAGCTTCTTCAATATTTGGTTTTGCCAACTCTTTTAATAAATCATCACTTTTATGTACAGTTGTCTCTTCTATATACTCTCCAAGTTCAAGCATAGCATTTGTTGAGTTTGCTGCTAGATAATCTTTTCTTAAAATAGAAATAGCAACAGCTCCAGCTTCAAGAACATGAGAAGTGAGACCTTCACTAAACAGCTCTTTTGTTCCATCTATTAAAAGTGGAGTACAAGCAAGAGTTGTAGTTACTGCTTTTAAATTTTGATTTGTTATTAACATTTCAGAAACAAGAGCCGAACTTGCTATTAAAGTTCCTTTAATAGAAGGTTCTTCGCTATTTACACAAGATATGCAAACACTAGTTTCACTATTTTCAACAGCTTTTAATAAAGAGTTTAGAGTCAAGTTTGCTAATTTTTTTTCAATTTTATTAAAAATATCGCTAGATAATTCAAAGATTATAGAGTAGGCATTTCTATTTATTCTTATATTTTTAATGCTTTTTTGAAGATTTTTATCATCTAAAAAATAGCTTTTTAAAATATCTTCATCTATAAACTTCTCTTTTAAAATTTCAAGCTTATATCTAGCTCTAAGCCCAGCTTGATGTACTTTTAAAAAGTTTTTTTGCATTTTTAAAACTCTTGCTCTTTTGCTTGTGCTGCTGCTCTTGCATCTTCCATTCTCTCTTTCATCTCTTCAACACCAGCACTTACAAGTGATTTTGCTTTTTCTACTACTTTGAAGATGTTCTCTTGAGCATTTTTATTTGTAAGAAGATATGTTGCAACTGCACCAATTAAAGCACCTTTTATAAAATCTGCATTAAATAAAGTGTTTGTTTGAGTTGCTGTACTATTTTGTGCCAAATTTTGGTTTTGATTTGAAACTACATTTTGGTTGATGTATGGATTTTGATTAAAATTTAATCCACTTTGATTTTGGTTTCTAGTGTTGTTGATATTTGTATCGTATTGGTTCATATTTTGGTTATTTATTTGATTATTCATCTATTTCTCCTATTTCTATGTTTTGATTTGTTAAATATTTTTGCTCTAGCTTCTCTTCTATTAATTCAATTGCATAAATTCCAGCAACACCAATAGAAGCAGCAGTTATTGCTCTTAGATAATTTCCTTCTCCTATATAGTTTGTTGTTGCTATTGCACTTCCTGTTGCTATTGCACCTTGTGAAGCCCTTTTTGTAGTATCCTTTATAGCTTCACAACTTTTTATTTGTCCTGCTTTATATTTTTTGTAGTTTATTGCTCCACTTACAACAGCACTTGCAATTGCTCCACTAATTACATGCCCCAATACATTTCTTGGACTTCCTGTATTTATCTTCAAATCTTTCATTGTGTTACCTCACTGTTTTGCTCTTTTGGTTTTCTAGTATATTTTCTCTTTGTTTTTTGCTCTACTAACTCTTTTTTTGGAGTAGTTTTTTTACTACTTATCTTTTTCTCTACTAGCTCTTTTGTTTGAGATATTTTTTCTTTTGTACTTTTTCCTAGCTCTTCGCTTTTCTCTTTTGCACTATTTAAAAGAGTTTGACCTTTTTCTTTTAGTAAATCTCTATTTTTGTATGCAACAATCGCACCAGCTCCCACGATTAATCCAGCTATAAATGGTAATGCCATTTTCACTCCTTTATTTGTGATTTACTTATTAGCTCATTTAATAAATAAGCCAACACCGCTCCAGTTCCAGCACCACCAATAAATTGCATATTAATATTTGGAAGTAGTTTTGAAATCATTGTTTCATCAATATTTCCACTCATAATATCATTTATCATAGTTTGATACTCTTGCATTTTTGCCATCATATCTTCGCCATTTTGTGGAATATTTCCACTATTGTAGTGATTTATAACACAAGACCTAAAAGCTGGAAGATGATTATTAAATGAAGCTGCTTGAAGTCTATATAAAACATCAATAATATCGCTATCTTGTGCATAGTTTAAAAGATGATTGTACATGGCAATATTTTGAATTTCACTTGCAACTCCTAGTTCACAACACTCAATAACACTATTAGGAATAACAACTCTGTTTTCCCAGTCATTTTGTGGAACTTCTACACCATACTTTTGCATAAGGTTTATAAGTACACTATAATGTACAGCTTCAGCCTCTTTTATATTTGAAAAAGGGTTTATATTTCCAAATTTTTCAATCACTTTTGTATATACTTCATAAGCCTTGAACTCATCATAAACTGCAATTTGTAAAATTTGATCACGAATTGCAATATTTGAAGTTTCATCAATTTTTTTACTATTTAAAATATTGTAATCAACAGCCACTAAATAACCTCCTTTGCTAGATTGTTTATAAGTTCTGTAATTTCAGAAAGATTTTCTTGTTTTATTAAATCTTCCCAAAGTTTTGGTTTAAAAACTTGTGGATTGTATGTAATTGTAACAGAAGCTATTATTTTGTTTATTTTTATATCTAATATACCATCTATCTTTTTTGGTAAATCTTCAATGTCTTTTAGTGTCAAATTTCCTGCATTTTGAGTAATTTTAGGATTTACTCTCACTCTTAATCTTCCAGGGCTATGAGCTATTATAGAAAAATAACTAGCAATCTTTACAATCTCTTCACTTTTTATCAAAATTTCTCTCTTTTTTTATAGAATTTATCAAAAAAAATTGTATTTAAAAAGAGATTAAAGTAATATAAAACCCATAAATAGCAATATTTATTATCATTACATTTTCTAAAATAACATTATAATAATTATTATCAATTTTATTTGATTTTAAGTTTATTTTATTAATATTCCGTTAATTTTTTTCAAATAGTGATAATAATTATTAAATAGTTTCTCCTAAAAAACTATTTAGAAATTTTTTTCGAAATTAAAAATTAACAAAAGGAAGAGAAAATATGAAAATACGACTGGCTATGTCTGTTGCTGCAATTTTAGTTGCGGGGGGGGTACACTTTTAAGTGCTAACGAAACTACAAAACTTGATGATATACAAGTTGTAACAACTGCAGGTGGATATGAACAAAAAATCACAGATGCTCCTGCATCAATCTCTGTTGTTTCACAACAAGACTTACAAAACAAAAAATATGCAAACTTAGCTGAAGCTATTGAAGATGTAGAAGGTGTTGATGTTGATAGAACTAGTGTTGGAAAAACTGGTGGATTAAATATCAGTATTAGAGGTATGGGTTCTGAAAACACTTTGATACTTATAGATGGAAGAAGACAAAACTCTTCTGGAAACAACACTCCAAATGGATTTGGTGAAACTAACAATAATTTCTTACCACCACTTTCTGCAATTGAAAGAATTGAGATTATCAAAGGACCTATGAGTACACTTTATGGTTCTGATGCTATGGGTGGAGTTGTAAATATTATCACTAAAAAAGTTGCAAATGAGTGGACTGGGTCTATTGGAGTTGATAGAACTTTTCAAGAAAATTCACAAATGGGAGATAGTAATACTATAAATACATATCTTAGTGGACCAATAGTAAAGGATTTATTAGGATTAAGTATAAGAGGAAGCCACTATGATAGAGATTCTTCAAGTATAAAATATGATGATGGGGCGGATGTTAGTGCTAGAGGACCTTCTCCTGTTGAGGGAACAAACTGGTCATTAGGTGGAAAACTTACTTTAACTCCAAATGAAAATAATGATATTTATTTAGATGCCTTCACTTCAAAACAAAGTTATAATAATGATAAAGCGCAATTAGGAACTTTAAATACTGCAACAGCTTCTCAAGGATACGATAAAAGGTTGAGATTTGAAAGAGAACAATTTACTTTAGGACATAGTTCAAGATTTAATATTGGTACTTTAGAATCAAGTATTATGAGAACAGAAACTGAAAAAATAGGAAGATTAATTCCTGGAACGATAGGAGTTCCTTATGTTGGTATGCCATCGATTATTGGTGGAAATGAAAGAGAGTTAAAAAATACTGATACAGTTTTAGATTCTAAATTTGTAACAGATTATTTTAATAGAAATATTATCACTATTGGTGGACAATTATGGAAATCTGAGTTTAATGATGGCTTGGTAGAAGATAAATTTAAACAAGATATGTGGGCTTTATTTGCAGAAGATGAAATCTCTATTACAGACTCTTTAGCACTTACTTTAGGTGGAAGATATGACCACCACGATGTTTTTGGTGGAAATTTTAGTCCAAGAGCTTATGCTGTATATACTGCAAATGACAACTGGACTGTAAAAGGTGGGGTATCAAGAGGATTTAAAGCACCAGCAGTTCAAGCACTATACGATGGTATTAATGGTGCAACTGCACAAGGAAGAACATTAACAATAGGAAATCCTGATTTAAAACCTGAAAAATCGACAAACTACGAAACAGGAGTTTACTACAATGCTGAAAATGGTTTTAAAGCGAATGTAACAGTTTTCTATAATGAATATACAGACAAAATTCAAAGTGATGGTACTGTAACTATTTCAGGACATCCTACAATTCCAAATGGAACTTATACAAAAAGTAGTAATATCGGAAAAGCTGAAACAAAAGGTTTAGAATTTGGTACTAACATACCACTATATTTTGATGGTTTAAATCTAAGAGCAAACTATACATTCATGCAAAGTGAACAAAAAAATGGAAATAATAAAGGAGCAGCATTCTCAAATACTCCAAAACACGCTTTAAATGCAACCTTAAACTACCAAGCTACAAAAGATTTGAATCTTTGGTTTAAAGGTGAATACAAAAGTGATAGAAAAAGATTTACACAAAAATATGAAAATCTAAGTGATGACAATAAAAATATATATGACCAGTTAGGAGACTTAAAAGCTTATGAAATATTCCATTTAGGTGGAAGTTATAAATGGAATAAAGATTTAACTCTTAGTGCAACTGTGTATAACTTATTTGATAAAGACTTTTACAAAAGAAGTGAATATACTAATCTAGCTGGAAACAAAGTGTACTCTGCTGATAATGCAAATATAGAAGGTAGAAGACTTTGGTTGGCTATGAATTTAAAATTCTAAAAAACTTTATTTCGGAACAATGGCTTTAGCCATTGCCAATAGCGATTTTATTTTTACTTAGGCAGGGACTAAAAGTCCCTGTTCCAATAAAAACTCTCTGCTAACTGGACTGAAGTCTAGTTTCCATTACAAATTGAAAGATTCTTTATTTTCTTAATTCCCCTTTATTTAATAGTGAACTCTTTAAATTCTTCACTCAGGAAAACTCAAAACTTGACAATTTGTCAATATTTTAGTTAATATTCTACCTATGAGAGTTATTTCCAAAAAAACACTAAAAGATTTTTATGAGCAAAGCATATATCAAGATAGTAAAGAGCCACTTGAGGCTTGGCACAAAGAGATAGTAAAAGCCGATTTTAAAAATCCAAACGATATAAAAGAACTATATAGAAGTGCAAGTATAGTAGTAAACAATAGAGTTGTTTTTAATATCCACGGAAATAAATATAGGCTAGTTGTAAAGATAAACTACTTTGCACAAGTTGTATATATACGATTTATTGGTACTCATAAAGAGTATGACAAGATAGATGTAACTCAAATTTAGGAGTAAAATATGATAAAACCTATAAGAAATGAAGCTGATTATGAAGCTACTTTAAAAAGAGTTGATGAGCTAATGGAAGCTGTTCCAAATACACAAGAGTTTGATGAACTTGAAGTTTTGGTTACTTTAGTTGAAAGCTATGAAGAAAAACACTACTTTATAGAAGCACCAGATCCAATAGCTGCTATAAAGTTTAGAATGGAGCAAGAAAATTTAAAACAAAAAGATTTAGTACCAATCTTTGGAGATAGTGCGATAGTATCAAAAGTTTTAAAAGGGCAAAGAAAACTTACAGTTGAGATGATACAAAACCTACACGATAAGCTAAAAATACCTTTTGAAAGCCTATTTCCTAAAATACTTATTACTTAGTCTATAAAAAATAAATACCTTGTTCAATAAAAACTTTTGTTTCCACTCCATATAAATAAGATAAAAAATTATATCAAAAAAGAGAAATGAAACAAAAGAATATTACGATTTTTAATATTATGTTTACAATTTATTTAAAACATCTTCCAAATTTAAAGAGTCCAAACTCATCTTTGAAAATGCAAACCATTTTTTACCCAAATCTTTAAGACTTGCTCCTATATGATAAATCTCTTTTTTATCTATTATCAAAAATCTATCGTGGCTAGATTTAAAAGTTTTTAGAGTTATATTTGAATATTGATTTTGATATTTCTCAAAATCAAGATTTAACTGTTTTGAAATATTTGAAGTATAAATTATAAAATTTATATTTGGAAACTTAGAAAACAAAGTAAAAACTGTATCATCTATATAGTTATCAATTAAAATTATTTCACTCTTTGCTGTTTTTAGTAAATCGTTTATAAAGTTATAAGCATCGAAAACTTGTCCATCAAAAAATATATGTTGGTGTGGAATAGTTTTTTTATCTTCTAAAGCTTTAAATACTTTTTCAAAATTATCATCATGACTTAATATTTTTTTCTCAATTTGTGTAAATCTTTGAAAAATCGAAGCATTATCAAACAAAAATTTTCTCATATTTACAAAACTATTGATTATTTTTATACTTATTTGTATTGCTGTATCGCTTCTTAAAATAGCACTTAGCATTGAAACTCCTTGCTCTGTAAAAGCATAGGGTAAAGTTCTTCTACCACCATGTTCTAAACTTATAATATCTTGATTTTCTCTTGAGGTCACAAATTGTGACCTCAAGTTTTCATACTCATCTTTAGTCAATTGAAAACGAAAATTTTCAGGAAATCTCTCAATATTTCTTTTTACTGCTTGATTAAAAACTTTTGTTTCTACTCCATATAACTTTGCTATCTTCATCTAGCATTACTTGAAAACCTCGAATAGTATAAATTTTGCTATTTATATTTTCTAAAGATAAGTTCATATTTGCTCCATATAAATAAGATAAAAAATTATACCAAAAAAGAGAAATGAAACAAAGGAATATTACAATTTGAAAGATTTTCATAATATTTTATCTTTTTACAATATACTTACAAAATGTTTATTCATATAGATTTAGATTGCTACTTTGTATCAGCACATAGAACCATAGATAAAAGTTTATTAAATATTCCAGTTGCCGTTGGAGGTAGAAACAATGCTGATATTTTTTCCAAAGAGAAATTAAATAGAAAAGTTTCTGTAAATCGTGCTAGTTTTTCAAGTAAAATAATTAGCTCAAATAGTAAAGATAATAAAGAGTATTTTATAGATGAAAATGGAAGAATAAGAGGAATAGTAACAACAGCTTCATATGAAGCAAGAGCTTTTGGAATAAAAACTGCAATGAGTGTAAATGAAGCCTTAAGACTTTGTCCAAATTTAACTATGATAGCCCCAAATTATGAGCTTTATGATGATTTATCAAATAAATTAAAAGCTTTGTTGGAGCTTGAAATTCCTTTGATTGAACAGTTTTCAATAGATGAATTTTTTGGTGATTTAAGTGGCTATATAGCTGAAGAAGAAGCCTATGATTTTGCCTTAAATTTAAAAACAAAGATTTATGAAACTTTGGGTTTACCAGCTTCCATTGGAGTTGCTCCAACAAAATATTTATCAAAATTAATGACAAATTTTGCAAAACCAAATGGTGTAAAACAGCTTAAAGCAGAAAATATTGAAGAGTTTACAAAAGATGTTTTAGTTGAAAATTTTACAGGAATAGGCAAATCTTTGTGTGAAAAATTAAGAGGTTACAATATTAAAACTTTAGGAGATATAAGAAAAAATCAAAAATTACTTTACTCATGGGGAAAGGTTGGAGTGGATACCTATAACCGAGTTTGTGGAATAAGAGATAATAAACTAAGTATAAACAAAGAGAGAAAATCTTTGGGAATAGGGCGAAGTTTTGATCCCATTTTTGATAGAAATGAGCTTAAAAGAAGAGTGATGATTTTGAGCAGATATTTAAGTTTTATTGTAAAAAAAGAAGAACACAATCCACTTTCATATCAAATTCAAATACGGTATGAGTATAATATTATAAAAAAAGCACAAGAAAATACAAATAAATTATTTAATGAATTTGACTTTAAAAACTCAATGGTTCAGCTTTTTCAAACTGCAGATAAACATAAAAATCATTCAATTATTCAACTTTATATAACAGTTTTTAATTTCGCAAAGAAAAATGAACATACCTTTAATCTTTTTGAGTATGAAAGCGATTTAAAAAAAGAGAATTTAAACCAAAATATACAAGATTTAAGAGAAAAATTTGGTATTGATATTATAAAAACAGCTTTTGAAATATAAAAAACAGAAATATTTTAGCACTCAATATATAAAAGTGCTAATTTTTTTACAAACTTTAGCCAAGTTTAATAAAGTTATTACTAAAATTCACTTTTGAAAAATTAAAAATTTATAATAAATAATAGGAGTATGACAATGGCAAAACATCAATTTCAAACAGAAGTAGGGCAATTATTACATTTAATGACACACTCTTTATACTCAAATAAAGAGATTTTTATAAGAGAACTTGTATCAAATGCAAGTGATGCAATAGATAAATTAAACTATTTAAGACTTACAGATGAGAGCTTAAAAGAGGAGTTTGCATCTTGGAGTGGAGAGATAAATATCTCTTTTGATGAGAAAGATAAATCACTTACTATTATGGATAATGGTATAGGAATGAATGATGAAGATATGATAAATTCTATCGGAACTATTGCAAAATCTGGTACAAAATCATTTGTTGAAGCATTAACAGGTGATGCAAAAAAAGATTCAAATCTAATTGGACAATTTGGAGTAGGGTTTTATTCAGTATTTATGGTAGCAAGTAGAGTTGATGTAATTTCAAAAAAAGCTGGAGAAGAGATAGCTTATAAATGGTCTTCAACTGGAACTGGAGAGTTTGATTTAGCTCCTTGTACAAAAGAGACAAATGGAACGGTGATTTATATTAAGCTAAAAGATGAAGAAGTAGCAGAGTTTGCAAGTAAATATAGAATAAAAAATATAGTTGAAAAATACTCAAATCATATTGCATACCCAATTTTTCTAAATTATGATGAAGAAGTTACAGAAAAACTAAGTGAAGAAGACGAAAAAACTGGAAAAAAAGCAGAGAAAAAAGTTGAAAGAAAACACGAGCAAATAAATGAAGCAACAGCACTTTGGATTCAGCCAAAAGCAAAACTAAAAGAGGAAGATTATAACAACTTCTATAAATCAATATCTCAAGATAGCAATGATCCACTTCTTACAATTCATACAAAAACAGAAGGGGTAAATGAGTACACAACACTATTTTATATCCCACAAAATGCCCCTATTGATATGTATAGAGCAGATTATCAAAGTGGAATTAAACTATATGTAAAAAGAGTATTTATTACTGATGATGATAAAGAACTTTTACCTACATATTTAAGATTTGTAAGAGGAATTATTGATAGTGAAGATTTACCACTAAATGTAAGCAGAGAAATACTTCAAGAAAATAGAATTTTAGCAAATATTAAACAATCATCTGTGAAAAAAATTCTAAGTGAAATCAAAAAATTATCTAAAGATGAAGAGAAATATGAGAAATTTATAACTCAATATATTAGAGCTTTAAAAGAGGGAGTTTATCAAGACTACACAAACAAAGAGGCTATTTTAGAGCTTTTAAGATATAAATCAACAGCTGATGAGAAAAAATTAACTTCTCTTGAAGATTATAAACAAAGAGCTTCAAGTGAGCAAAAAGCTATTTATTATATTGTTGGAGAAAATGAAAAAGTGCTTAGAAACTCTCCACTTCTTGAAAGCTACAAGAAAAACAATATTGAAGTTTTAATTTTAGATGATAAAGAGATAGATGAGATTATAACTCCTACAATTGGAGCATTTAAAGAGTGGATTTTTACAGATATTACAACAGCTGAAGCTCCAAAAGTTGAAGTAAATGAAGAAGAGAAACAAAAAATAGAAGAAGAGTTTAAAGATATAGTTTCAAAAATTAAAGATAAATTAGGAAGTGAAGTAAAAGATGTAAAAATCACAAATAGACTTTCTGAATCTGCTTCTTGTATTACAAAAGATGCTGGAGATGCACAAATGGCTGCAATGGCTCATATGTTTAGACAGATGGGGCAAGAAGTTCCAGAAATTAAACCAATTTTAGAGATAAATCCAAATCACGAAATAGTGCAAAAATTAAATCTTACAAAAGATGAAGATTTAGTAGAAGATATTTCTTGGATTTTACTAGATTTGGCAAAAATAAGTGATGGTGATGAGGTAAGCGATAGAGTTGCATTTACAAAAAGACTTACAAAAATAACTTCAAAAGCTTTATAAATAATAGAAGAGGATTAGAAAATTTAGTTTCAAAAATTTAATTATTATGCTAAAGTTATAAAAATATTAAGGAATTGTATGTTTGGTGCTTTGTTTGAAGGTTTGAAATTTATATTTAAAAGAGTTACTAAACTTTCAATTCCTTATTTTAGTCTTGAAGAAAATGATTTGAGCTTCAAAATATCAAGTGATTATAGTTTTAAATATCCTATTTCGAATATTGAAACAAAAACTAGACACGATGCTTATGTTGTAGAAGCTTACACTCTTAAAACAAATGAACTTTATATAGAGTATATTAATACTTATTATGATACTTCTTGGAATGGTCAGGCTTTAGGTTATTTTTTATCTTTATTAAAAGATGATATAGGTGCAAAAAAAATTGATTTAGTTGATAGCTACGAGTTTAGCCACTATGAATTTAGAACTTATTTTGTAGATAATTCTTATTATTTAAATATTATTTATTTATATGAAAATAGTAAAGAGATATTCATAATAGATAAAAAATATTCACTATTTCAAAGTTTATTGAGAAATTTTAAAAAAGATTATAGTTTTAATTTTGATGAAAAATTTAATTTAGATTTGAATTTTACCTTTAGTTTAGTAAAGAAAAATGCAATAAATAACTATTTTAGAGTAACTTCAAGCTAAAGCAGAAGCTTTAGCTTAAATTTATAATTTTATCCAGCCATATTGTCTATAGCAACTCCATGAGTTTGTACGATTTTTTGAGTAATTTTATATGAACAAAATTTTGGTCCACACATAGAGCAAAACTCTGCTTCTTTAAATACATCTTGTGGCAAAGTTTCATCGTGAAACTCTCTTGCTCTATCGCTATCAAGTGCTAGTTCAAACTGTCTATTCCAATCAAAAGCATATCTTGCATCACTCATCTCATCATCAATATCTCTTGCACCCTTTCTATTTCTTGCAATATCAGCACTATGTGCAGCTATCTTATATGCAATTATTCCATTTCTTACATCTTCAGCATTTGGCAAACCTAAATGCTCTTTTGGTGTAACATAGCAAAGCATAGAAGCTCCATGCCAACCACCAACAGCAGCACCAATAGCACTACTTATATGGTCATATCCAGCACCAATATCAGTTGTTAAAGGTCCTAAAATATAAAAAGGTGCTTCGTGACAATATTCTCTTTCTATTTTCATATTTCTTTCAATTTGATTTAAAGGCACATGTCCAGGACCTTCAATCATAACTTGAACATCTTTTTCCCAAGCTCTAAGAGTCAAATCTCCTAAAACTTTAAGTTCTCTTAGTTGTGCTTCATCAGAGGCATCTGCTAAACATCCAGGTCTTAAACTATCTCCAAGAGATAGTGAAACATCATATTTTCTACAAATATCTAAGATTTTGTCAAAAGCTGTATTAAATGGATTTTCTTTGTGGTAGTGCATCATCCAAGCTGCCATTAAACTTCCACCACGACTTACAATTCCCATTTTTCTTTTTGCAATATGAGGCATAAACTCTAGTAAAAATCCTGCATGAATTGTAAAATAACTCACTCCTTGCTCTGCTTGTCTTTCAATCACTTCAAGCATTTTTTCAATACTTAAATCCTCTATTTTATCTTTTACATCGTGTAAAATTTGATAAATTGGAACTGTTCCAATTGGAACTGTTGAGTGATTTATAACAGCTTTTCGTATTTTGTCTAAATCACCACCAGTACTTAAATCCATAATAGTATCAGCTCCATATTTAAGGCAAACATCAACTTTTTCAAGCTCTCCATTTACATCGCTAACTATTGCAGAACTTCCAATATTTGCATTTATTTTACATTTTGAAGCAATTCCAATAGCCATAGGAATTTGATTTGTATGATTTACATTTGCAGGAATTATAAGTCTACCCCTTGCTATTTCACTTCTTATAAATTCAGGTTCTAGCTTTTCAACTTTTGCTACATATTCCATATGAGGAGTAATTATTCCTTGTTTAGCATAGTACATTTGAGTTCTTACACTATCGTTTTTATGCTCTTCTAACCAATTTTGTATTTTTTCTAAATCTTTCATATCTCTCTCCTTATCTTTTTGCTATACCAGTTAATTCTTTATGTATATGTGCAGGAAATACAAAAGAAGCATTGTGAATATCAGCACTGTAATACTCTAAATTATCAAGAAAATCAGCTCTTTGAAGATTTAAATCAGCTGTTGGATGATATTTTCTTGAAGCTAAAATACAAGTTGTATGCCCAAAACTAAAAGGCATAACTATCCAAAATTTATCACCAAAAAGTTTTAAATCTTTTTTTAGTTCTTCGCTATCTTGTGAAAATGATGTTGTAGTAAAACAAACAATAGCATCATCTTTTAAAACTCTGTAAATATTTGCTAAACCTTTTAAATCAGCTTTTATATCTGTTAAAATTACAACATCAATCTCTTTATCTTTTTTTGTTTCAATCAAAGATAAATCTCCAAATTCAAAATTTGACTCTTTTTTGTGTCTTAAAGTCTCATTTTTTATACTCTCACAAACTGTTCCAAGTATTAAAACTTTTTTTGCTTCAATATGAGTACAAAGTGGAATATGCACTATCATCTCTGCAAATGCCTTGCTACTTTTCATCTAAAATCCTTTAAATTGATATGTTTTTTTATTGTCAGCTAGATTTTTGAGTAAAAAAAAAGGTACTTTCAATAAAGAAAGCACCTTTTTATTAAATTTATCACTATTTTGTAAGTCTATTAAATTTAAATTTTTAAAAATTCGCTTCCTACTCTGGTATTAACCAACAGGTTCAAAGGGTCAGGTTTTACCTTCTCAACGCTTCGAGCGTCCCCCCGCAATAAAAAAAGTATTCTAGCTATAAAGAGCTAAAAACATTATAAAGTTTTATATAAAGCTTCAGCTTTGGCAATCTCCTCTTGTGAAGCTTTTCTTCTACAAGATAAATAACCTTTTTCACCTTCGCTTGTAATTGTTGGATAAACTGTTGCAAAAACCCAATAGTAATCTCCATTTTTTGTTGCATTTTTTACATAACCAGTCCAAATATTATTGCTTTTTACTGTTTCCCATAGGTTTTTAAAAGCAGCTTTTGGCATATCAGTGTGTCTTACAACATTATGTGGTTTTCCAATTAACTCTTCAACATTATATCCAGCAATATCACAAAAATCATCACTTGCAAATGTAATAATACCTTTTTCATTTGTTTCACTTACCAAAAAGGCATAATCATCTAAAACTATCTCTTTTGCCATATTAAGTTCCTTAGTTTACTTTTTTTGTTTTGGCATCTTCAACCAAAAGGTTTGCCATACTTAAAGTTTGTTGTGAAATTTGAGATACATTATTTGCTTCACTTGCATTTTCTTGAGTTGCTTTATCAAGTAAATTAATAGCACTATTTATCTGCTCAATTCCTCTTAATTGCTCATTTGATGCTGTACTTACATCTTGAATAATATTTATTGTTTCAGAAATTAAACTATTTAAATTGTGGTATCCCTCAATCATCTCATCTGAAATTGTTTTTCCTTCAAAAGTTTTATGTGTAGCATTTTCAACTAAATTTTTTATCTCTTTTGCAGCTTCAGCACTTCTATTTGCAAGGTTTCTTACTTCACCAGCAACAACTGCAAATCCTTTTCCAGCTTCACCAGCAGTTGCAGCTTCAACAGCAGCATTTAGACTTAGAATATTTGTTTGGAAAGCGATATTGTCTATAACAGATATAGCCTCATTTATTGCAGTTACTTTTAAGTTTATTTCATCCATTGAAGCAGCTGTTTTATTTGCTAACTCTTCTCCAGAAAGTACAGAATTTTTTACATCTTGGCTTAACCTTGCCATTTTAGTAGCATTTTGAGTATTGTTTTTTGTAATTCCTGTAATCTCTTCAAGAGCAGCAGCAGTTTGCTCCAAAGAAGCAGCTTGTTCATTTGCTTTTGTTGCTAGATTATTTACACTTCTTGTCATTTGAATTGAAGAACTCTCTAAAAGGTTTCCATTTTTCAAATTTTGTTTTGCATTATTATTTAATTCAGAACCTAATTTATTTATTCTTTGCATAGTAAGAAGCATTTTTCCTTTTAATTTAGGATTAATCACTACTTGTTCTGTATAATCTTGTTCTGCATAAAGACCAACTATTTTTACCAAATCTTCCATATTTTTATTTGCTTTTTCTAGCATATTATTTACAATATTTTTTAGTGTAAATATCATTGGGTTTGAAGTTGTAGAGTTTATTTTTGAAGTATAAATACCTTGACTCACCTTATCCAAAGCAATAACAATCTCTCCTAAAATATGCATATCATCATTTCTCATCTTGCCAATAACAGCTACATTAGAATTTAAACTATTTAAAATTTGACCAATATCATCATTTTTTGAATATTCAATAGTTTTAATATTATTTGTTTTATAAAATACAAATTCCATTATATCTTCCAAATAATCTTTTATGCTATTTATTCCACCTACTATTCTTCTCATAGAAATATATGAAATCAATGCTATTAAAATAGCAAAAACAATATTTAATATAACTATTGCCCAAACTGTATGATCACTCATAATGGCAACTGAACTAATAAGTAAAAAACCTAATTGGCTTAATAACATAATAATAAATAGCCTACTTTTTGTTGGTGTGTGTAAAAACACTTTTTTCTCCTTTTTTAAATTAAATTAAAAATTCTGGTTCATGTAGATAAAAACCCTGTGAATAATCAATTCCCAAGCTAGTAACCTTATCTAAAACCTCTTTATTGTGTACAAATTCAGCAACTGTTTTTATATTTAAAACTTTTGCAAAATTGTTTATTGTTTTTGCGACTAACTCTATATTTTTGTCTTCATTTATTGTTTTTATTAAAGAACCATCTATTTTTAAGAAATCTACATTTAAATTAATAATATATTCAAAGTTCGAATAACCTGTTCCAAAATCATCTATTGCAATCTTACAATCTACACTTTTTGCTTTTTTTATAAAATCTGCAATCAGATTAAAATCATCAATTGCTTCACTCTCAACAATCTCAAAAGTTATTTTTGAAGCAGTATTTGTCTCTTTTATTGTTTTGAAAATAAAATCTATTGTATTTGTATCTTTTATATCTTCAATTGTAAGATTTATACTAAACTCTATATTTTTGTTTTGGAAAAATTTACAGGCTTTTTTTACTAATATTTTTGTTAAATCAAGATATAAATTTGCCTTTTTTGAGGCTTCAAGAAAGAAGTAAGGAGATAAAATTTCACCTTCACTTGTTTTTAGTCTCATTAATAGCTCATATTTTTCAGCTTTTGATTTATTATCTATAATTTTTTGACCATATACTAAAATATTATCTTTTGAAATTGCATCTTTTATTTTTGAAACAAGCTCTTTATTTTTTTGGATTTGTTTATATTCATCTAAATGTTCTTTCAAAAATAGAACTTTCTTCTTTTTACTTTTTGCTAAACTAAGAGCAAATTCAGCAGATTGTATAGGGTTTTTTAAATCTTTACTATTTACAACAGCTATATGAAATGATAGGTTAAAGGTGTTGTTTTCTACTATAATCTCTTTTTGTTCAAGCTCTTTTACTATATATTTTAAAATATTAGATGTTGAATCAATAGTATTTTTTAAAATTAAAATGGCAAAAATATCATTTGCCAACTTGTAATAATTTAAGCCATAAATATCAAAGCTTTGTAAAACTTTAGCAAATTTTTTTAGAACTAAATCTCCAGTTTCATAACCATAAAAATCATTTATATCTTTAAATTTTGATATATCTACTAAAACAAGCTCTACATCATTTGAATCTTTTAAATCACTTATTAATTTTTGTCTATTTGGAAGCTTTGTTAAATTATCCATATATTGTTTTTGAATGATTTTCTCTTTTTCATAAATTTCAGAAATATCGTGTCTTACAGCTATAAATTCTACTATTTCCCCTGATTTATCTGTAATAGGAACTATTGTAGTATCAACATAATATGGGCTTCCATCTTTTTTTCTATTTACAATTACTCCTCTAAAAACCTCTTTGTTTAAGATAGTTTCCCAAAGGTTTTTGAAAAAATCTTTACTCATACTAGAATGTCTTACAATATTGTGATTTTTTCCTATAAGTTCCTCTTTTGTATATCCTGAAATTTCACAAAATTTATCATTTACAAAAGTTATTTTTCCATTTTTGCTAGATTTTGAGATAATAGAACTCTCATCAATTGCATTTTTATACTCATTTAATAAGAATAAAGTATCTTCTAGTTCATCTTTATTTATATTTTGCTCTTTAAATACACTATCAATTTTTTCTAAGTAAGCTCTTTTTTTATCTAATTGTAAATTTTTATTTTCAAGCTCTTTTTCTAACTCTCTTAATTTATTTTTATTTAGCCATTTTGCTAGAAAAAACTCTTCGTTTTTAAATTGATATTTTGTTAATACAACCTCTACAAATAAATCTTTATCATTTACTGTTTTATATAACCAATCAAATTTTACTTCACCATTTTTTTTACAAATATCTAAATATTTATGAAATTTTATATGAGATAGAGTTCCGTCTGGTTGATATACTGGAATTATTTCAAATGGATTTAAAGTTTTAAAATCATCTATGGAGTTTAATTCCAAGTAGTTTGCTAGTTCTTTATTACAAGCTATAAATTTTTCGTCAGTAAAAATTACCATAGCATCATTTGAATGTAGAAAGCTATAATAAAATAGTTCAAAGTTATTTAAATCAAAATCATCATTCAAAGTAGAACCTTTATTTATAAAAATAAAATAATATTG
>NZ_JADKPZ010000012.1 GCF_016106035.1 Arcobacter vandammei
AAAATTATATTATATAATAAATAAATTTGCTATTAAAAAATAATAAAATATTTAATTTATAAATTTTCTTTTTTTATAAAACAATCTTTTTCTTCTAATCCATCTTTCAAAATAAATGTAAATCTATCTTTATACAATTTACCTTTTATTTCTACTGTATATGGAATTTTATATAATTTATCTTCTTTTTCACAATAATAAGAAGTATCTTTTTTTATAATAGGTTTTATATTTTCGAAATTCTCATTTATCACAATATCTTCTTTTTTTAGTTCTAAAATTGAATCATCTTTTATAATATCTGTTTTTCTATCAATATTTACAGATTTGTCACTAGGTATCATAAGCATAAATATAAAAGACAAAATACTTAAAAATAAATTAAAACCAGTAATACCATATAATATTAAAATTTGTTTTTCACTATTTTTATTTGATAAATTTTGCATACTTTTTTCAAGATTTGATAATTTAGTATTTAAGTCTTCTATCTTATTGCTATCTGTTAAAAAGTTTTGTCTATTTAATTGGTGAATTTGTTCTAGTAAATTTTGATATCTCTTTTCATCATTGTTGAACATATAGTTATCCTTTTTTATTTTAATGTAGATATTAAATTAGACCATTTTATATGGCTATTTGTATAAAAAATCGAATTAAAAGTTTTTTTATTCCAATATATAAAATCAATTGGATTTATATGTTTATCCATAAATTTAACTTCATAATGCAAGTGAGGTCCTGTCGATCTTCCTGTATTTCCAGAGTATCCTATTAAACTATTTTTTGAAACAAAATCACCTTCTCTTACTAAAATATCATCTAAATGTGCAAATAGTGTTGAAAATCCAAAAGCATTTTGGATTACTATATATTTACCATATCCATTGTTATCATTATTTATAGCTTTAATTACAATTCCACTAGCAGTTGAATATACATCATTCCCAATTTTAGACTTTAAGTCTACTCCTGTATGTAAAGTTTCTACTAAAGTAACAGGATGTATTCTATAACCGTAATTTGATGTTACTTGAATATCCTTGATAGGAAAACCATTGGGAACAAAAGTTAATAAACTATCTACAATTTTATCTTCAGTGAGTAATTTTGATTTAATTTTATCTTGAGAATTTATTGTTAAACCTACATTCATAATCCTATGTAAATCATTTATTTGTTGTGTTAATCCCATTATTTCATCAATTCTATTATTTATTTGAATTGAATAGATATTTTCTTGACTTTTTATATTTGATTTTAAATCAAATATTTGAAAATTTAGATAGAAAATATAAATAATTAAAATAGAAAAAATAGCTAAAAGTATAAATAAAATTTTTCTTTCAGTTGAATTTAGTTCAAAAATAAACAAATATCTCTCTTTTTTTAAATATAATAAATTATATTATTGCTTAAAAAGCATTAATAGTAATTTAAATAAGAAATATGTTTTTATTTTATTTTTACTTATAACTATAATTAGAAAATAAAGAAAATTATATTTTAGAATATAATTTAACTAAAAAACAACTTTGCCATTTTATTGCTATTTTTTTACTATAAAATAAGTGCTTATTTTAGTATGGAGTTCACAAATATTATGATTTTAAAATTTAAAGAATTTTACCCACAAATAGAGCCATCAGCTTGGATAGCTCCAAGTGCTGATTTAATAGGAAATATACAAATTGGAGAAAATAGTTCAGTTTGGTTTGGTTGTGTTATTCGTTCAGATGTAAATGAAGTAAGAATAGGAAAAAATACAAATATTCAAGATTTATCATGTATTCACACAGATACAAACACAAAAACTATTATTGGAGATAATGTAACAATTGGGCATAAAGTAATGCTTCATGGCTGTAAAATAGAGGATAATTGCCTAATAGGAATGAGTGCAACTATTTTAGATAATGCTGTTATTGGTCAAGGAAGTATAGTTGGAGCAAACTCTTTGGTTACTTCAGGAAAAATCTTTCCTCCAAGAAGCTTAATTATGGGAAGCCCTGCTAAAGTTATAAAAGAGCTAACACAAGAAGATGAAGAAAAATTCATAGCTCATGCACAACATTATGTAGATTATAAAAATAATTATAGATAAATAATAGGCTAAAAACCTATTATTTACATTTAGAATACTCTTGTTTTAAACTATCATACAACTCTTCAAAACTTACATTTTCAATCTTTTCTAACAATGATACCATTACAACATTATCTTCATTTCCATTCCAAACTTTTATATAAGTTCCTTCTTTATAGCCATTATCTTGTCTAAACTGATTTAAACAGTTTTTACCAATATAAAGTTTTTGAAGCCAATTAAAAGATAATCCAGAGATTTTACAACATCTAAAAAATTGCTCAATAAATCTTTCAACTCCACTAAATGATGGCATATTTCCCGTATCAATAGCCAAAGCAATATATGAAAGTTTTTCAGCTTCTCTTACCATAGCTTTTACATCTACATCAGAAGATGCTTCATAAATACAATGAGTATTTACCAAAGATACTGCTTTTGGAACATTTGTCTCTTGTAAAATATAACTCATTAAAAAATGCCAAATATCCACTAATTCAACATGAATATTATTCATATCAGGTTCAGAATTTATATTTTTCCAATGTTTCCAAGGAGTTGATTCTATAAGTTCAGAAACTTCCATATGTATACATCTTAACCAGTTTATCTCTTTGCCAAATTTATTTAAACCTAGCTCCCAATTTTTACCATTTGTTGAATCATTTAGCTTTTTTTGTAATAAAAACATCTCCTCTAACTTATGAGGAAAAGATGAAGCTTCTTCTAAAAGTGTTGCCAAAGGTAAGCACTCCTCAACAATATTATGTAAAGCCCAATTTGTAGGTAAAATATCTTTTTCACCTTTTAAAATATGCAGTAACAAAGATATTGTATAAGGAACTTCATTTTTTTCTTCCCACGATAAAATATCATCAGAACTAACTCCAGAATATTTTACAAAATCCTCAACACTTGTAAATCCTAAACTCTTAATGCTTTCTTTAAAATCTTTATAAATCAATTTATTCTCCTATTTTTAGTGGTAATTCTATAGTGAATTTTGCTCCAATTTCACTATTTTGCACATATATTTTTCCAAAACTATGTTGTTCTATTATCGTTTTACTCATATACAAACCTAATCCTGTACCATTTTTATTGTTTTTTGTAGAAAAATATGGGTCAAAAATCTTTGCTATGATTTTGCTACTTATTCCTCCACCATTATCTTCAAACTCTACAAAAAGTTTTCCATCTTTTTCAAAACAGTTTATAAAAATCTCTCTTTTTTCTATATTTTTTTCAACCATAATATCACAAGAGTTTTTAATTAAATTTATGAAAACTTGAACCATCTCATTTAAAAAGACTTCTATTTTAGAATTTGAACTATTTTTTATATTTATTTTTATAGAGTTTAATTTTAGCAAATATGATAAAAAATCTATTGATTTATTTAAAATATTCTCAATTTTTGTCTCCTCTTTTCTCTTATTTGGCTTGAAATAATCTCTAAAATCATCTATTGTTTTTGACATATAATCTAACTGTAAATTTATTCCATTTGTTACATCTTCCAAATTTTCATCACTAATTTCACCTTTTAACATCTTCATCATTGGAAGTTTTTGGTTTAAAATAGAGATTGCTTGAAGAGGTTGCCTCCATTGATGTGCAATAATACTAATCATCTCTCCCATGGCTGCTGATTTTGATTGCTCTATTAAGATTTTTTGCTTATTTTCAAGTTCTATATTTGAGCTTATATCTTCATTTATAGAGTCATAACCAATAATATTTGAATTTGAATCAAAAGTTGGAATAATAGTAGTTTTAAGCCAAAAAATATCGCCATCTTTTTTAATACTTTTTAAAGTTCCACTCCAAATTTTTCCAGATTTCAAAGTATATTTCATCTCTTCTAGCTTCTCTTCTTGAGCATTTGGATAGTTTAAAATATCAAAATTTTTTCCTATTAATTCAAAAGATTCATATCCTAAAAGCTTACAAAATGCTGTTGAAATAGAAGTTATTTTCCCCTCTATATCGCATCTAGTCATCAAAACATATCTATCTACTATATCTATAGATTTATTTAATGCACTCTCTACTTGCTCTATTGATTTTGAGTATATTTCAAGAAGTTCTGAAAGTATAGTTTTAAAGTAAAAATCTACTCTTTTTTCTAAAAACGATGATTTTATCTTCTCATTATTTGCAAAATCAATTAAAGCATCTTTAAAAGCTAAAAACAGTAAAAAAAACTCATTTATCTTAATATTATGTTTTTTTAAATATTTGATAAAATCGATTATTGCATAGTTATTTTCACTTTTATTATCACTTTTTACTACTAAAATATAGTATTCTAATAAGGCAAAAGCATATCTTTTTATAAGTAGATTTTCATCCAAAGAGTATTTTTCTATTAACTCCAAAACACTAGAAGATGATACCCAAAGTCTAATTATTGAGATTTTATTTTTTTGTATTTGTTCTAAAAAATCTTCCATGCTACTCCTCATAAACTTTTGGTGTATAAAACTTGCAATCCTCTTTACTACTTCTCTTTACAACAACGGATGGTAATTGTGCTGATTTAAAACCGTAAGCTTTACAACCATGTCCACGACCTGCTTCCCAAGTTACAAAATAGTATATGCACTTTTGACAAACAATCTTTTTTTCCATAAAAAATTAAATCTCTACCTTACTTTGTATAGCTCTTGATAGTGATAATAAATCTACATTTTCTAAACTAACACCAGTTGGCACACCTTGTGCTATTTTTGTAAACTGCAAATCGTAATCTTTTAGTTTACTCTCTATAAATAGGATAAAAGCTTCATTTGCAATAGATGGTGTTATAGCAAATAGTACACTTTTAACACTATTATTTATTATAAACTTTTCTAATAAATTTATTTTGTCAAGTTCAAGTTCATCAATTACAAAATATCTTCCATCAAATGTCTTAGAATCTTCTATTACAAAAATATCTTTTGCACTTTGAACTATACATAATTTTTCATTATCTCTATTTTCATCTAAGCAAAAATCACAAACTTCATGCTCACTCATAGAGCCACATCTTTTACATTTTGTAATATTTTTTAGGGCATTTTCTATACTGTGAGATAGTTTTATTCCGCAATAATTATCATTCATTACAATATGATAAGCTAGTCTTAAAGCTGATTTTTTACCAATGGTTGGCAAAGATTCAAAAGCTTCTACTAATTCATAAAATTTTTCTAATCCTCTGTTCATTTTGGGATTATATCCAAATAAAAATTAATCAATTAATTTAGAATTATTATCTTTTTAGATAAAATACAGATTTTAAAATTTAAATTAAATTATTTTATATTATTGGAGAGTTAATTTTGCTTGAAATTGATTATTATGAATTATTAGAAGTAGAAAAATCTGCTGATAAAACAGTTATAAAAAAAGCTTATAGAAAACTAGCTATGCAGTATCATCCTGATAAAAATCCAGGAGATAGTGAAGCTGAAGAGAAATTTAAAGCAATAAATGAGGCTTATCAAGTTTTAAGTGATGATGAAAAAAGAGCTTTATATGATAGATATGGAAAAGCTGGTTTAGAAGGACATGGTGGAGCTAGAGGTGGATATGGTGGCTTTGATGATTTAGGGTCAATTTTTGAAGAGATGTTCGGTTTTTCAAGGAATCATAGTAAAAAAGAGAGAAAAACATATAACTACAATCTTGATACAGCAGTTGATGTAACTTTAGAGTTTAATGAAGCAGTTTTTGGTTGTAAAAAAGAGATAAACTATAAATACAAAACAGCTTGTAGTCCTTGTAGTGGTACAGGTGCAAAAGATGGAAAGTTAGAAAATTGTAAAACTTGTGCAGGTCTTGGTCAAGTTCACTCAAGACAAGGATTTATGACATTTGCACAAACTTGTCCTACTTGTGCTGGAAGTGGAAAATCAAAAGCATCAGAGTGTAAATCTTGTAGTGGTCAAGGCTTCGAGGAGAAAAAAGATAGCTTCAAAGTTGATATTCCAGAGGGTATAAATGATGGAATGAGAATTAGAGTTTCAAATAAAGGAAATATCGCTCCAAACGGTCAAAGAGGTGATTTATATCTTCAAATAAGAGTAAAAGAAGATAGCCATTTTGTAAGACATGATGATGATATTTACTTTGAAGCCCCTATTTTCTTTACTCAAGTAGCTTTAGGAGCAAAAATAAAAGTTCCTAGTTTAAGAGGTGAATTAGAGCTTGAAATTCCAAAAGGAACAAAAGATAAACAACAATTTACATTTAAAAATGAAGGTGTAAAATCGGCTCAAGGATACGGTAAAGGTGATTTGATTATTCAAGTAAAAATTGAATATCCAAAAACTTTAACAGATGAACAAAAAGAGCTACTTTTAAAACTTGAAGATAGTTTTGGAATAGAAAGCACTCCTCATGAAACAAAGTTTGAGGGAATGTTTGATAAAGTTAAGAAATGGTTTTCATAAAATTTAAAAACAAGGGAAAAATATGAATTTTGAATATATAGGTTTTAGACCAGTTATTAGCCAACACGGGGTATCTTTTAAACAAGGAAAAAATGATAAATATATCTATTTACCTTATGCTTATGAGATTTTTGATGCTGTAAATAGTGATTATGATGTAAATAAAAATCACTCTTACTCAGTAAAAATTGATGAAACAAATATAGATAAACTATACAAAGCTCTTTTATCAATAAAACCAAATTTAGATGATGATATAAATTCAAAACTTGAAGAGTACAAAAAACATTTAAAATCTAAACACAATGAGATAGAAAATCGTGAGCATATGAATGATATAGAGAGAAATATATATCTAAATAATCTTGATTCTATGAAGCTTTATAGAATAAATAGAGCAAAAAATAAAATTTTTTACTATATTGCAATGTACACAATTGCTGATTTAATTAGAAATAAAAGAATTAAAAAGCTAGATATTCCTTTTAATGAAAAATTTTGGCATACATTAAAAACTCTACAAGGTGTTTTATCTGCTGAAAAAGTAAGTTCAAATCTTACAACATATGAAAAAGATGGTAGAATAAACCTATTATTTACTACAAATCTATAATCAAAATTGTTTGATTATAGATTTTTGATAACTCTCTAAATCCTTATATTTTTTCATAATATCATCATACTCTTGGGCATAATTATTGTATAAAAAGGAGTATCTATTTTCATCATTTTTATATTTATCTGAGCCTTTTTTATAGTTTGAAGATAAGGCACTTAAGAAATTAAAAGAGTTAACTTCAAGTAAAATTTCATCTAAATCATCTTTTGTTATCTCATTTTTATTTCCATTTATATTATAAGAGATAGATTTAAAAAGTAAATCACCTAGAGAATTCTTATCTGATTGAGATTTAAAGAAATTACTTTTATCACTATATTTGCTACTTAAATAGTCATATCCAAGAGATGAAGACATATTTGAAACTGAACTAAAAAGTGTTTTACTTAAAATCTCATCTTTTGAAAACATTGTTGCTAGTTTTAAATTCTTAGCTAATGCCTTATCATCTTCATTTTCATAGCTATTTTCAATCTCTTCAAGAGTTAAACTCTTTATAGTTTCATAAGTTAAAGATAAATTTGTACTATTCTTAATACTATTTATTGTATTTATAAAAGCATCATTTTTTACTTTTATCTCATTTTGTTTTGACTCAAAAGAGCTAGTTAAAATATCAAAATTTGTATTTATCATTTTAAAACCTAAAAATAAAAATAGTTGCTAAAGTAGAAAAAAACATAGCAAATAAAATAGAAATTTTTGTTGAATGTTTTTGTATAAAAGTATATTTAAGAGCCAATTTTTCACTAATATATATAGCAGGAGATAGTGAACATGCCATTAAAGCTAAAATAAAAACTAAAAAAATCACCATTTGAGTTATATTAGAAAGTTCCATTTTTCTCTCTTTGATTAAAATAATTCCTATTTTATCAAATTAATATTTCTTATAACTTAATTTATATCAACTAAAAACAATCCTCTTTTTTTGATAAAAACTTTAACTCATCACAAGAAAAACCAGCCTCTTTTCTAGCCATAAAATTTAAATCCATCTTTCTTTTTGTGCTTCCTGGAAAAACTCTCTCAATAGCTTCAAAATAGGTTTCTTCATAATTTAACCCTAATCTATCACACTCTGTTTTAAACCAAAAATCTCCTTTTCTAACATGTTCAACCTCTTCTTCTAAAATAACACCTAAAGCTTTAATAAATTTTGTATTAAAACTATCTCTATTTGAATTTAACTTTTGCATTATTTTTGGGTTTTGGTCAAGTCCATTTGCTTCTAAATATCTAGGAACACATGCCATACGACTTATAAAATCTGGAGTTTGTTGCATGGCTTCAAAAAGATTTTTATGCACATCAAATTCTCCATAAAAGCCTCCTAGCTCCTTTATTAACTCTTCTAGCATTAAGAAATGTCTTATTTCATCACTAGCAACTTCTAGCCAATCTTGATAGTACTTAAGTGGCATATTTTGGTATCTTAAAGCAGCATCTAGTGCTAAATCAATCGCACTATATTCAATATGCAAAATAGTATGAACTAAATATTTTTTTCCCTCAATTGATTTAAAATTTTTAATTTCTGGCAAAGCCGTTGGTTTTACAATATTTAAAAAAGTACTATAAGATGGACTTATTAAAATTGGGGCTATGTAATTATTGTCAAAGCTTATATTATTGTTTAAAAAATTTTTATAAAGTTTATTAAACATCTCAAATTTATTTTTTGGAGAGTTCTCAAGTAAAATAGCCTCCAAATTAGAAAAATAATCCATAAATTAACCTTTTTTTGATATAATCAAGTAAATTTTAGCAAAGTAAGGTTTAAAATGGATATAAAGTTTCATCCTATGGGAGACTATGGTACAAATTGTTATATAGTAACTATTGATAACAAAGATTTTATAATAGACCCTGGTGTTGGGGCTACTGCTTGGATTAAACAAAATGTTACAAATCCTGTTGCTGTTTTAAATACTCACGGTCATTTTGACCATATTTGGTCAAATCAAGAGGTAAAAAAGCTTTACAATATCAAACTTTATACTCCAAAAGATGATGAATTTATGCTTACTTTAAATCCTTATAATCTTGGAATGCCACATTCATTTGCAGATGTTTTAGTAAATCCAGATGA
Organism: Arcobacter vandammei; assembly: GCF_016106035.1. Taxonomy (GTDB): domain Bacteria; phylum Campylobacterota; class Campylobacteria; order Campylobacterales; family Arcobacteraceae; genus Aliarcobacter; species Aliarcobacter vandammei. Next base: position 9,240 of record NZ_JADKPZ010000012.1, read on the forward strand.
AGAGTTAGAAATTGCTGGTGTTAAAATAAAATTCCACCATTTTCCAGGTCATACACCAGGATGTAGTGTTATACAAATAGGTGAAATTTTGTTTAGCGGTGATTTTATATTTCAAGGAACTATAGGAAGATTTGATTTTCCGATGTCAAATGCAAAAGATATGAAAAAAAGTCTTCAAAAAATACTAAAATGGAAAGCTAACCACCATATTTATCCAGGTCATGGTTCAAAAACAACTCTTCAAAATGAGCTTGAAACTATAGCTCAATGGGAAAAACATATAAAGGCATAAAATGAGCTACTCTTGTGAATTAATAATGAATGAAAATGATAAGCTAAAGCTATCAGATTTAGATAAAAGTGCCTTAAATATATATGAATATTTAAAAATTCACCACGAAATAGATGCACTAAAAATTGAGATTTCAAAGCAAGAAGATAAAGAAAATATATTCTCTTTATTTGACTTAGATAAAGATTATATTGAATTCTCTTTAGAATTTCCACAAAATATTAATACAAAAGTTATATTTATTTTCTTAGCAAACAATGAAGATAAAAAAGAAAAAATCATAGAGCAATTAGACAAAATAAAGATGTCTTTACATGTATTTTCTCAATCTTTATATAACAAATATATAGAAAAAACTATAAGTAATATGTCTTTAATAGACCCTGTAACTGGCACATATAACAGAGCTTATTTAAATAATTATGTTACAAATTTATTAAGTCTTTCAAATAGAGAGCAAAAAAAAGTTGCTTTTATTAAAATCGGGATAGACCAGTTTAAGGCTGTTGTTGATGAATTCGATTATGAAACAGGAGATAAAGTTTTAAAAGCTTTAGCAAATACACTTAAAAATAGTGTAAGAGAATCTGATATTGTAATAAAAATATCAAACGATGAATTTTTAGTTATTTTATTAAATATTCTTTCAGATACAAATGCTGTTATGATTGCTGAAAAGCTAATAAATAATTTTAGTAAAGAAGCCGTTGTTGTAGATGAAAATACAAAACAAATACTTATGAAAACTATTTGTGGTGGAATATCTATTTTCCCAGATAATGCAACTACAATAGATGAAATAATAAAAAAATCAGATATTGCACTTTATGAAGCTAGAAATAGAGGGCGAGGTAAAGTTTTTTTATTTAATGATGAAGAGACAAATAAAATAGACCTTTTTTAGGATATATATGAAATATAATATGATGGAACTAATAAAATCTTCTGCAACAAATGAGTATGCTTATCACTCTTTGGAAAGTATATTTGTACTGCAAGAACAACTATCTTATTCAACAAATATTAAACAATTAGCTGAAGATATTTTTAATTGGTTAAGAGATGAGTTTAAAATTACAAACCTTGAATTTAGCTTATTTGACATAAATAAAAATAGTAAATCTACTATACTTTCAAAAGGAAATGAGTTTTTTATGGATGATGAATTATCTCATTTTTTTATTATAAATACTCATATAAGCTTAAATGCAACACTATCTTTTTGTGCAAATTCTAAATTACATTTTAAAATGATAGAAGATAATTATGATACTATTCAAGCTGCATTTTTTCAAATTTCACCAATTATTCAAAGCTTAATTTTGAAAAAGAATTTTATAGATTCATCTTCTTTAGACTCTGTTACAAATGTTTATAATAGAACTTATCTAATCCAAAACCTTACAAATCACTTGCGATTATTAAACAATAAACAAGAAGAGATATATTTTTTAATGATAGGAATTGATAGATTTAAGGCTGTTATTGATGAATTTGATTATGATATTGCAGATAAGGTTTTAGTTGAATTAGCAAGAGTTATTCACTCAAATATAGATAGCTTTGATTTAGTAGGAAGACTTGGAACTGATGAATTTTTAGTTTCAATTTTAAGCAACTCAAATGAAGAAGAAATAGAGGCTCTAGCACTAAAAATAATTGATGATTTTGCAGATACAAATATAGTTGTAAATGATGAACATAAACAGATTTTGAAAAAAACAATTTGTATTGGAATGGATAAATTTATTTTAAGTTCTCAAAAAACCATAAATGATTCTATAAAACATTCAGATATTGCACTTTATGAAGCTAAAAATAAAGGAAGATCACAATTTTTAAAATATAGTGATTTAACCGCTTCAGATGGTGTAGAGATTTTTGATGAATCAATAGAGCTTTTTTAAAAGCTCTAAGATTTTATAAAATTTCGTGAAGAGTATTTGCTTTTTTCATCCACTTTTCTAACTCTTCATAATTCTCATCTTCTATCATTTTCTTAGCAACATTAATTTGCTCTTCAAAAGATTTAATAGATTCAAGTAAATTAATTCTATTTTGTTTAAAAATATCTCCCCACATTCTTGGGCTTGATTTTGCAATTCTACTCATATCTTTAAATCCACCAGCAGCAAGTGCTATAATCTCTTTTGGGTTTTGATGACTCATAACAGTATTTGCTAGAGAAAATGATAAAAGGTGTGGTAAATGCGAAATATAACAAGCATTTATATCGTGTTCATGGCTATCCATAACCACTATTCTCATCCCTATTTCTTGAAAAATTCTAAAAGCTTTATTTACATGTTGATTTCCATTTGCTTCTAAATCACATAAAACAACTGTTTTACCTTCATAAAGATTGTCAATTGCAGCTTTTGGTCCAGATTTTTCTGTTCCTGTCATTGGGTGTGCTGCAACAAAGTTTTTTCTTATTTTTTCTGGTATATTTTTTACTATATACTCTTTTGTTGAACCCATATCAATAATAGTTGTTTTCTCATCTATATCTAAGAAATTTGGAAACATTGCAATAATTGCATCAACAGGAATTGATAAAATAATTACATCACTTACTTTTTTTAAAGTCTCTAAATCTACTATTTCATCAACTAAATTTAACTCTTCTATCTCTTTTTTATTTTTCTCACTATTTGTAAAACCATAAACTTTTTGGGCAATTCCATATCTTTTTACAGCTTTTGCCAATGAGCCTCCCATAAGCCCTAAACCAATAATTCCTATATTCAAAATCTTACCTTTTATAAATAAATTGGGCAAAATTATATCTTACTTTAGATTTATATAAACTATTTTTAGATATATTATTGCTTTATTATCCAAATTAAGGACACCTGTGAAAAATAAAGTAATACTTTTATCATTGACTTGTGCTACTCTGCTTAGTGCAACTACAATAAAATCTATTGAATATAAAGATGTAAATAAACTATCTCCACAAGTTTTAGCAGAAACTATAGATATGAGAGTTGGAGACAATTTAGATGAAAACAAACTAAATGAAGCCATTGTAAAGTTTTATAAATATGGTTATTTTGAAGATGTTGAAGTTGTAAATAACGATGGAAATCTTCTATTTACTTTCAAAGAAAATCCTTCTGTTGCTAGTGTTGATATTAAAGGATACAAAACAAGAAGTGAAGATATTGATAATATAAAAAATATTATTAAGTTTAAAAAAGGTTCAATGTACACTGAAAAAAGAGTAAAAGAGACTGAGAACAAGCTTCTTTCTATGCTTGAAAGTGAAGGATTTATCAACTCTGTTGTTGAAACAGAAGTTGAAACTTTAGGTGAAAATGCAAAAAAAGTTACTTTTTATGTAAATAAAGGTGATGAGATTATTATAAATAAAGCTCAATATCATGGTGCAGAAAACTTAAGTCAAGGTGATTTCGATGATGTAACTGCAAATAAAGAAAAAGAGTTTGCTTCTTGGTGGTTTGGACAAAATACAGGTGAATTAAAACTAGACCAACTAAAATATGATGCTAGAAGAATAAATGATTTATATTTTGAAAAAGGTTATTTGGATGCTGATGTAAAAGAGCCATTTTTGGATATTGATTTTGCATCAAATCAAGCAAAATTAGACTTCTTTGTAAAAGAGGGAGAAAAATATACAACTAGTGATATTAAGTTATTTTTAGATGCATCAATAGTAAATCCAGAAGAGATTCTTCCTGAATTAAAACTAAAAGTTGATAAAACATTTAATATTAAAAAATTAAGACAAGATCAAGAGTATATAAAAACTCAAGTTGCAAATCAAGGTTATGCTTTTGCTGATGTTAAATTTGATTTAAAGAAAAATGAAGCTGAACATAAAGTTGATGTTGTATATAGTGTTGTTCCTGGTAAAAAAGTATATATAAATGATGTAAAAATATCTGGAAACACTAGAACTCTTGATAGAGTTATTAGAAGAGATGTTTATTTAGCTCCAGGTGATTTATATAATATGAGTGATTTTAAGGACTCTACAAATAAACTTAAAAGATCAAGATTCTTTGAAGATGTACAAATCGAAGAGAAAAGAATTAGTGATGATAAAATGGACATTATTGTAAAAGTAACAGAAGCTCCAACAGGAAGTTTAATGCTTGGTGGTGGTTATGGGTCTTACGATAAATTTATGGTAAATGGTTCTATTAGTGATGCAAATATTTTTGGTTCAGGACTTGCTCTTGGATTAAGTGCTGATTTATCAAAAAGATCTAGTAGATTTGAATTAAGCCTTAAAAATCCTGCAATAAATGATAGTGATTATAATGGAGAAGTTGAAGTTCACTCAACTAAAAATGAGATTAGAAGAAGTAAATATTATTCTGATGTAAAATCAACTGGTTTCTCTATTGGAGCTGGAAAAGAAGTTTTAAGGGATACTTATGTTGGTGCTAAATATAGCCTTGATTTTATAAAAGAGACTTATGATTATCAAGATGAAGTGGATAGACAAAGTATTAAAAACACTGGAAAACTTCCAAATGGAAAACTTCCATTTGAGGATCAAGACTATGTAAATAGTTCAATTACTCCTTATATAAATTTTGATAATACAGATGATTTTTACTTTCCAAGAGAAGGTTGGAGAGCAAATATTTCTGCTGAATATGCTGGAGTTGGTGGAGATTCTAAATATATAAAACCATCTGCTAGTGTTAGATATTTTTACTCTTTAGAAGATTTAACAGACCTTGATTGGATAGTTAGACTTAAATCTCAAGCAAGAGTTTTAATAGATAATGGTCAAATAAATCAAGGAGACTCTTTATATCTTGGAGGTCCTAGAACTTTAAGAGGATATAAATCTTATGCCTTCCCAAATAACGAAAGTGGAGAAAAAACAGATCCATATAAAAAAATGTGGTCAAATCAATTTGAGATTAGTTTTCCTTTAGTTCCAAGTGCAAAAATGAGATGGGGAGTTTTCTATGACTATGGTATGATAGGTCAAGATTCATTTAGTGATACGAAAAGATCAGGAACAGGAGCACTTTTAGAGTGGGTTTCACCTATGGGTCCACTACAACTTATCTTTGCTAAACCAATTGGTAAAAAACCAGGAGATGATACATCTAGCTTTGAGTTCTCGTTTGGGGCTAGTTTCTAATGACAAAAAAAATTGAACTTGATTTAAAAAAAAGATTAAGCAATGAAGATGCTCTATATTTAATAAAAAATGCTTCTTTATTAGAATTAAGTCAATTAGCAAGTGCAAAAAAGCTTGAATTTCATCCAGAAAAACTGACAACTTTTATAGTTGATAGAAATATTAACTATACAAATGTTTGTTGGGTTGATTGTAAATTTTGTGCCTTTTATAGACATAAAAAAGATGAAGACTCTTATGTATTGAAGTTTGATGAAATTGATAAAAAAATTGATGAACTTCTTGCTATTGGTGGAACACAAATTCTTTTTCAAGGTGGAGTTCATCCAAACTTAAAAATAGACTATTATGAAGATTTAGTAAATCATATTCATACAAAGTATCCGCAAATCACAATTCATGGCTTTTCATCAATAGAGATAGCATTTATAGCAAAAGTTTCAAAAATATCAAAACTTGAAGTTTTAAAAAGACTTCAAGCAAAAGGTTTAAGCTCTGTTCCAGGAGCTGGAGCTGAGATTTTAAGTGATAGAGTAAGAGATATTATTGCTCCAAAAAAGATGGACACACAAGAGTGGTTAGAAGTTCATAGAACAGCACATAATATAGGTATGAAAACAACTGCTACCATGATGTTTGGAACAGTTGAAACAGATGAAGAAATTATTGAACATTGGGAACATTTACGAAAACTTCAAGATGAGACAGGTGGATTTAGAGCTTTTATTATGTGGAGTTTTCAAGGAGAAAATACAAAACTTTTAGAAGAGCATCCTGAAATAAAACCTCAATCTTCAAATAGATATTTAAAACTTCTTGCAGTTGCAAGATTGTATTTAGATAATTTTGTAAATCTTCAAAGCTCTTGGGTTACTCAAGGTTCATATATTGGACAAATGGCTCTAAAATTTGGTGCAAATGATTTAGGAAGTACAATGATGGAAGAGAATGTTGTAAAGGCTGCAGGAGCTGTAAATAGAATGAATCAAGATGAGATGATAAGATTAATCAAAGATATAGGTGAATTTCCTGCAAAAAGAGATACAGCTTACAATATAATAGAAAGATTTTAACAAAAAATGAAAATTAGATATATTTTATATATTCTTTTAATATTACAAGGAAGTTTAATGAGTGCAACAATAAAGCATATAAATATTAATAATGTTGATATTCCAGTGATTTTTGAAGAGCAAAAAACTCTTCCTATTTTAAATCTACAACTAATTTTTAAAAATTCTGGATATATAAAAGATAAAGAGAACTTAGGATTAGCAAGTCTGTCTTCAAAAATTTTAAATGAAGGTACAAAAGAGCTAGGAGCTACAAAATTTGCTGAAAAATTAGATGATAATGCTATAACTATTCATAGTGCAATTGGCTTTGAAACTCTTACTATTGAGCTTTCAAGTTTAAAAGAGAAATCAAATTTAGCATTTGAATTTTTAGATGAACTTCTAAAATCTCCAAATCTATCAAAAAATTCACTAGAAAAAATAAAAACTTTGAGTATTGGAAGCATAAAAAGAAAAGAAAACGACTTTGATGATGTTGCTAGTAAAGGTTTAAATGCCCTACTTTATAGTGGAACTCCTTTAGCAAATCCATCAAGCGGAACTATTGAAACAATTTCAAAAATTACATTGAAAGATATAGAGAAATTTTTAAAAGAGTCTTTAATTTTAAACAACTTAGTAATTGTTGCTGGTGGAGACATCTCTTTACAAGAACTTGAAACTGCAATAAATCCTATATTAAAAGCTTTAAAAGCTGGGGAAAAACAAGAAACTTCTAAAATAGAGTTTGTATCAGAAAAACAAGAAAAAGAGCTTATTAAACCAACCGAACAAGCATATATCTATTTTGGTTCAAATTTTAATGCCTCAACAAAAGATGAAGATAACTATAAAGCAAAAGTTGCCTCATTTATTTTAGGTGGAAGTGGTTTTGGTTCAAGATTAATGGAAGAAATAAGAGTTAAAAGAGGTTTAGCATACGGTGCTTACTCAAATATAAATATAAATAGATTGTATTCAAGCTTTAGTGGATATTTGCAAACAAAAAATGAAAGTGCAAATGAAGCTAAACAAATAGTAAGTTCTTTAGTTGAAGAGTTTGTAAAAAACGGTGTAACACAAGATGAACTAAATGCTGCTAAAAACTTTTTAAGTGGAAGCGAACCACTTAGAACAGAAACTTTAGCTCAAAGATTAAATAGAGCATTTATGCTAGATTTTAGAGGATTAAGTCAAGATTACCCAAAAACTGAGCTAGAAAAAATCCAAAGTCTAAGTTTGGAAGATTTAAACAACTATATAAAAACTCATACAGAGTTAAATAATTTAACATTTTTTATTGTAAGGAAATAAGTTTATGCTAAGATTTGCACCAAGTCCAACAGGTGATATGCACATAGGAAACCTAAGAGTTGCTATTTTTAACTATATTGTATCAAAACAACTAAATGAAGGTTTAATTATAAGAATTGAAGATACGGATAAAGCTAGAAATATTGAAGGTAAAGATAAAGAGATTTTAGAAATTTTAGCTCTATTTTCTATAGATTACACAAGTGTTTTTTATCAAAGTGAAAATTTAAAATATCATCAAAAATTAGCTCTTCAGCTAATGACTGAAAAAAAAGCCTTTGCTTGTTTTTGTAGTGATAGTAAGCTTGAAGAGTTAAAAGAAGAGTGTATAAAAAAAGGAATACCTTTTAGATATGATGGTTTTTGTGAGACTTTAAGTGATGATGCTGTTTTAAATACAAATGCACCTTTTACTGTAAGACTTAAAAAACCTTCACACAATATAAAGTTTACCGATGTCTTAAAAGGTGATTTTGATTATGCACCTTTTGATGTAGATAGTTTTATAATTTTAAGACAAGATAAAACTCCAACTTATAACTATGCTTGTAGTGTTGATGATATGTTAATGGATATATCTATGGTTATAAGAGGAGAAGACCATGTTTCAAATACTCCTAAACAAATCCATATAAGAGAGAGTTTAGGTTACACAAAAGAGATAAAATATGTTCATCTTCCAATTATTTTAAATGCACAAACTGGTAAAAAAATGAGTAAAAGAGATGATGCAAGTAGTGTAAAATGGTTAATTGAACAAGGATTCTTACCTAGTTCGATAGTAAATTATCTTGTACTTATTGGAAATAAAACTCCAACAGAAATATTTACTCTTGAAGAAGCTATAGAGTGGTTTAAAATAGAGAATATTTCAAAAAGTGGAGCAAAATTTGATATTGATAAACTAAGATTTATAAATAGAAAACATATAGAACTTCTTGATTTGATGAGATTATCTAAAATTTTAGGTTTTGCAGATGAAAGTATAGGAAAATTAGCAAAATTATACCTAGAAGAAGCAAGTACAATAAAAGAGATAAAAGCAAAACTAGATGATATTTTTAGCATAAAAACTACTTTAGAAGGCTTTGAGCAAGAGTGTCAACAAATAAAAGAAACTCTAAAAAATGCACCGTATTTTGAAAACTATGAAGATTTAAAAAATTATGTAGTTGAAAAAACATCATTAAAAGGAAAAAATCTTTTCAAACCTCTTAGATATATCTTAACAGGTGTTGAAAATGGACCAAATTTAGCTGACATTTATCCATTTATTAAAAATTATATAGGAGAGATTGTAAGATGATAGATGCACTTTTTAGTTCAATTCTGACTGTCTTATTTAGTATTATTTTTCTTTATAAATGGGTTGTTATAATTTCAGCACTTTTAAGCTGGGTTAGACCAGATCCATATAATCCAATTGTTCAAATGCTCTACAGATTAACAGAACCTGTTTATGCAAAAATAAGAAAAATAATTCCAACAACTTTTGGTGGAATGGATTTAGCTCCACTTATTTTGATTTTTGCACTTATCTTCTTAGAGACATTTTTGCAAAAAATTTTAATGTAAGTTGTTATGACAAAAACGATATTAAAACTCTCTTTATTATCTAGTTTATCTTTAAATCTTCTTGCTTTGGAAAATCCAAAAACAGATTTTATGCAGGAGAATTTTAAAGTTACACTAGATTGGTTAGAAAATAGACCTAAATCAAGTGCTAAAGATTTTTTCATACTTCAATACCTAGAAGATGAAAATCTATCTTATGAAAATGCGAAAAAAGCTTATGATATGAGAAATGGTAGAAGCTCAATTTTGGATAAAGCTTTTAACTCAAAATTTAATACAAAACTAAGCCCTGAAGATAAATTCTGTTATAACGCAACTGTAAATGAGCTAAAAAATAGCTCCTCAAAATGTATTGCTTTAGGACTTGCTTCTTTAAAAAAAGCTTCTGATTTAAGTAAAAATGACCTAAATTTTTTCATAAGCAAACTTGAACCCTACCCTACTTTAAAAAAAGATTTACAAGCTATATCAAATTCAAATCCTATGCAAGTTTTAATAAATGGAGATATTAATTATTTTCTAAAAATATTTTTTGAAGTTAGTGATAACTTTAGATATAAATATTTTAATAAAACTTTAAATTTTGAACAACTAAATAAAATATCAAATCATAAAGATTTTGAAAAATTTTTACGATATACTATTTTTGACAAAAGATTAAATAATATACAAAAATCTCTTTTTGCACTAAAAACAAATAAAAACTTAACATCTTATATCGAATTTTTGCTTGGAATAAACTCTGTAAATAATAATGAACTTGAAAGTGCAAAAGAGTTTTTTGAAACTTCTTTAAACAACTCTTATTTAAGAAGTGAAAAAGATAGAGCTCTTTTGTGGTTATATTTATTAAATAGAGATAAAAATTATTTATACGAGTTAAGTGAAAGTTTTGATACAAATATCTACACAATTTATGCAAAAGAGCTATTAAATATTCCTATAAATAATATTATTTATACTATTGAACAAAGCAATACATATAGTGATTATGATGTTTATGATATTTTTAAATGGGATGAAATTTCAAATGACACAAAAAAATCTTTAGATGAAGTGAAACTAAATAAATACTACAATATGTTTACAAATAAAGATACAGAGCCTCACCTAGCTTTTATTTTAGAAAGATTTTATAAATATAAAAATCAATATTTCATAACTCCTTATAGAGAGATTTTAAATCAATATGATATAAGTAAACAGGTTTTAATATACTCAATTGCACGACAAGAAAGCAGATTTATTCCATCTTCTGTATCTTTTGCTTCAGCTCAAGGAATGATGCAAATTATGCCTTTTTTATCAAAAGAGATAGCAAAAAAATTAAATGAACCATACAATATCTATAATCAATTTAATCCTAGAAAAAATATTCAATATGCTAGTTTTCATCTTGATAGTTTAAATCAACAGTTTGATAACAACCCTCTTTTTGTAGCATATGCATATAATGGTGGAGCAGGATATACAAGAACTCAACTTAAAAAAGGTCTTTTTAAAGAGAAAAATAGATTTGAACCATTTTTAAGTATGGAGATGATAAGTTTCACAGAGACAAGAGAGTATGGTAAAAAAGTTTTAACAAACTATTATATTTATAATAACTATTTAAATAGTGAGAATAAAATCTCACTATCAACTATTTTACAAAGCTTAGTATCGCCTTATTAGATGCTTGGTTTTGTAAAACCAAAGATAGATTTTTAGTATCATCTAAATTCTCAAATTCTACTAAATAGTAAGTTCCCCAGTGATTTTTAAGCATATAATCTTTATATCTTTCGTCGCTATTTTCAATTTTTTCAAAAGATATTGGTTCTTTTGAATTTAAAAATATTCTATAAGAGTTTTTTTCCATATCTTGTGAATTTTCTTTCGTAAAATATACAAAAGCTAAGAATTTCTCTTTTTTTGTTTTATTTATATTTTCATCAAACATATTTAAGTGAGTTGCCATAAAAATAACATCAACTTCTTGATCTTTTACTATATCAGTTTTTTTTGTATATTTAACTGCTTTTGTCTCTTCTAAGCCTTTATCAAAATATCTAAAAGCACTATTTTTTGGTGTACAAGATATAAATAAAAGTGAAACAGCAAATAAAAATAAACTTTTTTTCATAAAAACCCCTTTTTTGAAGCAAAGATTATACATTAATAAGACTTTGAAAGATATTTCTATAAATAGAGTTTAACTATTCTTTAGATAAAATCTTGCCTATGAATAAAAAAAGATTAGTAGTGGCATTTTCTGGCCCATCAAATAGTGGAAAAACAACGGCAATAGTAAGAGTCGCAAGTATTTTACAAGATAGCGATTTTAAGGTGTGTATTGTAAAGCACGATCCAAAAGATAAAGCAATGTTTGATAGAGAGGGAAAAGATTCATTTAAATTCTCTCAAACGGGGGCCAATGTTGCAGTTGTTAGTCCAAATAAGACAACAATTTTCAAAAAAGGTACTTCAAGTATAGATGAGTTAATATCAATCTTTGATGACTTTGATTATCTGCTTGTTGAGGGTCTTAAAACTTTGGAACTTCCTAGAATTTCTATCTTTAGAAACAAACTTGATGAGAGCTATTTTAGTGTTTCAAATGCACTTGCAGTTGATGATTCTATAAATAAAAAAGATATTCCAAAATCTTTGGATATTTTAGACTTAAACAATCCAGAAGAACTTATAAACTGGATAGATAATAATGCAAAAAGGGTATAAATGCAAGAGATAATAAAAGCCATAGAAGAAGCTTCTAAAAAAATAAAATATTTAATTGAAACAGGCGATACAGGGAAAAGTGAATCTGAAAACTCAACTGGAGATACTCAATTAAAACTTGATATTGAAAGTGATGAGATAATAGAAGAAATTTTTTCAAAGATTCCTAGCATTAAAGCAATAGTAAGTGAAGAGCAAGATAGTATTAAAAATATAAATGAAAATGGTGAGTATTTAATAGCTTACGACCCATTAGATGGTTCTTCTTTGGTTGATGTAAACTTAAGTGTAGGTTCAATTTATGGAATTTATAAAAATGAGTTCAATGCAAAAAATATCGTAGCTTCAGTTTATGTTGTTTTTGGTCCAAGAGTTGAAATGGTAGTTACAACAAATGATGTTAAAATGTATAGACTTTTAAATGGTGAATTTAAATTTATTCAAAATATAAACTTAAATGAAAAAGGTAAATTAAATGCTCCAGGTTCAACACAAAACTGTTGGACAAGCTATCATAAACAACTAATTGATGATATATTTAATGACGGATATAGATTAAGATATAGTGGTGGGATGGTTCCAGATTTACACCAAATTTTACTAAAAGGTGGTGGACTTTTTTCATATCCAGCAACAAGTGATAGACCAAAAGGAAAATTAAGACAACTTTTTGAAGTATTTCCATTTGCTTTAGCTTTTGAAAAAGCTGGTGGGGTTGCAATTGATGGACAAAAAAGAGTTTTAGAAGTGGAAACTACTCATATTCACGATACTAGCCCTTGTTTCTTTGGCTCAAATGTAGAGATAAATAGAGTTTTGGAAGTTTATAGTAAAAATGTCTAAAGAAAATAAAGCTTTAGATGAGTGGGAAGAGAAGCTTGAAATTGTCTTAAAAGAGCTAAACTCTTGTCAAAATTCAAAAAATTTCAACTCATGTAAACCTTGTAGTGAATTTTTTGAGTGTGCTTTGCGAAAGAAATATGTTATTGCTGTTTATGAGTCGATGAACAAAGGCTCTGGCGGTGGATTTGAATTTTAAGAAATATAAATAGAGGTAGAAAATGCAAGAAAATTGTAAACAAGAAAGCTGTAAAAATGTATATATCACAACTCCAATTTACTATGTAAATGATGTAGCTCATATAGGTCATGCCTATACAACAATCATTGCTGATATGTTAGCAAGATACTCAAGACTTATTGGTCATAACACATATCTATTAACAGGAACAGATGAACATGGTCAAAAAATAGCTCAAAGTGCAGAAGCTAGAAATAAAACTCCAAAAGAGTATGCAGATGAAATATCTTCTAAATTTAGAGCTTTATGGGATAATTTTGATATATCTTACAATAAGTTTATAAGAACAACAGATGAGGAACACAAAACTGGTGTTCAAAAAGCATTTTTAGATATGTACAAAAAAGGCGATATTTACAAGGGTGAATATGAAGGCTTTTACTGTGTTCCTTGCGAGACTTTTTACCCTGAATCTCAACTTGTAGATGAACAATTTTGCCCTGAATGTGCAAGAGCTACAATTTTAGTAAAAGAAGAGAGCTACTTTTTTAAACTTTCAAAGTATGAAGATAAGCTTCTAAAATGGTATGAAGAAAACCCTGATTGTATACTTCCTAGAGCCAAAAAAAATGAGATTGTAAACTTTGTAAAAAATGGTTTAAAAGATTTGTCAATTTCAAGAACATCTTTTGATTGGGGTGTGAAACTTCCACAAGAGATGAATGAGCCAAAACATGTTATGTATGTTTGGCTTGATGCTCTTTTAAACTATACAACAGCTTTAGGATATGGAAGTGATGAAAAAAATATGAATTTTTGGCCAGCAAATATTCATTTAGTTGGAAAAGATATTTTAAGATTTCATGCAATTTATTGGCCAGCATTTTTGATGAGCTTAGATTTACCTTTACCAAAACATATTGCTGCTCATGGATGGTGGACTAGAGATGGTGAAAAAATGAGTAAGTCAAAAGGAAATGTAGTAAATCCAAAAGAGGTAGCAGATGCCTATGGACTTGATGCTTTTAGATATTTTCTTTTAAGAGAAGTTCCTTTTGGACAAGATGGAGATTTTTCACAAAAAGCTTTGATAGATAGAATAAACTCTGATTTAGGGAATGATTTAGGAAATTTATTAAATAGAATTATGGGAATGAGTGGAAAATATTTTGACTTTAATGTAAGTTCAAAAGATGTGGAAAAATTCCATAAAAAAGAGTTAGATGAAGTACACAGTATCATCTCAACACTTGAAACTTATATCTATAATATGCAGATAAATAGATACCTTGAAGAGATTTGGAAGATTTTAACTATTGGAAACAAAGCTATAAATGACTATGAACCTTGGAATTTGATAAAAGATGGCAAAAACGATGAAGCTATGGCTTTAGTTGCTCTTATTACAAATATTATGGCAAAAACAGCACTTCTTCTTGATAGTGTAATGCCACATAAGATTAAAGATATAGCATCTTGTTTAGGGCTTGAAATTACAACACAAAACTACAATAAACTAATAAAAAATCAAGAACTTTTAGCTGATATAAAAATCTCTAAAATAGATGCCCTATTCCCACGAATTGAAGAGGTGCTTTTAGCTCAACCTGAAGTTTCAGATGTTACAGTTTTACAAAAAGATGAGAGCAAATATGAAGCAAAAGAGGAGTTAGAGCCTCTTGATTTAAATGGTGTAAACTTAATAACTATTGATAAATTCTTTGAAACTACTATAAAAGTAGGAACTATTATTGAAGCTGTTGAAGTGCCAAAATCAAGTAAACTTCTAAAACTTCAAGTAGATTTAGGAGAAAATCGTCCACGACAAATCCTTGCAGGAATTAAAGAGTTTTATAGTGCTTCTGAGCTTGTAGGAACTCAAGCATGTGTTGTTGCAAACTTAAAACCAGCAAAACTAATGGGGCTTTTAAGTGAAGGAATGCTTTTAGCAGCCAAAGATGAAGATGGTTTAAGTCTTATTCGTCCAGAAAAGCCTAAAAAAATAGGTACAAAAATAAGCTAGTGAAAATCTCTTCAATAGTTGATATTATAGATGGAGAGCTCTTAAACTCTCCATCTATCTCTTTTATAAATGATATAAAAACTGATGTAAACAAAGTTAAAACTTCTGATTTATTTATAGCAAAAAATTTAGTTGATTTAAAAGAATCTATACAAAATGGTGCTTATGCAGTTATTTTTGAAGAAGATTTTCCAATACTTGATAGTGAAGTAGCATTTATAAAAGTAAAAGATTTAAATCTAAGTATTATTAAACTTCTTAGATATAAACTTTCAAATCTAAAACTTGAAGCATTTTTTTGCAAAGATGATAGTTTTGATATGTTAAAGCTTTATTATCAAAATCATAAAAAACCTATTTTTCTTGTACCAAAAAATATAGAAAAAATGTTTAGATTTATAGATGAGATAAAAGAAAATAATATTTTAATTTCCAAAAATCAAGAGATTTTAACTAGTATCTACCCAAAAAATGAAAAGTTTGAAAAAGATATTTCAAAAAAAGAGATTACAAACCTAATAAAACACTCTTTATTTGAGATAAGTTTTTCATATAAAAATCACTATTTTTCAAGAATTAAATTAGCAAATATATATATTGATAGCTTTTTAAATATTTTTAACTTTTTTAACAAAGATATTGATATTTCAAAGCTAAAAAACTACTCAAACTTCAAAGCTATTTTTATAGATAAGAATTTTGAACCAATTGATTTTGGGAAAAGTGATAGATTTATAATTTGTCAAAACAATATAAATTTAGTTGAAATAGAAAAAGAGTATTTAAATAGTGAGTTTAAGTATGCAAAAACTATATTTATTTCAAAAAATAGTATAAAAAACTTAGATGAGATAAAAGATATTTTAAAAAATCAAACTTTCAACTGTGCATATTTAATAGGATTTTCTTATAAAGAGATTTTTGAATATCTTCAAAAATCTCAAAATTCCCCTACACTTTTTTAAAACACCCAACCAGCTTGAAATAGTAATTTACTATTTTGATGTGGTTCATTTTTATCTGAAACTTCATGATTTATAGCCCAAGCCATTTGAACTCTTGCGAAAAAATCTTTATAGTTTGCATAGTATCCAAAACCAACATCTTGAAGAGTTTTTCTTTTAAATGTTACATCTTGTTTCTCTTCATATACATTTCCCATATCATAAAACAGTCCAACTCTATGAGAATAAGAGTTTATTTTTGGAAGGTTTGAAAGAAGTTCTAGGTTTAGCATATATCCATTTTCTGCACTTTGTTCACTATCTGGATATACTTTAACACCATATGCTCCACCAAGATATATATCTTCATTTCCATTTAGGTTTTTATTTCCTAAAACTTTTTGAGCTGTTAGGTTTGATTTCAAAGAAAATATTTCACTAAAGTAAATATCATTTGCTATATAAGCATCTATTTTATTATAGTTTCCATCATTTACTTTATTTAGTGTTGAATTTAGATGTCCTGTTGTGAAATTTAAGTTTGCAAATACTCTAGCTGGAAGATTAAAGAAAGAGTAATTTTTATCATAATCCAAACTTGCAACAAAAGAGTTTATATTTCTTTTTTCATCTAGATTAAAACTAGAATCCATATAATCATTTAAATCTTTATGAAAGTATTTACCTTTTAGGTAAAGGTTTTCATTTGTAGATCTAATAAGTGGATAAGACAATCCTACTTCATAGATATTTGAGTTACCTTTAGCATCCAATGGTTTATACTCTTTTACCAAATCATAGTTTGTTCTACTATAAGCAAAATCAGCTTTTAAGCCATAAGAGTTTAGAGGAACTTCATAGGCTAATTTACCATTTTTCAAATCAGCACCATTTGAAATTAATCCTGAAAGGGATAGTTTATCACCAACACCAATTAAGCTATTTATATTTACCAAAGTTTGAAGTCTATAGTAACCTGTATATCTACTTCCATAATTATCTGCAACAACATATCCATCTACTCTAGGAGTTGCAAGAGTATAAACTGTTATATTACTTGTTCCTAGGCTATTTCCAGGTTCTATTACAGAGCTAGAGATTTGTACTCCTGCTCTATCATTTATAAGTAATAAGGCTCTTTCTATATCTTTTACATTTATAGTTTCATTTGATTTTGAATTATTTAAAATAGCTTCTAAAGAGTTATCATTTACTAAAGAGCTATTATTTAGTTTTATATCTTCATAATTTCCTTCAACTATAGAGATTTGTAAAGCATTATCATTTTTAAGCAAATCTTGTTTACCTAAATATGCTCTTGCAACGAAGTATCTTTTATCTCTATAAGTTTTAGTTACTATTGCTAAAACTTCTTGAATTTGATTAAAAGTTAATTCTTTATTTACATAATTTTTAACTACATCAGAAAGTTCATCATTTGATATTTTACTATTACCTACAAAAGTAAAGTTTTTTACAAATACTTTTTGCGTACTATCATTAGTTTTTACGCTATCACTTTTTACACCTTCAATATTTATATCATCTTTTTTAAATGTTGGAATATCTCTTGGTGTTTGTATTTGTCTATCTATTGTATTACTATTTGGAGTTGCTCCTAGTAGTAAAATACTACTTAGAAGCGATAATCCTATTATTCTATTTATTCTCATCATTATCTCCTTGTGTTGTTGAAAGGTCTGCTAGGTTTGTTGCTACATTTATTGGAGTATTTACTCCACCATTTATAATTCTTGTATTATTCATATTTCCAAAAGACAATGTTTGTATATCGCCTATAATATTTGCAATTGGGTTATTTAAAATTTTTGGTTCTATACTATCTACTATTTTTCTAATTTCAGAATTTGAATCAACAGCTGGAGCAGGTTTTATATTTAAATCTCCAGCTAAATAAGTAATATCATAGTTTTGAGCAGATAATCCACTTCCATCTATTGTATATGTTCCAACAGCTGTCGCTCCTTGACTATCTCCACTATAAGACAAACTTCCACTTAATACACTCTCATCTTCATTATTTACAAATCCACTATAAGAAACTCCTTTACCACCACTATAAGCTACTCCATAATAAGTTTTTGAGTCATCATTTAGTGTTGCAGTTAGGTCTGCTTTATCTATAGTTAATTTACCATCTACAAATGTTAGATTATAGTTTTTATCTGTTCCACTTAATGTTGTTGTATAAGTTCCTGCATTTGTTCCACTTACACTAGCTCCAATTATTCCCGTTAATACTGAATTTGTCTCATTATTTACTAATCCACTTGCTGTAAATCCACTTACACTTTGAGCTAATCCATTATAAGTTTTTATATCAGAGTTTGCTGTTACAGTTGCGTTTGCTTTATTTATAGTATATGTTCCATCTGTATATGAGATATTATAATTATCTGCACTTAAACCACTTAAATTTGTAGTATATGTTCCTGCATCTTTAACTGATATTCCACCACTTAATGTTCCACCTAAAACAGAATTTGTTTCACTATTTACAAATCCACTATAATTTACATTACTATTATAAACCAAACCATCATAAGTTTTTGAGCCATTTGAAGAGCTAACTACTAAATCTGCTTTATTTATAGTTAATTTTCCATCTACAAATTTTAGATTATAGTTTGAATCTGTTCCACTTAATGTTGTTGTATAAGTTCCTGCATTTGTTCCACTTACACTAGCTCCAATTATTCCCGTTAATACTGAATTTGTCTCATTATTTACTAATCCACTTGCTGTAAATCCACTTACACTTTGAGCTAATCCATTATAAGTTTTTATATCAGAGTTTGCTGTTACAGTTGCGTTTGCTTTAGTGATATTTGCTGATAAAGTTCCATTAAAACTACCTATTAAATTATAGTTTCCTGCATCTGCACCACTTAAAGCGATATTTGAAATAGTTACATTTATATTATCTGCTACATTTTTATCATCAAAATTTGCACTTTGAGTAAATCCTATATTATCGTTTGCAATAAAATTACCAGAACTTCCACTTACACTTGCTATTGTAGTTCCATCATAAACTTTATTATTAGCTGTATAAGATACATTGCTTACATCTTTTTTAGAAATACTTGCTGTTGTAGTAGCTGTTTTATCTGTTTCTTTTATTTTATAATTTGAAGCCAAACCTGTTCCAGTTCCCAAACTATACTCTACATTTACAGTTTTTCCAGTTCCTGCATTTTTATCTTCAAATCCTGCTGAATAGTTCAAAGCTAAAGTTTCAGTTCCAACCAAACCAGTTAATGTTCCAGCATTTGTAACTGTTGCATTTGTACCTCCATCATAAGTTTTGTTTACTCCTGCAATTGAACCATTTGAGATTTCTAACTCTCTTTGAGTGATACTTGCTGTTAAGCTACTTGGTGCTATAACATTGTAATTTCCTGCATCATTACCAGTTAAATAAACTCCAGAAAGAGTTATATTATGAGTTCCTACATTTTGATTAGTAAATTGAGCTGTTGGTGTGCCACTTAAAGATACAACATCATTTTCAAATTTACCTTCATATCCAACAGTTTCTATATTTAAAGTTGCTATTGTATTTCCGTTATAAACTTTATCATTTGCAGTTAATCCAGTGATTGTCAAATCTGCTCTAGAGATATTTGCTGTTGTAGTTTTAGAAGTTTGTTTTAAGTTATAGTTTGAAGCTAGATTTGTATCTTTATCTGCAATTGTATATCCACTTATAGTTACAGTTTTTTCAGCTCCTACATTTTTATTATCAAACTCTGCACTAGTATAAGCCAACTCCAACTCTTCATCGTCAACCAATCCAACTAGCTTTCCAACATTTGACAATGTAGCATCTCTACTTGCATTATAAGTTTTATTTTCTGCTGTTACACTATCTATTGTCAAATCTTTTTTCAAAATATTTGCTGTTGTGGTAGCTGTTTCTTGTCCTGCTTTTATCTTATAATTTGAAGCTTTAACGCTTCCATTATCTGATAAATAATATTTTACATTTATAGTTTTATTTTCTCCTACATTTTTATCTTCAAAATTTGCTAAATAAGAAAAATTAATACTTTCACCAGGCACAAATCCACCCATTGTTGCAGAAACTGAAAGTGTTGCATTTGTACTTCCGTCATAAGTTTTGGTATTTCCTAAAATATAATCACTATAGATATTTAATTCTTTTTGAGTGATACTTGCTCTTAAGCTACTTGGTGCTATAACATTGTAGTTTGCTGAATTATCACCACTTAAAGTAAATCCAGAGATATTTACTTGATGAGTTCCTACATCTTTATTTGCAAATGTACCTGTTGGTGTGCCAATTAAAGATACACTATCGCCTGGGATTAATCCTGAATATTGAAGATTTCCTATCTTTACACTTGCTGTTGTATTTCCGTCATAAACTTTATTATCAGCAGTTAATCCACTGATGATTGTCAAGTTTGCTTTTGTAATTTCCAATTTACCTTGAGTGATATTTAAAGTATAGTTATCTGCAACTCCACTTTGTGTAATATTTGTATTATAAGTACCTACATTTTTACTAGAACTAGTTGTTGTTTCTCCACTTAAAGCAAAAACACTAGCTGTATCACTTCCTAAAAGTTTATTTGTTCCAAATGTATATCCACTAACACTTTGAGTTTGTCCATTGTAAACCTTGCTATCAGAATTTGCGACAATATCAAGCTGTGCTTTATTTATAGTCAAAGTTCCTTTTGTACCAACTCCTGCAACTGTAAACTCGTCTGTTCCAGTTAAAACAACTCCAATATTTTCGTATGTTCCTGCATTTTGATACCCTAAAACATCGCCTTTATCATCTACAAATTTAAAACTCATACCATCTGTACCAAAAATAGCTTGTGAAGTATAGATAGAACTTAGGTTTTGAAGTAAACCATTATAAGTAACTGCTTCATTTGACAAATTACCAGTGATAGTTTTTGGTGCTATTGCCCAAACATATTTATTTGTCGCAGTATCCCATTTTAAAACGGGTTTTCCAGTAGTCAAACTACTATCTGCAACTATATCCCAACCAGCTGTTTTATATACAGTTCCATGACTCATTTGCTCTGTTGTAAGTCCTGTAACTCCAGTTGTAGTTCCACCACCTACACCAGCTCCAGTGAATTTTTCATTATCATAAAAAGAGTTTGTAATTCCCCCATAAGAATATCCAACCAAACCTCCTTTATAAGAAGCTTGTCCAACTAAAATTGTACTAGCATAAGAGTTTTCGATTGTTGCCCCTTGTTCATTTAATCCAACCAAACCTCCTATATAAAAATCTCCTTTTACATCTCCAGCAGCATAAGAGTTTTTTATCGTTCCATTGTTTCTTCCACCAAATACTCCAGCATACTGTCCATATACATCTCCAGTAACATAAGAGTTTTCAATTGTTCCATAGTTTTCTCCAAACAATCCACCAACTTGATAATTTCCACTTATACTTACACCAACTAAACCAAGATTTTTTATAGTTGAATCAACTCCTATCCATCCAAAAAGTGCTTGCTCACTAGATGTTTTATTTATAACAAGATTTGAGATAGTATTTCCAAATCCGTCAAAATGCCCATTAAATTGATTTGAAATATTATTTCCTATCGCATTCCAGTTGTTTGTATATCCTACACTTCCATTATTTAGATTATTTACTAAAGATAGATAATAGCCTTTTGTTAGGATATTTGCATTGTTTATATTTTGCAACTGTGTCCAGTTTGTAATAGTATATGGATTTGCTTCTGTACCATATCCACCAGCAAAAAGTGTGCTTGTAGGTTTATAAAAAGTTTTCAGTTGTGGAAGTAAAATAGTATCCGTAGCATAGCCTTCAAAATCAGCACCACTTGTAGCCCAACCATCAACTCCTTTAAATGCTTCTAAAATCTCAGCTTGTGTTTTTCCTCTACTATAAGTATCATAACCAGGAAAATATACATTCTTATCATAGTATGAATTTTCAGTTGTCGAACCATAATATTCAATTCCAGCAAGTCCATCATTATACCAAGCTCCACTATTAATAATAGTGCTTGTATATGAGTTTTTTATTGTTCCTGCATTTACTCCAGCAATACCACCAGAATATCCTTGAAATCCCTTTATAGTCCCTTTTGTATATGAGTTTTCTATTACTCCACTTCCAATATAACCAACCAAGCCACCTACTTCTTTATCTCCCTCTACTTGTCCAGAAAAATAACTATTTTTTATATTACTACTTCCATTAGAACCAACCAATCCACCTACTTTTTCAGTTCCATAAACATTACCAGTTACAGATACATTTTCGATTAATGAATTAAGTCCATTGCTTCCAACCAATGCTCCTACATTATTACCACTCACTTGTACTAGCACATCTCTTAAATTAACATTTCTTATAATTGCTCCCCAAGTTGCACCGAAAAGCCCTTTATTCTCTCCAAGACTAGAAACTGCAAAATTTGATATAGTATGTCCAAGCCCATCAAACTTTCCCATAAAGTAATTACTAGGAATACCATTTGCTCCTGTTCCAATTGGTGTCCAGACAACACCGTTTAAGTCTATATTGCTTCCTAATACATAACTTAGTGATTTGTTGTTATTCATATTTTGTAAAGCACTAGCACTATTTACAATAGTCCAGTTAATCTCTGTATCTGTACCTTTTTTTGTTTTAAAACTTGTACCATTTGCTAGATTTACTTTTGCACCATTATTTACATAATAGTTTCCAGTTACATTTGTTTGTGCATAAACCAAAGATAAACCACCATTTCCAGTTACATTTATCTCTTTGTTTATATTTATATCATTTCCAGCTTTTAGTTGTAATGTATTTATATCGTATGAGATAGCTTCATTTACATTTATATTATTATCTGCTTCGATAAATACATTTATATTACCAAGTATTAAAGCATTTTCAATTGCACTTGCACTTACACTTGCACCTGTTAAAGAATTTCCACCATTTGACTCTATTGTTACATTCTCTGGGTCTAAAAGCCAAGTTTTAGCTTCTATTTTAAAACTATCTTTTACAGATAGCTTTTCTCCACTTGTTTCTACAAAACTTCCTTTTGCATTTATAGTTCCATCTATATTTGCAGTTCCACCATGAGCGAAGATTATCACTTCACTTTGAGTTAAATCATCTAGTGAAGCAGCTTCTATTATTCCTGTATTATTTACTACACCTTTAAGCAATTCATTTTTTGCATTTGTTGTAAGATAGATATTTCCACCATTTGCAATTAAAAGATTATTGTTTTCTACAAGTGCATCGAGAACACCTTTAGTTACTTTTAGGGAGATATTTGAGTTTTCATCTAGTGAAATAGTAAAATCATTTGCACCAGTAAGATTTATATTTCCAGTATGTACTTTGATAGTACCGTTGTTTATTACAGAGTTTGCTATAAAAGAGGCATATTTTTCGCTATATATTTCAGCTAAATTTTCAATACTTGCACTTGAATCTCCTTTGAAAGAGTAGTTTCCTTTTTGGAAATCATCATCGCTTAGGTTTTTAGTTGTTACGAGTAAACCACCTACATTTACTTTTGCATTTTTATTAAAAATTGTACCATTTTGGTTTATTAACCAAACTTGTCCATTTGCGTTTAATGCACCATCAATAATAGACTTTTCATTTCCTACAACTCTATTAAGTGTAATTGAGTTTTGGTTTGGTTGATTGAAATTTACTGTTTCATTTGATTTTATTGAAAAATCTTGCCAATTTATACTGGCTTTTTCGCTAGATTGATTTATGTTTGTTGTGTTGCCACTTTGATTTATAGTTGCATTTCCACTAGTCAGCGTTCCACCTGTTGGTGCTGCATATAAGTTTGAAGATACAACAAGGGAGATAAGCCCACCTTTTAGTATCCTAAATCTGTTTTTATATTCATGATTTTGGTACATTTTTTCTCCTTCTTTTAATATTTCACTAGATTATAAACAAAGAGTGTGATGAAGTGTGAAGTTTTTTTGCTTTTTTTAAAGAAATTTTGAAATTCTTTTGTTTTTTCTTTTTTTTCTTAGGAACTAAGGTTTTCTCTCAGAGAGTTCTAAAGCACAAAAACCTTAGCTTTTTTTGCTAAGATTAAAATCTCAATTCCAGAAAATTGCAAAATGAAATATTTGTAAATGATTTACTAAAATTAGCAAAAAAAGAAGTTGTTTTAATAGATAACTATATAGATGATACTGTTTTTACTCTGTTTGGAACTGGGACTGAAGTCCCAGCTATTGATTGGACTAAAGTCCAATTTCCTAAATTCTCACGATAGATTTTTAATTTTAGATAAAAAAGAGATTTATCATATTGGAGCTAGTTTTAAGGATTTGGGTAAAAAATGGTTCGCTTTTTCTAAAATGAGTTTAGATATAGATGAGATTTTGGGTAAATTGTAGGAGTTTGGAACTAAGGATTTCTCACAGAGAGTGCTTTAGCACAAAATCCTTAGCTTTAAGAAATTAAAAATATCAAGAATTTAACAATTTATAAACTGGATTTAAAGTTTTCATAATAGTGCTATGAATTTGAAATAAAAGAGCCTTATCTACTTGTCCAATTTTTTTCTCAAATCTTTCAACCGAAAAACTTTTTATTTGAAAACACTCTATCGAAGACTCTTTAGATAATCCATTTTCACTATTTGGATTAATTCTTATAATCCAAGGATAGTTACTATAAAAATCTTTCCATTCAGTAATCGGAACTACAATTTTTATTCCAAATCTTCCAACTCTATCATCATTTACAACTATTGCTGGACGAAGTTTTTTTATCTCACTTCCAATACTTGGTTCAAAATCTATCAACCATATTTCACCTTGATTAATATTCATAAATATCCTCATTTGAACTAGCTAATGTTTTAGATAACTCTTTATATTCTTTATCTTTTGAAGCCAACAATGCACCTTTTTCCCATTTTTCAAGCTCTTTTTTTTCCAAATAATTCTCTAAAGCCTCTTTATATATAGCTGAAATAGATGTTTTTAACTCATCTTTTACACTTAAAAGTCTATTTTTCAATTCAAAAGGGATAGTAACTGTGATTTTTTCTGATACCATATTTATCTCCTTATTTTTTGCCTTATTATATCAATGTACAATTTATATGTCAAATATTATTTCACCCTCAAACTATACCCAATACCATAAACACTTACAAGGCTATCTTTTGGAAGTTTTTTTCTCAAAGAACTAACCAAAGATTTAACACTATCAATAGAAATTTCACTATTAAAATCACTCCAACAACAAGCCATAATATCTTCAATACTTATAGATTTTTGCACATTTTTTACAAAAAGTTCTAGTAAATCTGCCTCTTTTTTGCTTAGTTTTAATTCAAACTCTCCTATATAAAGCTTTTTATTTATCATATTAAAATGCAAATTTTCATCAATTTTTACTATCTTTGTAGAGTTTCTTTCCAAATCAAGGGAGATTTTATCTAGCATATCTTTTATTTTTTGCAAGCTTGCTGGTTTTGTAATATAGTAGTTTACATCTGTATTTATCGCATCTAAAAGCAAAGAATCTTTTGAAAAAGCTGTTATTAAAACTATTTTTGTTTTATGGTCATTTTTTCTTATTATTTTTGTTAATTCCATACCACTTAAAAATGGCATATAAATATCTAGTACCAAAACATCTGGTTTTTTCTCATCATAAAGTTTCAAAGCCTCTTTTCCGTCATCACAAACAAAAACCTCTTTAAAATAGCTAGAAAAATACTCCAACATCTCTTTTTGTATAGCCTTATCATCTTCTGCATAAAGAAGTGTAAAATTTTTTAGGTTTTCTTTACTCATAGTTCCCACCCCTTAATATCTGCTTTTGGGATAATTAAAGTAAATTTTGCTCCTTTTTGGCTATTTTCTACTTTTATATCTCCACCAAAACTATTTAACATAATCATTTTTGCTATATAAAGTCCCATTCCAGTTCCACCACTTTTATATTTTGTTGTAAAGTATGGCTCAAAAATCCTATCGATATTTTTATCCTCAACTCCTAGTGCATTATCTTCAATTTGTACAAAAATTCTATTTTCATCTTCAACTATATCTATATTTATCACTTTTTCCTCTATATTTCTCTCTTTAAAAATATCTATCGAATTTGATAAAATAGATATAAAAATCTGCATAAATTCACTCTCAAAAGCATCTATAAAAATCTCTTTTTTATTTAAATTTATATTCACATCTTTTAGTGAAGTGTTTAAAACTTTTAGGCTTTTTTCTATTGCAGAAGATATTTCAAAGTTCTGTTTTGCTTTGTTTGGGTTTAAAAACTCTCTAAAAGTTTCTATTGTATTTGACATAAAATAAACTGTGTTTGAAATATCTTCAAGTCTTTGTTGCAGATACTTTTCATCGTACTTATTAAGCTCAATATTTCTATCTACATTTAGTAAAATAGCACTTATTTTCATCAAAGGTTGTCGCCATTGATGAGCTATGTTATCAAGCATTTCTCCCATAGAAGCCAAACGATTTTTTTGCATAATATCTTTTTCGTAAATAATTCTTTTTTCAACTTCCTCTTCTATCTTTTTTATCATTTTAAAAGCACTGTTATTTATGATAGAGACTTCATTTTTATAGTTCTCTTCTTCAAAAATACTCTTTTGGTTTAGGCTATAATTTAGCATTTTATCTTTTAGTTGCATTAGAGATTTTAGATTAAACCTTATCAAAAAAGATGAGATAAGAAGAGAGAAAATAAAGAGCAAAACAATATAAAACAAAAAAACATAAAACTCATTTAGAAGTTTTGAGTAGATAGATGAAAAAGTGTAGTAAATGTACAAATCCCCTATTTTATCTTTTAAAATAGTATCGCTTAAAGTCAAATAGTAAATTCTAGAACCTTTTATACTATCTTTATACTCTTCATGAACAATTTTTTTATCAATATCAATTATTTTTATACCGATTACCTCTTTATGCTCTTTTAGGTTTTCTCTTACAAACTCTTTTATATTTTCTTGCAAACCCAAAGTAAGATTTATTGATATTATCGGAGCTAAAGTTTTAACTATTGAGTCGATTTTTTCATCTTCAAGTACAACTAGCTGATTTGATACTATTGAATAATTTCTTTGTATAAGAATAGCTATAAAAATAGTAAAAACTATTATATTTATAAGTGCAATTTGAGTTAAGATACTTAAGTTTTTCATCTTATTTTTACCACATTAAATATTGAATTTTGAAGCTCAATTTCGCTATTTTTTAAAGCTTGAAGATTTAAAAATATATCTATTTTTGCACTAATTTTTAAAGCAAAAATTACTCCAAAATCCAAATAACTATCATCATAAGCAAAACTTAGACGGCTATTTTTTTCTAAAATATTAGAAATTTGAGTAATATTCTCTTTTTTTCCAAGTAAAAATAGATATGCTGTTGATAAATTATCACTTCTAAAATCACTATATTTTTGCAAATTTACTTCAAAAGGCAAATCTTTTAAAATTTCATAGTTTTTCTCTATTTTTTCTTTCAAACTTTGTGCTGTGTTTAAATCTATCTCTTCATAAAACAAAGTTAAAACTATTTTATTGTCTATTAGTTTTTTCTCGAAGTCATTATCTGAAATTATAATTTTTGGAAATACTTTTGCTTGAATATCAAGAATTTTTGGATTATAAACTACATTTGCAAATAAAGATGTAGAAAAAAAACAGAGTAGTAGTCTAAAAATCATAAGTAAACCCAGCAAACCAAGTTCGCCCCTCTCTTAGCATTGTTTCATCTTTTGTTTTATGTCCAAAATAGTAATAATCTTTGTCTAAAATATTTTTAGCTCCAAAAGTAAGTTTTGAATCTTTTGAAAATCTATATGTCAAAGTCATATCAAGAAGAGTAAAATCACCTATTTTTCCACCTTGTTCTACTTTTTGTCTAGTTCCATAATATCGCAAAAGTGGGCTAATAGTAAACTTTGAATTAATAGCATAAACATATCCCAAAATTGATGTAAGCTTTGGAACAACAGGAGTATTTAAATCCAAATTATTGTAGCTGTTTTTGTACTCAAAAATATTGTAAGAGCTATTAAAGAAGAGTTTTGAACGATTTTCAAAAACTTTGCTATATTCTAACTCAACTCCATAGTTGTCTAAATCGCTTTTGTTGTTTGTAAACTCAAAATTGCTTCCTTTTTGTTTTAAATCAATAGAATTTTTATATATATTATAAAACAAATTTAGCTTCAATTTATCACTACTATTTGCATAAATATACATCAATTCAGCACTTTGTACATCTTCATTTTTTAAACTGCTATTTCCATAAGTTGCCAAGTGTCCAACCATAGAGTTTTCAATTAAAGATGGAGTTTTAGAAGATTTTGAAAGGATAAATTTGTATATATTTTGATTGTCTTTTGAGTAAACTACACCTGCTTTAAAGTTATAAGCATTGTCAAAGCCTTCAAAATCATCAAGTTTTGCTAAAAAAGAGAAACTTAAATAATCAGTCGCTGTGTAGGTGTCATTTATATAATATGAAACATTTATTCTATTTTGTATATCAGCTAAAAAACCATCTTTCCCACTAAATTTTGTTAAGTTTGGAGTATTTGGAAAGTAAGTACCAAGAATTGAAACTCCTACATCATACAGATCATCAACATTTGCATAAAAGTTGTTTTTTTCTATACTTGTTCTTGTTACTTGTACTCCATAAGCTATTTCCTGATTATTAAAAGTTGTGTTTTTAAGTAAAAGTGATAAATATATATCTCTTTGAGTGTGGTTCGTTTTAAAATGTGGATTGTAAACATCAATACCTAAAATATTTTCTGGAAGTTTATAAAGATATGTATTGAGTTTGTAGTTATTTTGTAAAAATCCTACCTTGCTCTCTAAAAGATTGTTTTGAGAGATATTTTTTATATATTTTAGCTCACTTGAAATTGTCTCATATTTTGTATAACCAGCATCGTTAAAATCAAGTAAACCAATAAAACCATAGTTATTTTGTTTATTGTTTTTTATATATCTGTTTGAAAACTCTAAATTGTCATCTTTAAAACTAATCCCAAAAGCAATATCCTCTTTCCCATCCAAAGACTCTTGTTTTCTATCAAAACTTGTACCAAAATCCTCTGTTGATAAAATCGCACTTGGGGCATATACTTTTTTGTTGTCTTTTAAGTAGTAAAAGTCAAGACCCATATCATAAGATCCTACTTTTTGATTTATTGAAGTTGAAGCTACTCTTTTATCAAAACTTCCCGATTGAAAAGAGATACTATTTTGATTTGGTATAGAGCTTTTTGTAACTATATTTATACTAGCAACAAAACTATAAGGGTTGTTTAATCCCAAAGTAGAACCTTTTGAGATTTCTATTCTATCTATTAGCGATATTGGAAAACTATCAAAATAGTTTGCACCAATACTAATACCATTTAAAAAAAAGCCTATTTTTTCATAAATAGAGTGAAAAGGTTGTGTTTGTCCACGAACTGAAATTAAAGAAGAAGTAGCTGTACTAGAAAAAGTCTGAATACCACTAGCAAAATCCAAAGCTTCAGCTAAGGTATTTATACCTAAATTTTCTAAATCTGATGAGTATAAAACTGTCATAGCTGTTGGTTTGTAGTCTATGTTTAAGTGTGTTTTATCACTATATTGGTTCAAATCATATAAGACATTTTCAAGCTCAAAAGAGAACAAAGATAGTGGTAAAACAGAAATAAAAAAGGCTTTTTTGAAACTCATCTTCTCTCTCTTTCTAAAAAATTTAGCAATTATATTTAAAAAGTGTGATGAAGTGTGAAGTTTTTTATAAAATTTAAAAATTTACTGAAAGAATTTATTTTAATAAATTCTTCCAAAAGAGCTTACAACTTTTCCTAAGACATTTAACTCATCTTTATTTAAAACTTGAATTGGATAATCTTTGTTGTCCGAAATAATATCCAAAAGCCCATCCACTCTTTTTTGTACTCTTTTTACAAAAAGTCCGTGATTTGTAGTAAAGGCATAAACTCCATCTTTACTTACATCATTTTTTGTTTTATCAACAAAGATAATATTATTTGAATTTAAAGTTGGTTCCATAGAATCTCCAACAACATTTATAGCTTCAATATTTTTTATATTATCCTTTCCACCCAAAATTGCCAAAAAATACTCTGGAAGTTCAAGACTTTCATACTCATCTTCATTTTCAAAAGCACCACCACCAGCACTTACACTTACACTCGGATAGTATTTTATCCAGTATCTATCTGTACTATCTATCAAAGAGTTTGGACTTTGATTATATAAAAGCCAATTTATAGAGATTTTTCTTTTTGCACAAAAGTTTAAAATATTTGAGTATGGAATTTTTCCTCTATTTTTCATAGTTGCAAAATTTGCCTGAGTTAAATCCAAAGACTCTGCAACATCCTTATCAAAGATTTTTTTGCCCCTATTATCAGTATTTAAGATACCTTTTAATTTATCAATAATATCTTCAACTATAAACATTTCTACTCCTTTTAAATAAATTTATTAAATTATATTACAATTTGCAATATTTTTCAATAGTTTTAAAAAAATATTGTAATATTTTGGAAATTTAATCAAAGGATTGAAATGTCAAGAAAAATTATAGAGACAAAAAATAATTTAATTAACATCTTAAGAAAAATAGATGATTTCATATATATTATCGGAGATAAGGTTCTATAATCTTAAATAATGTATAGAAAAATTAAAGAAAATATGTTTTTTTTTAAATAATTACTAATATTTCAGAAAGTTTTATATATTTTTGGATAAAATTTCGCATTAAAAATTAGGATAGGAATTTAAATTATGTCTAATATTAAAGACTCATTAGGTTTAGAAAACGTTGGTACGGTATTTAGAAATTCGGATATTGATTTTTTAATCGATTTTGCAGTTAAAAATGAAGGTGCTAAAATATCTTCAACTGGTGCTTTGATGATTGATACTGGTATCTTTACAGGAAGAAGTCCTAAAGATAAATTTTTCGTTAATCAAGACCCATCAAATAAATATATTGCTTGGGGTGAGATAAATAGAAAAGTTTCTTCTGAAGTTTATAGTGACTTATTAAAAACTTCAAAAAAACAACTAAGCAACAAAGATATTTTTGTTACTGATGTTTATTGTGGTTCATCTATGGATTCAAGAAGAGCAGTTAGATTTATAACTGAAGTTGCTTGGCAAGCTCACTTTATTCAAAATATGTTTATTCTTCCTACAAAAGAAGAATTAGAAAACTTTAAACCAGAATTTACAATTTTTAATGCTTGTAAAACTGTAGATATGGCATATGTAAGCCACGGTTTACACTCTGAAGTTTATGTAATCTTTAATGTTGAAGAGAATCAAGCAATTATTGGTGGTACTTGGTATGCAGGAGAGATGAAAAAAGGTGTGTTCTCAATGATGAATTACTGGCTTCCTCTTGAAGGTAAACTTCCAATGCACTGTTCAGCAAATATAGGAAAAGATGGTGATACAGCGCTATTCTTTGGACTTTCTGGAACTGGAAAAACTACACTTTCAACAGACCCAAATAGAGCTTTAATTGGTGATGATGAGCATGGTTGGGATGATAAAGGTGTATTTAACTTTGAAGGTGGTTGCTATGCAAAGGTAATCAATCTTGATCCAGATAGCGAACCAGAAATTTTTGGTGCTATTAAAAAAGGTGCAATATTAGAAAATGTTGTTGCTGATGAAAATGGTGTAGTTGATTATAATGATAAATCAAAAACAGAAAATACAAGAGTTTCTTATCCAATAGATCATATAGAAAACCATGCTCCAACAATGAGAGGTGGACATCCAAAAAATATTATTTTCCTTTGTGCAGATGCTTTTGGAGTTCTTCCTCCAGTTGCGAAACTTGATAAACAACAAGCTATGTACTACTTCTTAAGTGGATATACAGCAAAAGTTGCAGGAACAGAAAGAGGAATAAATGAGCCATTGGCTACTTTTTCATCTTGTTTCGGAGAAGCATTTTTACCACTAAATCCAACTGTTTATGCAGAACTTTTAGGTAAAAAAATAGATGAACATAATGTAAATGTATTTTTAGTAAACACAGGATGGACTGGTGGTCCTTATGGTGTTGGAAAAAGAATGAGTATTAAAAATACAAGAGCTTGTATAAATGCTATCCTAGATGGTTCAATAAATGATTCAGAATTCCAAAATATGACAATATTTAACCTACAAATTCCAAAAACTTTAAAAGGTGTAGATACTCATGTATTAACTCCTAGATATACTTGGAGTGATCCTTTAGAGTACGATAAAGCTAAGAAAAAATTGGCTGAAATGTATATAGAAAACTTTAAAAAATACTTAACTTTAGAAAGTGAGTATGACTTTACAGCAGCTGGTCCTAGATTAGACTAATTTTTGTCTAATCTAAAAAAAAGGCTAAGAATTTAAAATTCTTAGCCTTTTTTATTTATATTACTTTCTTTTTCCTCTTGAAAAATCAATAATATATGAAGCAATATCATCTAAATGTACAATATCTTTAACTGCTCCTGCTTGGATAGCTTTCATAGGCATTCCAAAAACTACACAGCTCTCCTCATTTTGAGCAACAGTATAAGCACCATTATCAAAAAGTTCTTTCATAGCTATCATACCATCATCACCCATTCCTGTCATCATAACAGCCATAGCTCCACCACCAACACTGTTATTTACTGATCTAAATAATACATCAACACTTGGTTTATGTTGGCTTACTTTTTTTGTATCTAAAAGTTTAGTTCTAAGTTCATTTCCAACTCTTTCTATTGTTAAATGCATATTTCCAGGAGCTAAATATGCATTTCCTCTTTCTAAAACCATTCCATCTTTAGCTTCACAAACTTCTACATCTGAATTATCATTTAATCTTTGAGCAAATGAGCTTGAAAATCCATAAGGAATATGTTGAGTTATTAATATTGGAGGTAAATCTGATGGTAATTTTCTAAAAACTTTCAATAAAGACTCAACTCCACCAGTTGATGAACCAATAGCTACTAACTTTTGACCAGCTAATTTTGCTGCTCTAAGTGGAATAACTTCATCTGGATGTACTTTATAATCAACATTTATTGTTAAAGGTACTTGTTTTAAAGGTTTTGGTTTTTTAAGAGTATATCTTTTTAGTAAGAAAGTAAGGCTAAGAAGTGTATCTTTTATTCTATCTGAAAAAGAACTCATAGCTTCACCCATTTCAGGTTTTGGGATAAAACCAACAGCTCCATCATCAAAGATATCGTTTCCTCTTACACTCTCTCCTGATATTACAACAGCAGGCATTGGATGAAGTCGCATTAAATTTCTTAAAAATGTAACTCCATCCATTTTAGGCATATTTATATCAATAGTTACCAAATCAGGCTCAAACTCTTTGATTTTTTCTCTTGCTTCATAGGCATCATTTGCAACACCAATAACTTCAAACTCATCAATAGAGCTAATCATATCTTTTAATACTCTTCTCATAGAAGCAGAATCATCTATAATCAAAACCGTGTACATTTTATAACCCTAAATATATTTTAAAAAAGCTCAATTTCCATTTCTGGTTCAACATCTTTATTTGTAGACCCAAAAATTTCAACTGCACCACTATATTCTTTGATAACAGGAGCTTTTGTAATTTCTGTTTGTAATTGTTTTTCATCAGAAAGAATTTTACTATCAGTATCAGATTTTTGAGTAACTTTAATAAAAGTGTCAAAATCATCTGCTAAAAGTATTAATCTTCCATGTTCTCCTCTTGTATGCTCGGATAAAACTTTAAACCCTTCAGATCTACAAAACTCTTTTGCAAACTCAACATTTCTTTGACCTATAGATGTATTTGATAAATTCAACTGCATAATATCAGCTCCACCAGATATTTTAGCTACCATACTTTGTTTTTTACAACCCATTTTATACATCTCATTTAACATAGCCTCAACAGAATAAAGACCATATTTCATATCATCAATTGTATTCTCTGTTTTTGGTAACAAAAAATGGTTCATAGCTTTTATTTTCTTATCTTTATCATAAAACATCAAAGCTACACAAGAGCCTAAAAGTGTTTTAAAGGCAACATCATCATCATCTCTTCCAACAGCAAACTCACCACCTATAACAGTATGTGTATTGTAACCTTTTGTTTGCTGTGTAAACCTAGAAGAAGAGACTTTTTCTATACTACCATCCTTATGTCCTATTACTATCATACTATCTCTTTTTCTTTGATAAAGATATTTTGTCCAACTCTTTTAACATAATTAATCAAATCTTGAGGATTTTCAGAATGACCTATATATAAAGTTCCACCAACTTTAAGATGACGGAAAAGCTTTTTTAATATCTTATTTTGGTCTTCAACTGAAAAATAAATAAGAACATTTCTACAAAAAATAACATCAAATTGATTATTTGCAAAGCTGTAACTTGAATCATTTAAATTTAACTCATGAAAAGTTATCATTCTTTTTAATTCATCATTTGCTTTAATTAAAACTTCATCTCCAGCTAAAGTCTTTTGAACTCGTCTTTTAAAATACTTCTGTGGTTTTATCCAAACTGGAAACTCTTTTGATGATTTTGAATATCTATAAATACCATTTGCTGCATATTGTAAAACATTTGTATCAATATCTGTAGCTATTATTGAAGCATTTATATTTCTATTGCACTCATTTACTGCTTCAAGAACAGTTATTGCCATTGAATATGGTTCTTCTCCTGTTGAAGAAGCTGAACACCACATAGATATTTTCTCACCACTTTGAGCAAACTTAGGCAATACTCTATCTTTTAAATCTACAAAATGAAAATCTTCTCTAAAAAAGTGTGTTTTATTTGTAGTAAATGTATTTATGAAATCTGTCTCATATTTTCCCTGCTCAACCATATCAAGCAGTTCCATAATATCACCATAGAATTTGCAATTTCTTTTTAATTTATCAATTCTATTTGAAATCATAATCTCTTTATTCTCTGTAAGTGTAATTCCTGTAAGAGAATAAAGAATTTTTTTTACCCTATTATGTACATCATCTACTGAATAAGACATATCTTATGAGGCCCTTTTTATAGAATGCATATCTTTTTCTATTTTAATTTGTGCATTTATAATGCCTACAACATCTAAAATAAGACCGATACTTCCATCTCCTCTTACAGTTGCAGCTCCAATTCCTTGAACACTTCTAAAGTTTTTATCAAGAGGTTTTACAACAACTTGATGTTGATTTAAAAATTCATCAATTGATAATGCAACTTTTGTATTTCCAGATTTCACAACGATTAGCATTCCATCTTCTAAATGTTCAAAGCTATCTTTTAATCCAAATAGTTGATGAAGTCTTACTATTGGAATAAACTCTTCTCTTAGCATTAATAAATCTCTAGTTCCATCACCAATTTTTTTAATCATATCAGATGTTGGTTGAAGTGATTCAACAATTGAACTAAGTGGTAAAATATATTTTTGATCTCCAACTTTAATATCAAGACCATCCAAAATAGCAAGAGTTAAAGGTAACATAATAGTTATTCTTGTACCCTCACCTATTTTTGTGTCAAGTTTAATAGCTCCACCCAATTTATAGATATTTGTTTTAACAACATCCATTCCAACACCTCGACCTGAAATATCAGTTATCTCATCAGCAGTTGAAACACCTGCTCCAAAAATCAACATAGCTTTTTCATTATCAGTCATATTGCTATATTGATGTTCATCTATTTGACCTTTTTCTAAAGCTCTTTGTGCAACTTTTTCACAATCAATACCTTTTCCATCATCTTCAATTGTGATAATCATTTGACCATTTGCTTGTTCTGCACTAATTGAAATAGAACCTGTTTCAGGTTTTCCTGAAGCTTCTCTAACTGTTGGCATCTCAATTCCATGATCAAGAGAATTTCTAATAATATGCATTAAAGGGTCTGTTAATCCTTCAATCATAGCCTTATCAATCTCAACATTATCTCCATAATGTTTAAATTCAACTTTTTTACTAAGTTTTCTTGAAATATCACGTACTACTTTTGGGAATTTTGAGTAAATTGATTCCATTGGAACCATTCTGATACTCATAATACTATCTTGCATATCTCTAATATGTCTTTCAAGAAGTTCTAATCTTTCTAAAACTGAAGATCTTGTTTTTGTCTCTTCAATAGAAGATGAAAATTGTGTAAGCATAGCATTTGTAATAACTAAATCTCCAACATTATTCATTAATAAATCAATTTTATCAAGATTAACTCTAATACTATTGTTATTATTATTTGCTATTGATTTTTTATTATCATCTTCTTGTTCAGCTCTTGGCTTTCTAGTAACAACTTTTGTTGGCTCTTCTACTTTATTTTCGATAGTAGGAGTTTTAACAACTTTTTCTTCTTCTATATCATTTGATTTCATAACAGCATCAGGAGTAATAGATGGAACATCATCAAAGAAACCAAAATGCTCTTTTTCTTCTTTTATCTCTTCTGGTTCATTTTCAACCAATTCAGAAATTCTTTCTAAATCATCTTCAAAAAAACCATAAGATTTATGTTCTTCATTTATTTCATCGTCCATAAATAGACCAAAAGCTGGGTTTTCCTCATCTCTTAAACCATTCATATCTTCATCAAAAAATCCAAAATTCTCTTTTTCTTCATCGTGTTCTTTTGAAATTTCGCTTATTTGTTCAACTTTTTTTTCAACAACAACTTCTTTTGGTGCAGCTGCTTGTTTTACTACATTTTCACCTTTTGAATAAGCTCTAATCTCTTCAAGTAAAGCAGAAGTCATATCTGTAAATTTTTCTCTATTAATTTGGTTTGCAACTTCTAAATCTAAAATCTCTTTCATTACATCAAGACCATCTAAAAGAGTCTCTGCCATTTCTGGAATAAATTCAATTTTATGGCTTCTTAATTTATCCATTAAATTTTCTACATCATGAGTAAACTCTGCAAAAAAAGCCAACTCTACTGAAGCTCCACTACCTTTTAAAGTATGAACATCACGGAACAATTGTCCCATCTCTTCATCAGTTAAAGTACCATTATTTTCAGCTTCTAGTAAAACATTATCAGCCGATTCAAAAAGCTCAGAAGCCTCTTCTAAAAACATCTCTCTATATTTAGAAATATCAAATGACATTATAAACCCCCTGCTTATCTGCTTAATACTATATTTACAGCTTTTAATAGCTGGTCTGGAACGAATGGTTTAACAATCCATCCAGTAGCACCTGCTGCTTTTCCTTTTGCTTTCATCTCATCACTTCTCTCAGTTGTTAATACCAAAATCGGTTTTTTAGAATATGCTGATAACTTTCTTAGTTCGCTTATTAAAGTTAATCCGTCCATATTAGGCATATTTACATCAGTTATTACTAAATCAAATTCAGCTGTTTTTGCCTTTGCTAAACCATCAACTCCATCAATTGCTTCAACAACATCAGTATAACCACCTTCATTCAAAGCATAGTTCAACATATCTCTTAGCATTGTAGAGTCATCTACTATTAAAAGTTTGGCCATAAAAACCCCTTAAAGTTTACATTTAAAAAATTATTTTTACTATATTATCGTAAGAAATATTAATTTGTGATTAGATTTGTTAGTTATTTTATGAAGATTTGGTGAGAAAAATTAATCCAAAAAAGGATTAATTTAAACCTAATTCTATTTTATCTTTTTGAACTTTTAGAACTTTTACTTCTATTTCTTGTCCAACGCATAAAACATCACTTACTTTTTCTACTCTTTGCTTTGATAGTTTAGAGATATGTAAAAGCCCTTCTCCACCTTTTGCAAGAAGAATAAATGCTCCAAAATCAACTACTCTTTCAACTTTTCCAGCTACAACTTCATCTAAACTATAAAGTTTTTCAAAATCAATTTTTGCTGGGGCTTTTTGAGAATTAGAGTTATTTACTAACTCTTTTATAAAATTACTTGCTTCAGTTATTTTATTTTTATCATCACCACTTACTTTTACAGTTCCGTTATCTCTATTTAAGTCAATATTTACAGAGTATTTTTCAATAATCTCTTTAATTGTAGCTCCACCTTTTCCAATAACTATCATCATTTTTGAGCTATCTATTTCAAACTCTTCAACTTTTGGTAAAGCAGGACTTGAAACTATATCTTTAGAAGCTTCTTCCATAATATTTAAGATATGAACTCTTCCCTCTTTTGCTTGATTTAATGCCTCTTGAAGTACATTTAACTCAATTCCCCCAAGTTTTATATCCATTTGAAGTGCTGTAATTCCATTTATAGTTCCTGCAACTTTAAAGTCCATATCACCATCATGGTCTTCAAGTCCCATAATATCTGTTAAAATTGAGTATTTATCACCCTCAACAACCATTCCCATAGCAACTCCAGCAACCAAAGAAGAAACTGGAATATTTGCAGCTTTAAGAGCCAAAGAACCACCACAAACAGTTGCCATAGATGAAGAACCATTTGACTCTAAAATCTCTGAAACTATTCTAAAAGTATCTTTGAAGTTTTTATTAATTGTAGCTTCAAGAGCTTTTTTTGCTAGATTTCCATGACCTAATTCTCTTCTTCCTACTCCAAAAATTGGTTTTGCTTCACCTACACTAAATCCTGGGAAATTGTAGTGAACCATAAAGTTTTCCATAGATGTTGATTTATCTGTTAAAACTTCATACATCTGCCCATCTTTTGCTCCTGCAATTGTCCCTACAACTAAAGCTTGAGTTTCCCCTCTTGTAAATAGGCAAGATGAGTGAGCTGATGGTAAAATATTTGTCTCTATATCTATTGGTCTTACATCTTTTAAACCTCTTCCATCTGCTCTTACTTTTTCATTTACAATCATAGAACGAACTAGTTCTCTTTTTACAACATTTACAGCTTCATAAATAGTGCTATATTCAAGCTCATTTGTAGTGCAATAATCATTTTTTGCTATTGCTTTTGATAGCTCTTTTAACTCAACTGCTCTTTCACTTTTTGCAAGTTTTTTTATAGCATCTTTAATATCATTTGAAAAATTATCTCTTACATAAGAGATAACTTCAGTTGGAATTGTAAACTCAACTAATTCAACAGTTGCCATTGTTTTACAAGCTTTTTCAAAATTATTTTCATAAGCAAGATTTGCATTTTTTAAAGCCTCTTGTGCAAAAGCAATTGCTTCAACTAAAGTTTGCTCTTCCATTTCGTTTGTAGAGTGGTTTGAGTCATTTAAAGAAGATATAGTTTTCATCTCAATCATAAGTAGTTCATCTTTAGAACCAGCCACATATAAATCTAGTGTAGAGTTATTTAACTCATCGCTTGTAGGGTTTATTACTAATTTATCATTAATCTTTCCAACTCTAACACCACAAACAGATTTTTTAATAGGTAAGTTTGATGTATATAGTGCTGCATTTGCTGCATTTAAAGCCAAAGTTTGTAAATCTACATCTTTATCAGCACTTAAAACCATAACAGTTATTGTTGTTGGATATACAAAACCTTTTGGAAAAAGTGGTCTTAAACTTCTATCAATTACTCTTGAAGTTAATGTTTCAAAATCGCTAGGTTTTCCTTCTCTTTTTATAAATCCACCTGCAAGTTTTGCAGCTGCATAAGTTTTTTCAATATATTGAACAGTTAAAGGTGTAAAATCTTCACTTACAGGGTTGTCAAATTCACTTGCAACAGCTGCTAAAATAACAGCATTTCCCATTTTTGCTAAAACAGCACCATTTGCTTGTTTAGCAACTTTTCCAAACTCAAAAATCTCTTTTTGATTATTTAACTCTAATTCGCATACTATTGCCATATTTATCCTTCTTTTTTAATTCTTTCTAAATCTTCTATTGTAATCTCTTCAAGCTCTTCATAATAATGATTAGCTTCAACAAAATGTTCCAAACTTTTAATATAATATAAATCATCAGTAATTGAGTCAATAGCTGGAATACTTGCAGTTGAAAGTATTGGAGTTGCTACACAAATAGACTTCACTTTTTGATTTATAATAGTTTTTATACAAGCCATCATTACTAAACCTACATTTATATCCTCATCAACAATTAAGATATTTTTACCTTCAAGATGATTGAGTTTTTCTCCAGCTCTAAAAGCTGATATTCTTGGTTTTAAAATATCTTCATAAATAATTTTTGATTTTGAATATATATAATTTAAATCTATCTCAAAAGATTTTACTAACTCTTCATGTATTAAAACTTCCTCAAGCTCTGTAACAACTGCAATTTCACAATCTTCATTATTTGGAGCATAAATCTTTTCATTAAACATAATATCAAAAGTTGCATCTAATTTCTTTGCTATTATTTTTGCAATTTTATATCCACCATTTGAAGCAGATATTACTATCCAATTTTCTAACTTCATAGTATCTATTGGCAAAACTTCAAGCAATCTATTTGCTGCATCAGTTCTATTTTTAAAACAAATACTATTTAAAATCATTTGAGTTGTCATCAATTCTATATTTTTGTCTTATTCCACCAACTGGTTTTAAAGTTAAGAAAGCATAAAGTATAGTTTGTTCATAGCTATCATAATCTCCATTAATATTTTTTCTACTTCTTGGAGTTATCTCTTTTTCAACCATCAAATCTAAATTCCAACAGCTATCATCAATATTTAATCCTATTCCTTGTCTACTTCTTACTTTCTCTTTAATATTATAATTTTCATAATATTTTAATGAATAATCTTTTGCAAACTTATATGAAGCACTATATCCATAAGATTCTAAATCAACTCTATCATTAAAATCATTTTCTGTTGCTCTTGTATTATTATAATTTGCAGTTAAAACAAAATCTTCATATTTAAATGAAGTACTAGCACTACTTTCTACTATAGTTTTATCTTGCATATTATAGATAACTTTCCCAGAGATAGAACCATAATCATGATTAAGTTTAAGATAATTTTCATAATCTTGAGCTTTTGCTTCATCAAAGCTATCATAGATTATTGATTGACTCATTTTATGATTTACAATTTGTTTTAAACTCTCTTTATCATATATAGATTGATTTAAGTTTAAATCAACTGTCTTATTATCTTTAATAGTTGGAAAATCTTTCAGTTCATCATATCTAGCAGCATCATTTTTTGTAACAGTAATACCATAAATATCGCCATCTTTTCTTATATTCTTAGGAACATCATAACTAGCTCTTAAATTTACTGTGTGAATATAGTCTGTATATGGTCTTATTAAATCACTTCCTATAAAAAATGAAGTTTTATTTTGAATAAGTGTTCCATTGTCATATTTATATTTTGAGTTATCATAATTGTATTGAGTTAAAGTAGAGCTATTTTCAACTCCTATATACATATAATCATCTAAAATATTTTTACTATATGAAATAGGAAGATTTAACTCATATATATCAGCTGTTATTCCTTCTCTTCTTGTATAGTTGTAATATTTAGCATCTAAAGAGTAGATTAAACTATCTAAAAATAGCTCTTGATTATAAATATGCCCATGAAGTTGTGGTAATTCTTGCATAGTTTGTGCATTTGATTTTCTACCAGCATCTATATAATATTTCCCATAAGCTCCACCATAATAGTTTGGAGTATTATAAAAATAGTTTAATTTTGATTCAACTTTTTTATCAGTTGTTGTTTCATAATCATTATCTTCAAGAGTAATATATTCAACATCATTTAAATATCTTAAAGAGGCATAAAGTCCATCTTCATGATTATTTTTACTTGCTAATATTCCTCTTCTTTCATAATTCAAATTAACACCATAATGTTCAGAGTTTTCTAAGCCCTCTTTTTCTTGATATTTTGGTTTTTCTTTAAAATATCCAGTTTTAATCTTAAGCATAGAGTTTGGTGAATCAGCATATCTAAAATATGAGTAAACTCCAGCTCCTCTTAAAGTTCTAACTTGTGGAATTACTTCAATATCATAATTATCAGCAGGTGCAAAAAATATCGGTTGAGAGTAATAGATACCTTCACTTTTTGAGTATCCAATTAAAGGGAGTAAAAGTCCTGTTCTTCTTGTTGTATCTGTTGGAAATCCCCAATAAGGAAGATAAAAAACAGGAATATTTTTAAAATACAATCTTGGATTATAAGCATTTATCCACATATTTTCTGTATCATAATCAGCACTTGAAGTTCTAATACTCCAATCTGGGTCTATACAATCACAAGATGAGATTATTGTACCATCTAATTTTACTATCTCTTTATTTTTTCTTGACTCTTTTGCATTTGTCCAAATACTATTTTTTTCCTCCATTAAAAATGTTGGAGATTGATTAAAAATTTCATTTTTTAAATCAACATAAGCATAATTACTTTGTGTTTGGATATTGTTATCTTTTATTATTAAAACATTATCAAAGAGTTCAAAATTTTCACTATCTTGATGAAAAACTACCTTATCTGCACTTAAATAATATGTAGGAGAATAAATTACAACATTTCCTGTTGCTGTTATAATATTATCTTTTGTATCAACATTTTGAGCAAGTAACTGATATTTTTCATTTTTTATTTCAACTGAATAAAGTAGTGAAGAAGTTATTATTAAAGAGCTTATAATTCTACGCATTTACCACCAACGTTTTCCCTGTAAAATCATGGAATGTTTTTCTTCCATCATTAAAAAATCCGATTAAAAAACCAACATAAAAGAACATCTCTGAAACAACTCTTCCAATTCCTCTAAATAGAGCTTGGAAAAAACTTGCTCTCCCCCAATAATTTGAATCAATTACTCTAATTTTTGCAACTTTTTTCCCAATAGTTTGCCCACTATACCAAACAAAAAAAGTGTGATAAAAAATTTTCAGAACCATAAAAGGTAAAAATAGTGTAGTTTGCATTAAATAAACCAGTGCTTCACTATCATGACTAGAAGCAACTATCATATCCCAATAGGCAAACATTATTAATAAACTAACAATAACATCATCAATGACAAAGGCAAAAGCCCTACTTCTCATAGATGCTAATTCTAGTTTTGATGTATCAATTTGTTCTTGCATAAAACTACTTTAATGCCTGATATGCAATATCAGTTCTGCATTTTTTACCTGCAAAATGAACTTGACCACATAGGGCATAAGCTCTATTTCTTGCCTCTTTTATACTATTACCAGTTCCTACACAAACTAATACTCTTCCACCTGTTGCAAATAGTTTTCCATCTATTAACTCAACTCCAGCAAAAGAGATATGAGAGTTGTTTTTTAAATCTTCATCTACAATTTTATCTATTATAATCTCAGCTGCTTTACTTGAACTATATGGATAGTTTTCACTTGCCATCACAACACCAACTGCAAACTCATTTTTAATTTTTATATCTAATTTATCAAGTTGTTTTGTAGCACCATAGTAAAATAGTTCAGATACAGGTGATTCAAGAAGAGGCATTAAAATCTCACACTCAGGATCTCCAAATCTTACATTATATTCTAAAATAATTGGTTCACCTTTTACAACCATAACTCCAATAAATAAAACTCCTTCAAAAGGTGCACCTTCAGCTTGCATCCCTTTTAAAGTTGGTTTGATTACTCTATCTTCTATTTTTTTATAGATTTCATCATTAACTAGTGGTGTTGGAGCATAAGCACCCATTCCACCTGTGTTTGGTCCTGTATCACCATCGCCTACTCTTTTGTGATCTTGAGCTGCTGGTAAAACTTTATAGTTTTTTCCATCACAAATAGCAAAAACAGATAGTTCATATCCATCTAAAAACTCTTCAATTACTACATTTGTTCCAGCATCACCAAAAGAGCTACCATTAAGCATATCTAAAGCAGCTTGTTTTGCCTCTTCTTTACTTTGTGCAATAATTACACCTTTTCCAGCACAAAGCCCATCTGCTTTTACAACTATTGGAGTGTTTTGCATACTATCAATAAAGTTTAAAGCCTCTTCTTTGCTAGTAGTTTCTATAAATGCTGCTGTTGGTACATTGTATTTTTTTAGAATATTTTTCATATAAGCTTTTGAACCCTCAAGTTTTGCAGCAGCTGCAGTTGGTCCAAAAATTACTAAATTATGTTTTCTAAATATATCAACAACACCATCTACAAGTGGAGCTTCTGGTCCAACTATTGTTAAATCAATGTTATTTTCTTTTGCAAAGAGTGCAAGTTTTTCATAATCAGTTATATTAATATTTGTTCCTAAATCTGAAGTAGCACCATTTCCTGGCATAAAATATAAGTTATGAGATTTTTCTTTTGTTAATGCTAATCCAATAGAGTACTCTCTACCACCACTTCCAAGTATTAATATATTCACGATTGTTCCTTTGAAATTTTATAAAAGTTCCCGAGTAGCCGTTACCATAAATTTGGCCCTGAAAAGTCAGGACAGTAAGCAAGAGAAATATTTAAGGAGCAAAAACAAAAAGAATCGCTACACACCATATTACTACAATTTGCCTACAAAAATAAGTTATCGGACCTCTCGTCAATGGAAATCACGAACTACTTAGGTTAAATATTGAGATAGATTTTATCTAAATTATCTTTAAAATTATGTTTAACTATAATACAACTTTGCAAGTTTTATACATTCAGATACATTTGTAGTTTGGCTAATTTGATAGTTTTTTATCTCCTTTGGAAGATAATAAGCAGTTGTTTTTCCAATT
Organism: Arcobacter vandammei; assembly: GCF_016106035.1. Lineage (GTDB taxonomy): Bacteria > Campylobacterota > Campylobacteria > Campylobacterales > Arcobacteraceae > Aliarcobacter > Aliarcobacter vandammei. The sequence goes on from NZ_JADKPZ010000012.1 coordinate 54,023, forward strand.
ACAATAGCCTTAAAGCTACTATTCCAAGAAAATTTCTTAAAAAAGCACTCTACACTAGAAGGAGAAGTAAAAATTATAGTTGAATCATCTTCTAATTCAATCTCTTTTAGATTTTTATTACAAATAGTTTCATAAGATACCAATTCATCTATATTTATACCATTATCTTTCAAAATAGATAGTAAATTTGAAACTGTTTTACTAGCTTTTACATATAAAACTTTTTTATCTTTTAAGTAAGGAATTAGCTCTTTTGCAAACTCATTTCCATGTCCATTTTCTCCAGTAAAAACAACATTTGCACCATATTTCTCTGCTATTTGCGAAGTTGCTTTTGCTATTACATAAGATGCTTTATTTTTCCAATCTATTTTATTCTCTTCAAGAGCAAAAATTGCACTTTTTGAAGTAAAAATCAAAGCATCATAATTAGTTAAATCTATATCAAATTTCAAACTTTGAACTTTGAAAACTTCAAGATTTACAACATCATCAAATTTTTGATTATTTAAAAGATAAATTTTTGCCATTTTATAACTCTTCTTTTATATGTATTTTTGCATGTTCTAGGGTTCTATATATTTTAATTGTGTTGAAATTCTCTCCAATTTTTAATAGTTTTTTCTTATGCATATATTTTATAACTATTATAATCTCAACACTTTTATCTTTATATTTTTCTATAATATCTTCAAATTTAAATATAGCTGACATATCAACATAGCTTACTTCAGTACAATCAATAATGATTTTTTTGTATTTTGCTCTATTTAAAACTCTTTCAAGAAGTGTTGCTGTTGCAAAGAACAGAGCACCTTTTACTCTAAAAACATCAATATTCTCTTCATTTTTATTGTTTTTTATTAAAGTTTTATAATGCTTGATTTTCAAATTTTTTGATATTTGATAAACTGCCATAATTGAAGATATTACAACTCCTGAAGCAACAGCCATAATTAAATCCACAAAAACTGTCATAAAAAATACAACTAACATAATTAAAAGGTCATCTTTTGAAACTTTTCTTATTATTTTAAGAAACTTGTAGTCTAAAATATCAAAACCTACTTTAATTAAAATTCCAGCAAGAAGAGCTAATGGAATTTTTGAAGCAAGAGGAGCAAAAACTAAAACTATTAAAAGTAAAACAATAGCATGAGTTACTCCTGAAATTCTAGTTGTTGCTCCATTTTTCATATTTACAACAGTTCGCATAGTTGCCCCTGCTCCTGGAATTGCTCCAAAAAATGAACACATACTATTTCCAATACCTTGAGCTATTAGCTCCTTTTTTGAATTATGATTTGTTTTTAATTTAGAGTCTACATAAACAGATGTTAATTGAGTATCAACTGAACCTAAAAGTGCTAAAGTTATAGCAAAAGTTAAAATTGTACTTAAATGTATAATTTCAAATGCAGGAATAGTAAATTCTGGCAAAGAAGATGGTATCTCAACTATTGTTGCAATATTTAGATTTAAAAATACTGATAATATAGTTATACTAAATAGAGCAATTAATGCAGGAGGTATGATTTTACTAATTTTGCTAGGTGTTAAAAACATAATTAAAAGTGTTAATATTGTTACAACTAAAGCTTCATAATTTATATTATTAAAGGTATTTGATAGATTTGATAAAATATACAAAATAGAGCTACTATTTTGTACACCAAACATAGGATTTATCTGTAAAATTATAATAATAACTCCTATTCCGCACATAAATCCAGATATTATAGGGTATGGAATAAACTTTATCCATTTTCCTAAATCTAAAATACCAAATAAAATTTGTATAAGTCCAGCAAACAAAACAACTGCCATAACAGATGTTAAATCATGCGGAAAAGCAACTATAGCAGAAGCTGTAACAACTGTCATAGGACCAGTTGGTCCTGATACTTGAATAGAAACTCCACCAAAAAGTGCTGCAAAGAAGCCTAAAATAATTGCTCCATAAAGACCAGCACTAGCACCTGCACCACTTACAACTCCAAAAGCTAATGCCAAAGGTAAAGCAACTATTGCAACTGTTATTCCAGCTAAAATATCATTTTTTATAGTTGTTAATTGCAAAGCATTCCTCTATCTTTCTAAATACTCTTCATCACCAATTTTATCATTTTTACCACGAGCAATTATATGAATTGGTGTTCCTTCAAAATTAAATTTTTCTCTTAAAAAGTTTATTAAATATCTTTTGTATGAGTAGTGTAAAAGTTGTGGTTTATTCATAACAAGAGCAACTCTTGGAGGTCTTGAGCTAAATTGTGTAGAGTAATAAATTCTTAAATATGCTCCATTTGGACTAGGTAATGAGTGTCTAATAACTGCTTCTTCAATTACTTTATTTAATTGTGAAGTTGGAATTCTTTGAGTATAGTTTTCAAAAATCTCTACAATTTTATCTTTTAATCTATCAATACTTCTTCCTGTTTTTGCTGAAACTGCAATAATTGGAGCATAAGATAAAAATCTAAATCTTCTTCTAACTTCTTCTTCAATTTTTTGGAAACTATCCATATTTTCATCCCATTTATTTAAAACAATAATTGTTCCTAAACCATATTCATCAACAAGCCCTGCAATTTTTTCATCTAAATCTGTTAATTCTCTTGAGGCATCAAGAACAACTAAAGCAACATTTGCCTTTTCAAGCATCTCTTTAGTTCTCATTAAAGCATATTTTTCAATTCCTTCTATGCTTCCTCTTCTTCTAAGCCCTGCTGTATCAACAAAAGTTATATCTTTATCTTTATATGAAAATTTCTCATCAACTGGGTCAATTGTAGTTCCAGCTATACTAGAAACAACTGATCTTTCCATTCCAACTAGTGAGTTTAAAATAGAAGATTTTCCTACATTTACTCTTCCAATAATTGCAACATTTATAGAAGTATCATCAACTATCTTTTCATCTTCAATTTTTTCTAAGCCCTCAAGAGAGAAATCCTCATCTTCGTCAAACTCTTCATCAAAAAACTCATCTTCTAGCTCTTTTTTTCTCTTCTCTTCTTCTAATTTTGCAAGAGTTTCTGGGTTTTCTGGAAGTTGTTTATAAATCCACTCATAAAGTGCTTTTGTACCACGATTGTGAGAAACTGATATTCCAAAAAGGTTTTCATCACTTATTCCAAACTCAAAAAATTCCCAAAGTCTCTCTAGCTCTTTATCATTATCAATCTTGTTTACGACTAAAGCTAACTCTTTTCCTAACCTTTGAAGCTCATAAAATAGTTCTTTATCCTTATCATCTGGAATATTTTTTCCATCTACCATAAAAAGTATTATATCAGCCTCTTTTGCAGTTTTTATAGCCTTTTTCTTTACACTTGAAAAAATTTCATCATTTGTCTCATCTATTCCACCAGTATCAAGTAAAAGTGCCGACCTATCTAAAATCTCAATTTCATGTTTTTTTATATCTCTTGTTGTTCCTGCAAGATCTGAAACAATCGCTATTCTTTTGTTTGCAATTCTATTAAAAAGTGACGATTTTCCAACATTTGGTTGCCCTATTAGTGCAACTTTTTTTAAACTATTTTGCATATATTATTTAATCCTATTTTGTAAATTAAAAAAGGTATTAGCAAAAGCTAATACCTTTTTGCATCTTTTTATCATTTCTAGTAAAGTCCAAACTTTCCAGCTACATTTGCTTTATAAAGAACTCTCATATTATCATCTTTATCATAAAAAACTTTAAATTGAGCAGTTGAATTTTTCAAATCTTCTAAAGCCTCTTCAATATCAATTGGTTTATAAGAAACAAGTCTTTGTGGAATAATCTCATCCTCAAATTTTTCAAGCTCTTTAGCTATTTTATCTTCAACCTCATTTAACTCAACTTCACTTAATTTTGTAGCTTTGTGAGCAGAAATTTTATCATGATGTCTTCTTAAAACTTTAGATACTCTATCTACAGCTATATCAATAGCAGCATATAAATCTTTATCTTTTTGTTTTACAACAACAGTATCAATATTTGCAATATTCAGTGTAAATTCAAATGTAAAACTATTTTTACCTTGTTTTTCATCGGCACTAATTGTTGAAGCCACTGAGATAATATCTAAGTTATATTTTTCAAATGCATTTATAGAACTATTTACATAATCTTTTATAGCATCTGTTAATTTTATGTGTCTTCCTACGATACTTGTATTCATAATCAACTCCTTGTAATGTGATTAAGGCATTGTAACATAAAAATTATAAAATGAGAACTCTTCAAAGAAAATTGATATAATTCAAATATGAATAATTACCAAAAAGCAATAGAAAATTCAAATATAGTTTCAAAAACAGATATAAAAGGTAATATTACCTTTGTAAATGAAGAGTTTATAAAGCTTTTTGAGTATAGTAACGATGAGCTAATAGGTCAAAATCACAATATAATCAGACATCCAGATACTCCAAAAGAAAACTTCAAAGAGCTATGGAATACAATTTTAAATAAAAGAGTACATAAAGCAACAGTTAAAAATCTTTCTAAAAGTGGAAAAACTATCTATTTAAATACTACAATTATCCCTATTTTAGATGAAAATGAAGATATTTTTGAGTTTATTGCTATAAGATATGATATTACAAATGAAGTTATGCTTCAAAAAGAGTTAGAACAAAATCAAAAAATAATCTTTTTACAATCAAGAATGGCTAGTCTTGGGCAAATGTTAGCAAATATTGCTCATCAATGGAGGCAACCTTTAACAGAACTTAATTTAAATCTTTTTAATCTAAAAAAGACTTTTAATAAAAAAGATACAAAAGAGTTTGAAAAACTATATGAGAATAGTAAAAACTTGATACTTGGAATGTCAAATACAATTGAAAACTTCACAAATTTCTTTACTCCTCAAAAAGAAAAAGAGTTTTTTTTACTAAATTTAAGCATAAATGATGCTTTAAAAATTTTAACTAGAGTTTTAGAGGATGAGCAAATATCCATAAAATTTGAAATAGAGAAGAATTTAGAGATTTTTGGGGTGAAAAATGAGCTTACTCAAGTTTTATTAAACCTTATAAACAATTCAAAAGATGCTTTTGTTACAAAAAATATAGAAAAAAAAGAGCTAAAAATTAGAACTTATACAAAAGATAATTTTATCTATCTTGAATATCTTGATAATGCTCAAGGGCTAAATAATGAGCTATTTGATAAAATTTATGAACCATATTTTACAACAAAGCATAAAAGTAGTGGAACAGGACTTGGGCTTTTTATTTGTAAAATTATTATTGAGAATAGTTTTGGAGGTGAAATTATGCATAAAAATATAGAGCAAGGCTTAAAATTTACTATAAAATTTACAAAAGTCAATTTATGAAAAATCTAAAGATTTTGATTGTAGAAGATGAAAATAAACTGGCACAATTAATAAAAATCTCAATTAAAGAGCTATTTTTCAAAGTAGGTATAGCAAAAGATGGTGAAGAAGGTCTCAAAAAATTTCATAGTTTTAAACCAGATATTATTATAAGTGATATTACTATGCCTAATCTTGATGGCTTAGAAATGTGTAAGAGAATAAGAGAAATAAGCAATATTCCAATAATAATTCTAAGTGCATATAGCCAACAAGAGAGGCTTTTAAAGGCTATTGATATTGGAGTTAGCAAATATTTTATAAAACCATTTGATATAGAAAATTTTATAGAATATTTAAAAGAGTTATCAAATAAAATTGATTTGGAAAAGAGATTTATTTTAAAAGATGGTTTTATTTTTATGAAAAAATCTATTAGTTTATATAAAGATGATATTTTAATAAACCTTACAAAAAGGGAACGAGAGTTTATAAACCTTCTTATTTTAAATAAAAATGAGTTAGTAAATCTTAATTCTATAAAAAATTTATTGTGGACTGAAGAGAAAATTAGTGATGAAAGAGTAAGAACATTTATAAAGAGATTAAGAGTAAAAACTTCAAAAGAGTTAATAGAAAATATATCTTCTCAAGGATATATGATTTCAGTTTTAGAAGTAGAAGCTTAAGCTTTTACTTCTAATTTGGATCTATTATAAACTCCCTGTTTTTATAAATAGAGTGTACAAAGGCTAAAGCAATAGGAACTATTGCAAAAGTTGTAATAAGCATTGCTGGAAGATGATAGAAAATTTGAACCATCATTGATAGAGCCAAAAGACCTATAGACCACATAGCTCCATGTTCAAGATAGATATATTTTGAAACAACTTCTCTTTCAACCATATAAATAGTAAGACTTCTTACAGCCATAGCACCAATACCAAGACCCAACATAATAATAACGATATTTTGTGTAATAGCAAAAGCACCTAAAACACCATCAAGTGAAAAGCTCATATCAATCATCTCAAGATACATAAAAGAGATAAATCCACCTGTTAATTCTGTAACTTTTATATCGCTATTTTGCTCTTTTTCTTCATTTTTAAACTCTATTGCACCTTTTAAAAGTTCAAGTAAGTAAAAGGCAATAACTCCAATAATCATAGGAACTATAATTTCAAGTTTATTTACTTGAACCATATTATCGCCCATAACAACTTCATTCGGAGCAACATATGTAATTGCAAGCATTAAAAACATAACAAAAAGAGCTTTTATATCCCCTACTTTTGATAATTTTGTAGCAAAAGATTCTATATATTTAACCCAGTGAGTATCTTTATTTTCATCAAAAATGAATTTTAAAAATAACATTAATAAAAACATTCCACCAAAAGACATAATTACATGGTGAGAACTCTGAATAATTTTTTCATATTCTTCAGGATTTTTAATAGCTAATTCAAAAGAATCAATAAATCCCATAGATGTTGAAAAATATACAATTAAGATTGGAAATACAAATCGTACTCCAAAAACAGCAATTATCATTCCCCAAAGAAGAAACCTTCTTCTCCAAACAAGTGCCATGGTTGCTAAAATTGTAGCATTTACAATAGCATTATCAAATGAAAGGCTTAGTTCTAAAACAGATAAAATAGTCCCTTGATAAAGGGCAAAAAAGCCACCATACAAAAAAAGTAATACTGAAGCTACTGCCCAAACGGCGAAAAAACCATAAAAATAAGATATGAGAGGTTTTTGTTTCAAAATAATTCCTTGAATCTATAATTTTTGCGGATTATACCTAAAAATTATAGATTTTTAGCTTTTACTTTCATAAAGAAACCAATAAAACCAGAAATAAATGCTGGTAAAATCCAAGCTAAGCCCTCATTTGAAAAAGGTAATAACTTCAAAAAATCCATATTTATATTAGTTGTAGATGATACTACTTCTAAAAAACAAAAAATCATAGCACTAAAAGCTGCAAATTTATAGACATTATCGTTTTTTATATATTTATCAAAAAAGGTTAAAATAACTAAAATAATAGCTGCAGGATAAACTATACTTAAAATTGGAGCTGCAAAAGAGATAATTTGCTCTAATCCAATATTTGTAACAAAAATGCTAAATAAGGTTACAATAATAACTAAAAATTTATATGACAATTTTCTCTTACTTAACTTTGAGAAATATTCAGCAGTAACACTAACAAGTGCTGCACCTGTTGTAAAACAAGCCAAGAATACAACTGTTCCTAAAAATAAATTACCATAATTTCCAAATAAAAGATAAATTATTTTATTTAAAAGTTCAGCCTTTTGAATATTTGCTTCAAATAAACTTGAAGATGTTGCACCCAAATATGATAATCCAAAATATACAAACATTATTCCAAAAGCTGCTAATACTGAAGATAGACCAACTAATTTAAAACTTGTTTTTTTATCGCTATAACCCTTCTCTTTTACAATTTTTATAATAATAATTCCAAAAGCTAAAGCGGCTAAAACATCTAGTGTTTGGTAACCTAAAATTAAACCATCAAAAAATAGATTACTATTTGAATCATTAATTTTTATCTCTCCAATTGGAGTTAAAAAACCTTTAAAAATCAAGAACATTAAACCAAAAAATAGCAAAGGAGTCAAGATTTTTCCAAGAATTTCAATCATTGTAGTTGGTCTAAAAGTAAAAAACATAATTAAACTATAATATACAATTGAAGTAATAATAGAATTTGAAAAACTAGCTCCAAATATAGGTACAACAAGCATTTCATAAGTTGTAGCACCAGTTCTTGGAAGAGCAATTAAAGGACCAATGCACAATACAATTGCTGACATTAATAAAATACCAGAGAGCTTCCCAAGTTTATTTGTTAAATCGTCTACATTTCCACCAACTTTAAGCAATGCAAACATAGCAATTGTAGCAAATCCAATATCAGCTAAAAAATAAGAGAAAAATGAAATATACCAGTCACTAGCACTTGTTAAGCCTAAGTATGGTGGGAAAATAATATTTCCAGCTCCAAAATACATTGAAAATATTGCAAACCCTAAGATTATGGCATCTCTTGTAAAGTTATTTTTTGTTTGCATTTAAATTCTTTTTAATCTATTCAATAATATTGCCTCAACAATTTCATCAATACTTTTCTCTTTTTCTGCTATAAAAACATCTATTTTTTCCTCTACAAAAGGCCAAATATACTCCATATTATTTATAACAACTAACTTATTTATTAAGCAAAAAATATCTTCATATCTATCAAAAAACTCAACATTTATAATTTTTGCCCCATCTAGGCTTACTAATGCCCAAGCATTGTTCTCTTCTATTGAAGATATTATTGATAAATATCTATCTTTTTTATCTATTGGAATTAAAATCTTCATCTATTAAACCTTAAATTATATTAAAATTTCTCTATTTCCTCTTGCATCAACTTCACTTAGAACTCCTGTTTGCTCTAACTGTTCAATAATACTTGCAGCTCGGTTATAACCAATTTTTAATCTTCTTTGAAGATAAGAAATAGAAGTTTTTTTATCTGTGATTATCACTTCTTTTGCATCTTCATAAAGTTCATCAATCTCTATATCATCATTTTGACTAGAACCTTTTAAAGAGGAAGAGCTTGAAGATAGATTTTTATCTTTGATAAAATTCATATCATACTCTACTTCTCTTTGCTCTTTTAAAAATTCAACAACTTGTTCTATTTCAGTTTCTGTACTCCAAGGAGCATGAATTCTTACAATTCCAGGAGTTCCAGGAGGTGTAAATAGCATATCTCCTCGACCAAGAAGTGATTCAGCACCCATAGAATCAAGTATGATTTTTGAATCTATTTTTTGCCCTACTTTATATGAAAGACGACTTGGAAGATTTGCTTTAATTAATCCTGTTACAACATCAACCGATGGTCTTTGAGTTGCAACTATTAGGTGAATTCCACTAGCTCTTGCCATTTGAGCAAGTCTTGCTATTGAATACTCTACATCTTTTCCACTTGTCATCATTAAATCAGCTAACTCATCAATAACTACAACTATATAAGGCATAGTTTCATAACCCTCTTTTTTTGCCTTTTCATTATAGTTTTCAATATTTTTTGTTCTTGTTTTTGCCATAAGAGAGTATCTTCTCTCCATTTCACCAACCATATTTGCTAAAGCATTTATAGCATCAACGGCTTTTGTGATAACAGGAGTTAGAAGATGTGGAATATCATTGTACATAGAAAATTCCAGCATTTTTGGGTCAATCATCACAAGTCTTAAATTATCTGGTGAATTTTTGTATAAAAGAGATAAAATCATTGAGTTTATTCCAACTGATTTTCCACTTCCTGTTGTTCCAGCTATTAATAAATGCGGTAATTTTTTTAAATCTGTTACAAAAGGTTTTCCAACAATATCTTTTCCTAAAATCATAGTAAGAGGTGAAGCTGAATTTTGGAAAAGTTCACTATCTAACATCTCTTTTAGATAAATTGTTTGTGTATCTTCATTTGGTACTTCAATTCCTACTACATCTTTTCCTGGAATTGGAGCTTGAATTCTAATTGTTTGGGCTTTTAAAGCCATTGCTAAATCATCTTGAAGACTTAAAATCTTTGAAACTTTTACATTTGGAGCTGGTTTAAACTCAAAAGTTGTAACAACAGGTCCTGTATAAGTTCTTACAACATCTCCATCTATTTTAAACATAGATAATTTATCCAGTAAATCAGCAATTTTTTTATCTATAAATGCCTCATTTACCTTTGTTTTATTCTCTTTTGGAGGTTCTTGAAAGAAGCTTGTAGGTGGTAGCATAAAATCTTTTGGTTTTTCAATTTTACCAAACTCTAACTGGCTTAAGAGTTTTGCATTCTCTTCTAACTCTTCTACAATTATGCTATTTGTAGGGCTTACTACAATCTCTTCTTCAAATTTATAATCTTCAAAAACATTTTTTGAGAAATCATTTTCTTGCTCTTCAAAACTTGTATTTGATATATTTTCTAAAGCTTCTTTCTGTTTTAACTCTTCAATATTTGCTTTTAAAATACTCTCTTGTTGCTCTTTTATTCTTTGCTGCACAGTTTTTTGTGCAGGTTCTAAAGGCTCTTTTCTTGTTATTTGCTTCTGTGTATTTGGATAATTTGAAACTTCTGTTGTATCTTTTGTGATTTTTGATATTTTATTTACTATTTGATTATTTTTTAGTTTTATTCTATTTTTAAACTTTTTTAAATCTTCCATATCATAATCAGATAATTCAAATAAAATCAAAATAGTTATTACAAAACCAAATAAAACAAATAAGTACAAACCAATATGCCCAATTACAGGGCTTAAACTATCTACTAAAATATTTCCTATTTCTCCTCTATTATAAGGATTTTCTACTATTAAAGCTTGAAAAATCAAAGCTATAAAGAAAAACAAAAGTAGTACAGATACATTTAAAATAATATCTTTATTATCTATGTTTTTTTTAAAATTAATCATATAAAGCGGATGTATAAAAATAAATAGATAAATATAAGCTAAATATGAAAAATATTTTAAAGAGAACCCAGCAAATGCAAAGCCTACATCACCTACAATCTCTTTTGAGTTTGCAAAAACTGAAAACTGAAAATATAATAATATAAATAATACGATTAATGAAATAATTTTTTTTGCGATGGTGTGACCTTTTTTATGAAATTATTTTAACAAATTTGAGATTTTACCTTGAAGTCTAAGCCACTGTTTATGCTCAAACAAAGGAAATCCTGCCCATGATTTTTTTGGTTCAAGAATAGATTTTGTAACTCCACCTCTTGCTGCTATTGTAGAAAAAGCTGCTATTTCAAGATGCCCTGAAGTTGCACTTTGTCCACCCATAACAACATAAGGATGAAGTGTAGTTGAACCTGAAAGCCCAACTTGAGTTACCAAAATACAACCTCTTCCAATTTTACAATTATGTGCAATATGAACTAAATTATCAATTCTAACTCCATCTTCAATAATTGTAGATTTGAAAACTGCTCTATCTATTGTACAATTTGCTCCTATTTCTACATCTGAACCAATAATTACATTTCCGTTTTGGTAAATTTTTATATATTTTCCATCTTTTCTATTTGCAAAACCAAAACCATCACTTCCAATAACTGTTCCAGCGTGAATAATACAATCATTTCCAACTTTACAATCTCTATAAATTGTTACATTTGGATAAATAATAGTGTTATTTCCAATAGTTACATTATCTCCAATAAAAGCTCCTGCCATAATAGTACAATCACTTCCAATTTTAGAGTTTTTTCCAATATAAACATTTGGCATAACTTTTGTTCCACCCCCAACTATTGGCTTTTCACCATCTAGCTCTACAACATTTGGTGCAAATAATTTTGATATTTTTGCTAAATATAGATATGGCTCTTCACAAATAAGAGCTATTGTATTTTCTGGAACTTCTTTACTATTTTCTAAATTTACTAATACAGCTGCAGCTTTTGTATCTTTTAAATCATTTACATACTTTTTATTTTCTAAAAAGGTAAGTTCACTACTATTTGCATCTAACAAAGAGTTTAAACCACTAATTTCAATATCTTTATTACATTTTAGCTCTACAAAATCTGCAATTTCACTTAATTTCATTTTCTTTCCTTAAATAAAAAAAGATAAGAGAAAACTCTTATCTTTCAATGGCAACAATTCCACTTCTTACGACTTCAAGCGGATTAAATTTTTCCATAACTTTTATAAAATTTATAATTCTATCACTTGAATCTGTTGCTGAAACTATAATAGCTTCATCTGTAACATTTTGAATACTTCCATGATATGCACGTGCAATTACATCAATATCAGCTAAATTATTATCAATAGAAAATTTCATTAAAACTGTATCTTTCTCAATTACATTTCTATGTTCATTTACTTTTAAAACTGGAATTAATTTATTTAATTGCTTAACAATTTGATCAATTACTCTTTTATCTCCAGTTGTTACAATAGTCATTCTTGAGTATGGACTATCTTCCATTGGTGCAACTGTTAAAGAGTCAATATTATATCCTCTTGCTGAAAAAAGCCCAACAATTCTTGATAAAACATTGTGTTCATTTAACACAACAACAGAGATAACTTGTCTTATAGTTTCGCTATTATAGTAGTTATTAAAGTTACTCATTATCTATCTCCTTTTAATAAAGTCATCTCATTTAAAGAGTGTCCATTTGGAACCATTGGTAAAACCTCTTCATTTCTTGCAACAATTACTTCTATCATTGCTGGTTTTTTTCGCTCAACTGCATCTTTTAATGCTTTTTCAAACTCGTCTTTTGTTGAAACTGTATATCCTAAACAATGGAAAGATTCAGCAAGAGTTTTAAATATTGGTTGATTTGTTAAATCTGTTTCAGCCAATCTATTTTCATAAAACATTGTTTGCCATTGTCTTACCATTCCTAAATAGTTGTTATTTAAAATAATATTAATTACAGGCAATTCATATTCACTACAAGTCATAAGCTCTTGAATATTCATCAAAATAGAACCATCTCCTGTAAAGTTTACTACAACTCTATTTGTACCTTTAAAAGCTCTTGCAGCTCCTAGGGCTGCTGGTAATCCAAATCCCATAGTTCCTAAACCACCACTAGTTATAAACTGTCTTGGGTGTGAAAAAGGGAAAAATTGAGCAGTCCACATTTGGTGTTGTCCAACATCTGTAGAAATAATTGCATTATCTCCTAAAGTTTTTCCAACTTTTTCAATTACCCATTGAGGTTTAATAAGCTCATTTGAATCAATAAATCTTAAAGGCTCTTTTTCTCTATAATCTTTAAGCAACTCTATCCAATTTGAGAAATCATTCATTGTAAACTCATCTGAAGCTTCAAGCATTGCATTAACTGTAAGTTTTAAATCTCCAACAATTGGATAATCAGCAACTACAAGTTTAGCTATACTTGTTGGGTCAATATCTATATGAATTACTTTTGCTTTACTAGCAAACTCATCTAATCTTCCAGTAACTCTATCATCAAATCTAGCTCCAAGTGAGATTAATAAATCTGTTTCATGTGCTGCCATATTAGCTGCATACTCTCCGTGCATTCCCAACATTCCAAAAAAAAGTGGATTATTATCTCCCATAACTCCTCTTGCCATTAAAGTTTCAACAGCTGGAATATTTAGTTTTTTTGCTAAATCTCTTATTTCATATCCACAATTTGATAAAATTGCTCCACCACCAATATATAAAAGTGGTTTTTTCGCAACACTAATAGCTTCTAAAGCTCTTTTTAACTGCTTTTTATTGTAGTTAATTGTTGGCTTATATGTTGGCATATTAACTTCAGCTGGATAATTAAAATCTGCTATTTGAGCTGTTATATCTTTTGGAATATCAACATGCACAGGTCCTGGTCTTCCAGTACTTGCAAGGTGAAATGCCTCTTTTATTATTCTTGGTAAATCTTCTATTTTGTTTACTAAATAGTTATGCTTTGTACATGGTCTTGAAATTCCAACTGCATCTATTTCTTGGAAACCATCTGTTCCAATAATTGTTGTAGGAACTTGTCCTGAAATAATAACAAGTGGAATTGAATCCATATAAGCATCTGCTATTCCTGTTATTGCATTTGTAAACCCAGGTCCTGATGTTACAATAGCAACACCTGTTTTTCCAGTACTTCTTGCATATCCTTCGGCTGCTATTACACAAGCTTGTTCATGTCTGTTTAAAATATGTTCAAAATAATTTTGCTTGTAAATCTCATCATAGACGTTCATAATAGCGCCTCCAGGGTATCCAAATACAACTTCAACCCCTTCTTGATGTAATGATTCTATTACCATTTTTGCGCCAGTCATTTTCATGCTATTCTCCAATATTTAAAAATAAGTTTAGATTTTACTCAAAGTTCTATTAATTTACCTTTGAATAAATTAACTATATAAAATTTTATAAGAAGATTTTAATATTTTTGAGGATATTTATATTTTTTTAATATCTTTTTTATATTATTTTTGTATAATTTCGCACCTTTTCCTAGGTGCCTCCATGGCGGAACTGGTAGACGCGTGCGATTCAAAATCGCATTCCATTGGAGTGCCAGTTCGATTCTGGCTGGAGGTACCATTTATATTTTCTTCAAAAGCTTATCAATTTTTTTATTTGACTCGATTATCTTTTCTAAATCTATATTTTTATTCAAAACTTCATCATAAACTATTTTAATTATCTCATCTAAAGTTATTGGTTTTGCTAGTTGATTTGCAAAAAGCAATAAATTAACCCCACTATTTATAGCTAAAGTTAAAGTCTCTTTTATCGTATAGTGCTTACTTATTGCACTCATTTGTAAATCATCTGTTATTAAAACACCTTGAAATCCTAATTGCTCTCTTAAAAGTTTTGTATTTACATTATATGATAGTGTTGCTGGATAGTTTTTATCTAAGTTTTCATTGAAAACATGGGCTGACATTATAATATCTGCTTTATTATTTTTAATTAAGTTTTTATATGGTTCTAACTCTTTTTTACTCCAAGTTTTAGAAATATCTACAAAACCCAAATGAGAATCAGCCAAAGATGAGCCATGTCCTGGAAAATGTTTTAATGTAGATAAAATACTCTCTTTTTTCATCTCATCAATAAAAATAGTTGCATATTTTTCTACAGTTTTTGGGTCATCTCCAAAACTTCTTCCTCTTGTAACTATTACTTTATTTTGTTTGTTTATAGCCAAATCAACAACTGGTGCAAAGTCTAAGTTTATTCCTACACTTTTTAAATCACGTGCCAAATTTCTATAACTTAATTTTGCAAAATCTTCTCCATTTTTCGAAACTTCACTAGCTTTTAAAGTATTAACAAAGCCAATATCACTTTTTAATCTTTGAACAATTCCACCTTCTTGATCAATTGAGATTAAAAGTTTTTCAACTCTTTGTTTTTGCAAATCTGAATTTAACTTTTTTAATTGAGCTTTACTTTCAATATTTTTTGCTTTTGTTTTATCATTTGGGTCTTTATCAAAAAGGATTACACCACCTAAACCTTTTTTTATATCTTTTGATATTTGACTATTTTGGTCTATATTTGTACCTTGAAACCCTAAAATAACCATTTTAGCTATCATCTTTTCTAATTCTTGCTTTGAATACTCATTTGCAAAAACTGAAGTAAAAAATAGTAAAAATATAAATAAAATCCTCATACTATCTCCTATTTAACCCAGTTTTTGTAATTTGTAAATGCAGGAAATTGCTTTTTAAACTCATTTTCTTCAAATGAAAAATTATAATTTTCCATATACTCCTGCAAAATTTCATAAGATTGTTTTAGTTCTATAAATTTTTCATTACTTCCATTTTGCATATCTGGATGATATTTTTTTGAAAGCTTTAAGTATCTCTTTTTTATATCTTTTTTATTCATGGTTGATATAATTCCAAAAAACTCAACCGCTTTTATAAAATCTTCATAATTCATTTTAAAATCCTTTATATGGTAGATTATACTCTATTAATACTTTTTTTGTATAATAGATGCAATTTTTTTTAAGGCACTTTATTTATGGGACAAATTATAAACTTAGCAATTACAATTTTAATTTTATACTTAATTTTTACAAATTTTGGAACTTTTTTAATGATAATTGGTGGTATCATTTTATTTTTTGCAATTTTAATCTATTTTGTAAAAAAATCTTTAGTAAAAAATGCCTCAAAATTTCAATATCAATACCAAAATTTTGACTTCAAAGAGTTCAATCAAAGCTTCAATAATAGTGGTTTTCAAGGAAATTTTTATACTCAAAGTTCAAAAATTGATGAAGCAAAAGAGTTTTTTGGATTTTCACAAACTCCTACAAAAGATGATATAAAAAAAAGGTATAAAGAACTAGCTAAAATACATCATCCTGATTTAAATGGTGGAGATGAGGAGAAGATGAAGAAATTAAATGAATATAGAGATATTCTAATGCAAACATACGGTGAATAAGGATTTTTAATGATAGATATGACAAAAGTAGCAAATATTATTTTATATATGCTACACAAACAAGTAAAAGCACTAAATCATAAAAAAGTTGAGTTAATGCTATTTTTTATGGAACACAATCATATAGCTTTTTGTGGAGAAAAAATTATTAATGAAACTTTTGTAAAAACTCCAAGAGGTGTTAAACCTTTAGTTTTAGATGAACTTTTTTCTATTATTATTGATGAAATTGAATTTGAAGATGAAGAAGATGATAGAGTGTTTTTTATTCAAGAACTTATGGATTTTTTGGAAATAGATATAGTTCAAAAAGAGAATTTCAAAGAGTTGAAGTTCCATAAGCTTGATGAAGATTTTGATGAATCCCTATTTACAAAAGATGAGATGACAACTATACATAAAATTGTATCTTTATATAAAGATACTAGTGTTAGAAATCTTTCAAACGAATGTTTTTCTCTTCAAAATATAAGAGATAAACAGACAGATGAGATTATTTTTTAAAAAATAATCTCTTTTTTTGTTACCTTTGTAAACCTTATTAAAGTTTACTTTTAAATCTAACTCTTTTTTTTTAAATATACTCTATTTTTGACTATAATTTCAATAATTAACTATTTAAGGTATGTTTTATGAATGAAAATATAAAAAGAGAAAAATCTCTAACTATGACTATGCTTATGACTCCTGATAAAGCCAATTTTTCTGGAAAACATGTTCATGGTGGAGAGATTTTAAAAATGTTAGACCATGTAGCTTATGCCTGTGCTGCTAGATATGCAGGAACTTATGCTGTTACTCTTTCAGTTGATATGGTTTTATTTAAAGACCCTATTAAAATAGGCTCTCTTGTAACTTTTCATGCATCTGTAAACTATACAGGAAGAACATCTATGGAAATTGGAATAAAAGTTATTTCAGAAGATATAAAAGACCATAGCATAAAAAATACTAATGTTTGCTATTTTACCATGATTGCAGTTGATGAAGATGGAAAACCAACACCAGTTCCAAAACTAGATTTAATTACAGAAGATGATAAAAGAAGATACAACGATGCAATAAACAGAAGAGAGTTTAGAATGTCTTCAAGACATGCCAAATAAGTAAGATAAAGGGTAAAAACCTTTATCTTTAAATATCTTTTACCATTGCAATTTCATTACAAATTGGGAAAAGTTTACAGCGAATACAATCAGCCCAAATTTTTTGCTCTGGAATTTCCTCTTTTGAAATCTCTCTAAATCCGCAAGATAGGAAAAACTCCTTTTCATAAGTCAAAGATAGAACTTGACTAAGTCCATAAAATTTAGCTTCTTCTACACATTTTTGTACTAGTTTTTTACCAAGTCCCAAACCTCTAAATTTTTCATTTACTATTAAACTTCTTACTTCTGCCATTCTACTTGAGTGGATATGTGTTGCTGTAAAACCAGCCATCTCTCCATCTACTTTTACAATAATATATGATCTAATAGTTGTTGCCATCTCATCTTGTGTTCTTAAAAGAATTATTCCTTTATCAACTTCTGGTCGTACTAGTTCTTGCATTGCAGGTATATCAAGAACTGTTGGTTTATAAAATTCAATTTCCAAACAGATGCTCCGTAATTTTATTTTGTAAATCTATAATACCTTGTTTTTTCAAGTTTGAGACAAAAATCCCATCTGGATAATCTCTTTTTAACTTATTTAATTCACTACTATTTAGTTTATCAATTTTTGTAAAAGCATTAATTATGATTTGATCCCCTCTTTTAATATGCTTTACAAACTCATCAACATTTTTATCTATTTCTAGCTCTGGATGTCTTGAATCAATTAAATGAACAAAAACTTGCAAATTTGGTCTTTGTTCTAAATACTCTGTAAGGTTTCTATTCCAAGAAGCTTTTAGTGTTTTAGCAACTTTTGCATACCCAAAACCAGGTAAATCAACAAATCTAGCATAAACATAAGGATTTTCAGTGTCAATTGTTTTAAACTTAATATCAAAATAGTTAATTAGCTGAGTTTTCCCTGGAGTTGAAGAAGATTTAGCTAAACCTTTTTGTTTTGTCAAAGAGTTTAAGATTGATGATTTTCCAACATTAGATCTTCCCAAAAAAGCAACTTCTGCGACTGATGGTGCTGGTGAATCATTTAAACTTTGTGCTGATTGTAAAAATTTGGCATCTATTAAATTCATATATTATTTTTCGCCTCGTTCAACATTTATAATAAACTTCACAGGTTTATTCTCACTACCTTTAACTTTTGCTTCACCACTTAATTGATTGATAAAAATATTATCTCCATAAACTTTTCTATCATCATTCTTTTCGTGCACAAAACCATTGCCAATGATATTATACTCCTCTTTTTTAGGATTATAAATTATCTTATCTCCCTTTCCAACATAATGCTTATCAGCTGTTACAATTTCAAAATCAGCATCTCCAGTAGCTTCATATTTTAGGGGTGTTTTATTATTTGTTTTTTTATCAGTTTCAAAATACACTTCAACTTTTTTTGCATTTAATTTATCTTGATTCATTCTAACTTTTACATTACCTGTAAAAATAGAAATTCCTTTTTTATCATCTGCTTGAAAATCAAGCGAATCAATTTCTAAAATATCATTTTGAGCAAATAATAGTGTTGAAAGAAGTAGTGTTGTTGCTAAATATCTCATTTATTTTCCTTTGTATCTTTAAGATCTATTTTAAAATGTGTATTTTTAGATTTTATAAAATTATTTACTCCATCTAAATATAAATTTGTTCCGTCATAGTTGTGAGTTTTATAAATAGCTTTAAATGGGTGAGAATTTGTAGCTAATTTTTTTATCTCATCATATTTTAGATAATCTGTATTTACTTTTACAAAATCATCTCTTAAGTATTCAACATTTTCTATAAAATCAAAAAGGTTAGATCTTTTTTCAATTTTATCTGCTTTTATCTTTTCAAATAAATAGTCTTTTGTTTTATCTTGATTTTTTATAGTAATATCTGCTAAATACATCTCATCTCTTGTTTTATATCTCAAAACATTTGAAGAATTAACAACTCTTGATACTCCAATATCATTTATCGTGTACATTGTAGAGTTTTCAAAAATTACTTGAGGTATCTCCTCTTTTATTTTTTTATGTTCCAAATTTTCAATTGGAGTAAAATAAAAAGCTATACTTAAAAAAAGAATAGTAAAAATAAAACTCTTTAAAGCCATAAGTTTAAAAACTCCTCTTCAAGACTATCTTCTTTCAAAATATACTCTATCATCTCTCTTGCTGCTCCACTTCCACCAGCTTTTTCGCATACTATATTTACACTCTTTTTTACAAGCTCGTGGGCATTTTGTGGAGCAAAAGATAATCCAGCTTTTTTTAGCATTTTTAAATCATTTAAATCATCACCAATTGCAGCAACTTGGTTGTAATTTAAACCCTCTTTTTTTAAAATCTCATCTAAAACAGCTAATTTGTCTTTTACATTTTGGTACAGATACTCTATTTTTAACTCATTTGCTCTATATTCAACTATTTTTGACTCTCGTCCTGTTATAATTGCTGCTTTTTTTCCTAAATGTTTTGTCCAAAAAACTATTGCAAAACCGTCATTTACATTAAAAGTTTTAAATTCTTCAAGGCTACTTGAGTACATAATATCGCCATTTGTAAGTGTACCATCCACATCAAAAACAAGTAGTTCTATCATAAAACACCTTTTGTACTAGGTATTCCTAATCTCTCATTTTTTACTAAAGCTCTTCTTAAAGCAACTGCAAAGGCCTTAAAAGTAGCTTCTAAAATATGGTGTTTATTTCTTCCTCTTTCTTGGATTAAATGTAAAGTTATTCCAGCATTTCCACTTAAAGCATGAAAAAACTCTTCAACTAACTCAACATCAAAATCACCAACTTTTCCGCTAAGATTTATCTCATAAACCAAAAAAGGTCTATTTGATAAATCTAAAGCACAAGTTACTGCTGCTTCATCCATAACAACTGTTGCATTTCCATATCTCTCAACTGCAGAAATTGGAAAAATAGCTTTTTTAAGTGCTTGTCCTAAAACAATTCCACAATCTTCAACTGTATGGTGAGCATCTATATGCAAATCACCTTTACACTCTAAATTTATATCAATTCCGCTATGTTTGCTTAAAGCTTCAAGCATATGGTCAAAAAAACCAACTCCAGTATTTATAGAAAATTTTCCACAACCATCCAAAGTTAAACTACATTTTATTTGTGTCTCTTTTGTATCTCTATTTATCTCTACCATTTTTTATTCCTATCTAATTATAATTCCACTTAAGCCATTGCTTGATTTAAAACTTTGTGCCTCTTGTTCATTTGAAAAACCTTTTATTAAAACTTTATATAAACCATTTTGATTTACATACACAACCGTTTTTGATGGATATTTTCTCTCATATTCACTTTTTACTTTATTTGCACCTTCAATCTTACTAAAAGCACCAACTTGTATAGCTATACTTGAATTTGAATAGCTTTTATTTGTTGTTTTAGGTGCAGTATTATTTACTACTTGACCTATTTTATTATTTGAAGGAGTTGATACAACAATATTATCTTCTTGTATCTCAATAGCCTCAAATTGCTCTATTTTCTCCTCTTTTGGTGCTTGTACAACTTCTACAGTTGGTGCTTGATTATTTTGTAACTCACCATTAAATCCTAAAACAGTAACTCTTACTTTTGCTGTTCCTTTTCCTACCATATTTATAGCATGAGCTGCTTTATTTGATAAATCTATAATTCTACCTGAAACAAATGGTCCACGATCGTTTATTCTTACAATTGTACTTTTCCCATTTTCAAGATTATCAACTTTTACAACTGTATTCATAGGTAAAGTTTTATGAGCTGCTGTCATATCATACATATTATAAATCTCACCATTAGAAGTCTTTTTTGAATGAAAATCTGGGCCATACCATGAAGCAATTCCATCAAATTTATCACCAATATTTGCTATTTCTGGATAATACTTTATTCCAAAAACACTATAAGGTCTCATTGTTGCTCTATGCATCTCTGGTGAGTTATTTATATTTGCATTATTTGTATTTTTATAAAATTTATGATAATCGTTATCTACATTTTTACTAGAACAGCCTGTAAATAATAAAATGCTAACAGCCCCTACTAAAATTCCTAAATTAGCACTATTTAATAATCTCAATTTTATCTCCTATACTTAACACTTTTTTATTTTTTCTACTAATAAACTTAAGTTTTTTTGTAGAAGTTTTATATTTTTTAGCAATATTTTCTAAAGTATCTCCAGATTTTACTACATAAATATTTTTTGACTCTGGCTTAATTGAAACTTTTTTTGTTGAAACTTGCTCTTTATTGTTATTTTTTTCAATAATTGGCTTTATATTACCTACTTTTTGATTATAAACATCTAATTTAGTATGAGGAATATAAATATTATATGATTTTATATTAGCTGGTAAAGTATCTTTTTTGATATGTTTATTCAAATTCTTAAACTCATTTAAGTCTAATTCCAACATATTTGCAATAGACTTAAGTTGTACTCCTTTAGGTGGATTAACTAATTCTAAATCATATTTTGATTTTTTATCTATTGCACTAAACATATTTTTCTCTTTTGAAATTGTAAATGTAACAATTTTTGCAATATAATTTACAGTATGTTTAGGTAGGTAATCTTTATGATTGTTATTTACCAAATAAGAGAATTCAAAATAATCTTTATATCTATCATAAATAATATATAAATTATTTAGACCTTTTTTAGTTTTTGTATAGCTATCAATATATTGCTTATATACTTTAATTGTAGGATTTGAATGCTCATTTGGATTTAGTTCTAAGTATCTATCTAAACTGGCTCTTGCAACTCCACTAATTACTCTTCCTTCTCCACTATTATATGCAGCAATAGCTAAATACCATTTATTAAAAGTTTTATAATATCTTTTTATATATGTAGCTGCTGCATTTGTTGATTTAATTAAATCCAACCTCTCATCAATATTTTCATCTATTCTTAATTTTAAATTATTTGCAGTTTGTGGCATAATTTGCCAAAGTCCACTTGGGCTTTTTGCTCCATTTATCTGATTTTTATAACCTGATTCTATAAGTGGAATAAAAAACATAGCTTCAGGCAAATTTCTTTTTTCTATCTCTTCTTTTACAATTTCCATATTTAAAGCAGATGTTCTTAAAATATTATTGTAATAATTTACTTTTGAATTTGAACTATATTCTCTATAAACTGAGTTAAAAGATAAAGTGTTTAAATATGCACTTTCTATTCCTAATTCTCTTACAACTTTTTGTTTTATCTCATCTGCAAAAAGTTGTATAGAAAAAATGAGTATTATTAGTATAAATTTATTCAAAAGAGCCTCTTATATAATTTAATTTATTATAACTAAGAAATATTTTCAAACTCTTTAAATATTTTTTTTGCATTAGAAGTTGTTAAATATTCTATCTCCTCTTGGCTCATACCCAAAAGTTCTGACATTTTAGCTGCTACAAAAGTAGTATAATAAGGCTCATTTCTAACACCTCTATGTGGATGTGGAGTTAAATATGGAGCATCTGTTTCTATTAAAAGTTTATCTTTTGGAATTTCTGGCAAAATCTCAACTAGTTTTTTTGCATTTTTAAAAGTAAGAACTCCACCTATTCCAAAATAAAAATTATGATTTGCCAAAGGAAGAAGATGAGGACTTGCATTAAAACAGTGTAAAACTCCACCAACTTCTTTTGCATTTTCTTTTTCCAAAATCTCTCTTGAATCTTGAGATGCTTCTCTAATATGAATAATAAGCGGTTTTTTATATTTTTTAGCTAAAGATATTTGAGATATAAAAACCTCTTTTTGTTGTTTTATATTCTCTTTTTTTTCTTCTTCGTCTTCAGGAAGCCTGTAATAATCAAGTCCACACTCTCCTATTGCAATACACTTAGGATGCGTTACATATTTTTCTATAATAGCTTCATCATATTTTTCTATATCATAAGGATGTGTTCCAACAGCAAAAAAAACTTCATCATATTTTTCGCTAAGAGAAATTGCTCTATTTAATGTATCAAAATCTGCTCCAGGAATTAAAAAACCTTTAACCCCAGCCTCTTTTGCATTTATAATTACACCTTCAATATCACTAAAATATGCTTCGTTGTCTAAATGACAATGTGTATCAATAATTATGTTAAATCCTTATGATAATAATCTTTTATTTACTAAATTCACAATACCGTTGATTTGTGAAATATCTTTTGATTTAATCCAAGCATCAATTCCAAAGTTTTTAAAAGCATCATAATCACCTTCATCATCAATAACTGCAATTGAAGCGAATTTATCCTTACAAACTTTAGATTTATTCTCTTCAAAATCAAAAATAGAATCTATTCCTAAAATAACAATATCAGCATCACTTGAAGAGCTTGAAAAAGCTTCAACTTCAAACTCTTTATTAAATAAAGAGCTATCAATATCATAAAAAGTAACAATTTTCATAAATAATCCTCATCCTAATTTTTAAGTAAAAATAATTTTATCTAAATATCTTTAAATTACAAAATATATCTAGTTGTATCAATATTATCAACGATTTTTTCCAATTTATTTGAAACTAAATCAGAAGTAACTACAACTTTTGAACCTTTTTTCTCATCTGCATCAAAAGATATATCTTCAATAACTTTTTCAATAACAGTATGAAGTCTTCTAGCTCCAATATCTTCTGTTTTTTCATTTGCAGCAACACTATATTTTGCAAAAGCTTTTATAGCTTCATCATCAAAATCAAGTTCAACACCTTCTACTTCTAAAAGTGCTTTATATTGTCTTAGAAGTGAATTTTTTGTATTTGTTAAAATTTTATAAAGTGCATCTTCATCTAAAGACTCTAACTCTACTCTTAAAGGAAATCTTCCTTGAAGCTCTGGTATTAAATCGCTAGGTTTAGATACATGAAAAGCACCAGCAGCAATAAATAAAATATGGTCGGTTTTTATTTGACCAAATTTTGTTTGAACTGAGCTTCCCTCAACTATTGGAAGTAAATCTCTTTGAACACCCTCTTTTGATGGGTCACTTCCTTGATTTTTCTTTCCACTTGCAATTTTATCAATCTCATCAATAAAAATAATTCCACCATTTTCGGCTCTTTTTAAAGCTTCAACTTTTATAGCTTCAGTATCAAGAAGACCTTCACTAGCAACTCCTCTTAAAAGAATTTTTGCATCTTTAATTGTTACTTCTTTTTTTATTTTCTCTTTGTTTAGGCTTCCTAGCATTTTATTTAGGCTTTCTTGCATAGAACTCATATCAAAAGGCATACTTGAATCAATAATTTCTATATGTGCTTTTTTAGGTATTTCTATCTCTATTTTTTTATCATCAAGTTCACCACTTAAAAGCTTTTTTTCCATTAAATTATAAGTTTTAATAAAAGACTCTTTTGCACTATCACTTGCAGCTTCAGGAAGAGGAGGTACAAGTTTTTCAACTATTTTTTTTATAACTTCTTCATCAATTTTGTCTTTTATTTTTTCTTCATACTCTTTAGTTACAAGATTTATTGATTCATATACTAAATCTCTAATCATAGATTCAACATCTCGTCCTACAAATCCAACTTCAGTATATTTACTAGCTTCAACTTTTACAAAAGGAAGACCCATCATCTTTGCCATTCTTCTAGCTATTTCAGTTTTACCAACTCCTGTGCTTCCAATCATAAGAATGTTTTTTGGCATAATCTCTTCTTGTAAATTTGGCTCTACTCTCATTCTTCTATATCGATTTCTAAGTGCCAAAGCTATTGTTTTTTTGGCATCAGTTTGACCAATAATATAATCATCTAAATAAGCAACAATTTGCCTAGGTGTCATATCCATAATATTTTTAATCCTCTAATTTTAATATTTTTATATTCTGATTTGTATAAATACAAAGTTCTCCAGCTATCATTAAAGACTCTTTTACCAAATCCTCTTCATCTAAGCTTGAATGTTTTGCTAAAGCACGAGCTGCACTTATTGCAAAATTTCCACCACTTCCAATACTTGCTATTTCTCCATCTTCAGGTTCAACAACATCCCCATTTCCACTTAAAATAAAAATTTTCTCTTTATTTAAAACTATCATCATAGCTTCAAGTCTTCTAAGATACTTATCTTTTCTCCACTCTTTTGAAAAAGCTATTACAGATTTTAGTAAATCACCTTTACAAGTTTCTAAATGAGCTTCAAACATATCAAAAAGATTAAAAGCATCAGCTGTACTTCCTGCAAATCCTGCTAAAATTTTTCCTTGATACAAAGTTCTAATCTTTGTAGCATTTCCTTTTAAAACTGTATTTCCAAAAGATACTTGCCCGTCTCCACCAATTACAGCTTTATTTTTACCTTTATAGGCTAGAATCGTAGTTGCATGAAACATATTTAACCTGCAATAATATCAATTTTTAAAGTTGCACTAATAGAGTGACCTAATTTACAAACAACCTCATAAATACCAACTGTTTTTAATTTATTATCTACAGTTATACTTTTTTTATCTATCATAATAGAGAACTGTTTTTCAAGCTCTTCACTAACTTCTTTATTTGTAACGCTACCTATTAAATGCCCATTTGCACCAACTTTATGTCTAATTGTAAGTTTAGTAGAGTTTAGTTTCTCTGCTAATTCTTTAGCCTCTTTTATCTCATCTTCTTCTTTTGCTTTAGCTTTTTTTTGCTCTGCATTATGTCTTGCAAGAACTTCATTTGTTGCATGTAGTGCTAAACCTTTTCCTATTAAGAAATTTTTCCCATATCCATCAGCTACTTCTTTAATCTCTCCAGCTTTTCCTAAACTTTTTACATCTTTTATTAATAATACTTTCATTTTTTATTCATCCTTTATTTTAATCTTTTTATTTTACAATATTTTTTTTAAAGCCAAATAAAGCCTAGTTATCTAAAGATTCAATAACTTGCTCTTTTATATTTCTTTTCTTTACATAATTATTTAACCCAATATGATTATTGTAACCTAAAAGTTTTGATATTTTTCGTACACTTAAACCAACAGCTAAAAGCTCTTCAATTTTATCTCTTTGTTCATCAAACTTAGATTTTTGAATAGTTCCTTTTGGTTTTCCTAAAGCTATACCATCTAATTTTTTAGCTGTTAATGCCTCTTTTGTTCTAAGGCTCATAAGCTCTTTTTCTAAATTTACAGTCATTGAAATTACACTTAAAATCATTTGACTTAACATATCTTTATCATCAAGCAAATCAAGATTTTGTTCTATTACAATAATTCTTATTTTATTTTGTAATAAAAATTTAACTATTTCTAAAATATTATCAATTGTTCTTCCAAAGACATTTAAATTTGTAACTATAAGAGTAGAGTTTTTTTCACAATTTTCCAAAAGTTGTAAAATATTTTTTTCATCTTTTGGAGTATTTATAACTATCTCTATATTTTTATATATTTCAAGATTTTTCTTTAAAATATAGCCATTTATAGCCTCTTTTTGCTCTTGTGTATATTTTTCATTGTTTAGATTGTTTCTAATATAAGTAAAAACTTTTGACATTTTTTTCCTTTATCTAAGAAATTAATATACTTTTGATTAAACATATTGTCTAATGCTTATACAAAAATTTATACAAAATGTTATCTATTAAATTATTAATATATACTTACATTAGAAAAATATTGGCTAGTGATAATTTTTTATGATTGAATTAAAAGTTTATTTTTGATAATATCGATTTTTTATATATAAAATAAGGTTAGAATTTGAAATTAACTGTCGCAATTAGTGGTGCTAGTGGAGTAAATTTGGCAATAAAATTTATAAAACAAATACCAAAAGATGTAGAACTTTTCCTTGTATTTTCAAAAAGTGCAAAAAAGGCTCTAAAGCTAGAAAATAACATAAAAATAAAAGATATTTTTAAAAACTTTTCAAATATTACTCTTTTTAAAGATAAAAATATAGGTGCAAGTATTGCATCTGGGTCATTTAAAGTTGATAAGATGATTATTCTTCCTTGTAGCCAAAATACTTTAGCAAAATGTGCTGTTGGAATAGCTGATAGTTTAATCACTAGAGCTTTTACAGTAATGCTAAAAGAGAAAAGAGAGATTGTAATTGCTCCTAGAGAGTTACCCTTAAACACAATCTCATTAGAAAATATGCTAAAACTTTCAAAACTAGGAGTTATAGTTGCTCCTCCAATGCTTGGTTATTATAGTAGTCAACAAAGCTTAGAGGAGATGGAAAACTTCATTATTGGAAAATGGTTGGATATATTAAAAATAGATAATACATTATACAAAAGATGGAAATAGATATGGAAAATAGTAATTATAATTATACAGGTTCATATAAAAAGGCAATTTATAGTGGAACTTTTGACCCTATAACTATTGGGCATTTAGATATTATTAAAAGGGCTTCAAATATCTTTGAAGAGGTAATTATTAGTGTTGCAAAAAGTGAAGCAAAAAAGCCTATGTTTTCACATGAAAAAAGAGTTGAATTTGTAAAAGCAGCTACAAAAGATATGAAAAATATAAGAGTAATTGGATTTGATACTTTGCTTGTAGATTTAGCAAGAGAGTTACAAATAAATACGATAATTAGAGGTCTTAGAGCCGTTTCAGATTTTGAATTTGAACTTCAAATGGGATATGCAAACTCTTCATTAAATAAAAATCTTGAAACTGTATATCTAATGCCAACTCTTGAACATGCTTTTGTAAGCTCAACGATTGTACGAGAGATTATAAGATTTGGTGGACAATTTGAACATTTAGTTCCAAAAGAGGTGCTTAAATGTATGTAGTAATTGAAGGTATTGATACAGCTGGAAAATCAACTCAACTTGAACTTTTAAAAGCAAAGCTTCCAAATGCAGTTTTCACAAAAGAACCAGGGGGAACAACTCTTGGAATTAAGCTTAGAGAGATGATTTTAAGTGGAGAGGCAAAAAGTAAAAAAGCTGAAATGTTTATGTTTTTGGCTGATAGGGCTGAGCATACACAAGAGGTAATTTTAAAAAATCAAGATAAGCTAATAATAAGCGATAGATCATTTATCTCTGGAATTGCTTATGCAAAAGATGAAAATATAGATAGTTTAATAGAGCTTAATCGCCTTGCAACATCAAACACTTTTCCACAAAAAGCAATTTTGCTTGAATTAAGCCCTAGTGAACTTGAGTATAGACTAAGCCAAAAAGAGCATGATAGTATTGAAAAAAGGGGAATACAATATCTATTAGATATACAAGATAGATTAAAGAAGACTATTTTAAAACTAAATATTGAGCATATTTTTATAGATGCAAGTAAACAAATAGATGAGATTGAAAAAATTATTGAGGATTTTATAGATGCAAAATAACATTAAAACTATTCAAAGCCTAAGAGGAATGAAAGATATAACAGCAAATGAAAGCGAACTTTTTATATATTTTATAGAGAACGCTTCAAAAATAGCAAAAAATTACGGTTTTTCATATATAGAAACTCCTTTGCTTGAAGAGACTGCACTTTTTAAAAGAAGTGTAGGAGAAAGTAGCGATATTGTAAATAAAGAGATGTATCAATTTATTGATAAAGGGCAAAATGATGTATGTTTAAGACCTGAAGGAACGGCTGGAGTTGTAAGACATTTTGTAGAAAAAAAGCTTGATCGTGCTGGTGGAACATATAAGTGGTACTATTTTGGACCTATGTTTAGATATGAAAGACCTCAAAAAGGAAGATTAAGAGAGTTTCACCAGTTTGGTTGTGAAGTTTTTGGAATAGAGAATGTTTATGAAGATGCAAATATTATTATGCTTATACGTGAGATTTTAGATTTCTTTGAAATTGGATTTACATTAAAGCTAAACTCTCTTGGGTGCAGTGATTGTATGCCAAAATATAAAGAGAATTTAGTAAAAAATATCTCAAACTTTAAAGAAAAACTGTGTGAGGATTGCAATAAAAGATTAGTTACAAATCCTATAAGAGTGCTTGATTGTAAAGTTGAAGCTTGTCAAAACCTTTTAAAAGATAGCCCAAAAATTACAGATTCACTATGTAATTCTTGTTATAGTGATTTTACAAAACTAAAAGAGATTTTAGATTTTAACGGTATTTCTTATGAAGTTGATAGCAATTTAGTTCGTGGACTTGATTACTATAATAAAACTGCTTTTGAGTTTGTAAGCAATGAAATAGGTTCTCAAAGTGCAATTGCTGGTGGTGGAAGATATGATAGATTGGTTGAGTTTTTGGGTGGGAAAAGTACAGCAGGAATTGGTTTTGCAATAGGAATTGAAAGACTTTTAGAGCTTGTAAAGATGAAAAAACAAAAAGATGATTTTGTATATATTGGTGTTTTAGATGAAATTAGTTTAAATAAAGCATTTCTTATAGCAAACAAAAAAAGAAAAACAACAAAAACTTATCTTGAATATACTCCAAGAGGGTTTGGAAAACATTTTGGAATTGCCCAAAAACTTGGATGTAATATTGTAGCACTCATAGGAGAGAATGAGTTAAACAGTAATACAATTTATACAAAAAATTTAGAGACAAAAGAAGAAAAAAATATAAATACAGGGGATTTTTGATATGAAAAATAGATATGGCATTGATATTTGGGCTGATGATAATTTTATTATTGATGATGGAGTTGTAAAGGTAAATTATAAACCTTATCCATCTTTAATATCTATTGTAAAAAATGTAAGAAAACAAGGTTTTAAAGGTCCACTACTTTTAAGATTTCCACACATTACAAAAAAACAGGTAAAAACACTTTTTAATGCTTTTAATACAAGTATAAAAGAGTATGACTACAAAGGTAAATTTAGTGCTGTTTTTCCACTAAAAGTAAATCAACTACCAAATTTTATTCATCCTTTAATTAATACTGGAAAAAAATATAGCTATGGTCTTGAAGCTGGAAGTAAAGCAGAGTTAATTATTGCTATGACTTACAATAATATGGGAAGCCCAATTACAATAAATGGTTTTAAAGATAAAGAGATGATACATCTATGCTTTATAGCAAAATCTATGGGACACGACATAACTGTAATTATTGAAGGTTTAAATGAGCTTGAGATGATTATTGAAGTTTTAAAAGAGACGAAAATGGAAGCTCCAAATGTAGGGCTTAGAGTACGACTTCATAGTGGTGGAAGTGGTGTTTGGGCAAAAAGTGGAGGAATTGATTCTAAATTTGGATTAACTTCAACAGAGATTTTAGAAGCTTACGAACTTATGAAAGAAAATGAGCTTGAAAATTTATTAACAATGATTCACTTTCATATTGGTTCTGCTATGAATACTATTAAACCTCTTAAAAAAGCTCTTAGAGAATCAGGGCATATCTATGCAGAGCTTAAAAATCTAGGTGCAAAAAAATTAAGTTCTATAAATATTGGTGGTGGTTTAAGTGTTGAATATAGTGCTTATGAACAATCAAGATTTTACTCTTTAAATGAATTTGCTTCTGATGTTGTATTTACATTAAAAGATATTGCAAGACAAAAAGGAGTTGAAGAGCCAAATATTTTTACTGAATCTGGAAGATTTATAAGTGCTGCTTCAACAGTTCTTATTACTCCTGTATTAGAGTTGTTTTCAGCTGAATATGAGCTAAATCACCTAAAACTAAAAGATGTAAACCCTCCACTTATTCAAGAGTTATATGATTTATTTAAAGATATGACAAAGAAAAAAGCCTATGAGTTTATGCATGATAGTATTGACCACTTAGAGTCTTTATTAACTCTTTTTGATTTAGGATATATTGATTTACAAGATAGATCAAATGCCGAGATTTTAACTCATCAAATTATAAAAAAAGCTATCTCTCTTCTACAAGTTGATGATTATGAAGAGCTTAGAAAATTTGATAAAAATATCCAAGAAAAATATCTTCTTAACTTCTCACTTTTCCAAAGCTTACCAGATTATTGGGGGATTGACCAAGAGTTTCCTATTATGCCAATCACTCATTTGGATAAGAAACCAACAAGAAGTGCATCTTTATGGGATATAACTTGTGATAGCGATGGAGAAATACCTTTTGATATGAAAAAACCTCTATATCTTCATGATGTAAACTTAAATAAAGAGGATTATTTCTTAGGATTTTTTAATGTTGGAGCATATCAAGATACACTAGGAATGAAACACAATCTTTTTTCTCATCCAACAGAGGTAAATATTGTATTTAAAGATGAAGAGGTAATTTTAGAGAAACTTTTAGAGTCTCAAAAAGTTATAGATATTTTAGATGATATTGATTATGACACAGAAGAGATGCAGACAATTTTAAGTAGAAGTCTTCCAACTGAAACTTATGAAATACTAAAAAAATATCTAAATGACAATAGTTATTTAAAAACAATCTGGAGCTATTATGACGATGAATGATGAAGAAAAAAAAGAACAACTAACTCTTTGGCAAATAATAAAAGAGGATTTTTCTGTTCCAAAACTAAATGACCCTGTTCTTGATTCAAATTTTGAACTATTTTTTAATTATCCTGGAGTTTGGGCAATAATAAATCATAGAGTTGCAAACAAGCTTTATTATAAAGGATTTAAAAAACTATCTCGTGCAATTGCTGGAATATCATCTTTTTTTACAAAAACAGATATTCATCCAGCTGCCTCTATTGGAAGAAGAGTTTTTATAGATCATGCTATTGGAGTGGTTATTGGTGCAACTGCTATTGTAGAAGATGATGTTTTAATATATCAAGGTGTTACTTTAGGAGGAGTTAGTCTTAATAAAGGAAAAAGACACCCTACAATAAAATCAAATGTAGTAATAGGAAGCGGCGCAAAGATTTTAGGAAATATAACTGTTGGAAGCAACTCAAAAATAGGTGCAAACTCTGTTGTAGTTGTAGATGTTCCAGATAATTCAACTGCTGTTGGAGTACCTGCAAGAATTATCAAAAAAGATGCAAAAAAAGATAAAATGGCTCACAATGAGCTACCAGATATTAATAAAGAGATGTTTAAATACTTAATAGAGCGAATTACAATTTTAGAAAACAATGTAAAAAAAGAGAATGAATGCGACTGTGATATAAATGAAAAAAATGAAGTTTTAGAAAAAGAGTACAATGACTTTTTAGAAGTTTTTAAATCAAATAAAAAAGGTTAATTTTGGAATTTGAACTTTTAGCCTTTGGCTTAATCACAGGTTTTACATCTGGTTTTTTTGGAATTGGTGGTGGAAGTATTTTAATTCCTATGCTTTTACTTGCAGGTTTTGTAATGAAAGAAGCTGTTGCAATATCTATTATGCAAATGGTTTTTTCATCTATTTATGGCTCTTTTTTAAACTCAAAAAAAATCAAAGGTTTAGTTCGAGATGGTATTATTTTAGGAATTGGAGCTGTTTTTGGTGGGCTTTTAAGTGGTTATTTCCTTCCAAGTATTCCAAATATATATTTACAATATCTTTTTATAGCAACTTTAGTTTATACAATTTATACTCTATTTAAAGCCCCTGCTTCGCAAAATGTAGAACAAGATGATAAAAATCCTTTTTTATTAGCATTTATTGGCTTTTTTGTTGGTATTTTTGCTATGAGTATTGGAATTGGTGGCTCTTTAATGCTTCTTCCTATTTTAGTTGGTTTTTTAAAATATGATTTAAAAATAGCAACTGCTTTAGGGCTATTTTTTGTAATATTCTCATCTATTGGAGGATTTATTTCAACTTCAATTTATGGAAATATGCTCTATTATGAAGGTGCTATTATTGGAATTGGTTCAGTTATTGGAGTATATTTTGGAATAAAAATAAAAGAGAAAACAAAAGCTACATCATATAAAAAATTTGTATTACTCTTAAATCTTTTTGTTTTAGCAATAATGATTTATAAAACTATTTAAAGCTTAAGAAATTTTAATCTCTTAAGCTTTACCTCGTAATTCATTCATTCTTTCATCTATTAAAGCCAATGTTCTTTCTTGAGTTTTATAAGATATTTCTGGTAAATTTCCACCAAAAAGTTTGTTTGCTTCTTCAAAACCTTGAACAATTCCATCTCTTCCTTTTTGAAGTTTTTCTAAATCATCTCCAGAAAAGCTAAAAACAAAATTTGCAACCCTATCTGAAGTTTGAGTTATTCCAAAAAATCCGTTTTCACCTACTAAATCTTTTGCTTCATCTTGAGTTAAATCTAAAATAGGTTTTCCGTTATAACCAATATTTTTTAAACTCATTCCATTTGAAGTCTCTTTTCCACCTAAGAAATCTAAAAGTTCCATATTATTAGATTTTGCTCCACCTTGTGCAAAAGCACCACCTTTTGCCATATTATGAGCATTTATTTCAAATAAAATAACTTGTGCATTCATAGATAAAGTTACTCTAGCAGCTGAATTATTTATAATCTCTTCTACAGATTCATTTTTAGAAGTTTCTTTTTGACCTTTTGCATTTAAATCTGTATTTTGTTTGTACATATTTAGAGCTTGACTCATTTGTCCTTGTATTTGCATCTTAACTCCTTTTATTGTTTAAGTACTTAATTATACATTTCTTAAAATTAATTTAAACTTATTTGTTTCAAATATCTAGTTAAGATTTTTATTATTTTGTTATATTATAATTTCAAAAAATTTTTAAGGAATAATTATGAGTTATGATGTTTTAATAATTGGAGCTGGAGCTGCTGGATTTGGAGCTGCTTTAACACTTGCTAGTGCAAATGATAAATTTGACTGGGCAAAAGATAAAAAATATTTAATGCTTGACAATTCAAAAAGTGATTTAAATGCAGGAAGATATATAAATGTTGCAGGAATAGAAGCAATAAATGGTGTTGATTTACTAAATAACTTAAAAAAGCAACTAAAACTATATCCTGCTTGTGAACTTAAAAATGAGAAAGTTGTAAGTATAAAAAGAGTAGAAAATGGCTTTTCTGTTATTTGTGAAAATGAAAGTTTTGAAGCAAAAACTATTATTTTAGCAACTGGAATGCATAGTTTTGATATTGATTTTTCTGAAGTTGAAGTAAAAGATAATATTTTTGCTCCAAAACCAAATAAAATTTTATTGGCAAATGAAAATAACAAAATCTCAAATGAAGTTTATGTAGCTGGTTTAGCAAGTGGAGTTCCTTCTATGTTTGCTTGTGCTAGTGGCGATGGAACAAAAGTTGCTTGTGATATTTTAAAAAGCTGGTGTGGGAAAGTTGCTATTGTTCACGATGTGAAAGCTTGATTTTATATTTTAGGAAGGTTATAAATACCTTCTTAAAATTTTGTAAACTTATTTGTCATTTTAATTCTTAATTTTCATAACTTTTAGTTCAGTTTAAAATATAAGATATATTTCTTCCTGCTGTATCTTCTTTTTGCTTTATACACCCTATTTCTAAAAGTCCTGCAATATCCCTTGATGCCGTTGTTGAAGAACTAGAACTTATACTCATATATTTTTTCTTTGTTAAATTTCCTTTAAAATTTGAAACTCCAATATTCAAAATAAAGTTTAAGACTTTTATCTGTCTTGCATTTAGTTCAAAATCTCTATATTTGTCCCAAAATTTTGTTTTTTCTACAATATAGCTCAATTGTTTTTGAGCATCTTCCAAAGAGTTAAATAATGTTTTAAAAAACCACTTGGATGAGTTGGTGAATATTTGAGAGTATTAGGATTCAAAGATTGCTCTTCTAGGAAAGATTTATACTTTATGTACCAAATATTAAGTGCCTCTTCAAAGCTTTCTTTT
>NZ_JADKPZ010000013.1 GCF_016106035.1 Arcobacter vandammei
TGGTCAAAGAGAAGTGGAAATACCCAGCCCCATTCCGAACCTGGTAGTCAAGCACTTCATCGCCGATAATACTGCAGGGTCCCCCTGTGGAAACGTAGGTCACTGCCAGCTCTTAGAGTTTTTACAAAGCCTTTCAGAACATACTTCATCTAAGTATGCTTTGGAAGGCTTTTTTTTTGCATTTTTTTTAAACTCTTGTTTACTTATTGCATTTGGTTTTTTACTGATACATTCTTTTTAGACTTTTATTTATTTTATATTTTTATATGAGCAAGTAAGCAGGGACTAAAGTCCCTGTTCCGAAAATATATTGAAATTAATACAATCTTTAAATATTTAATCTAATTTTAAGAAATGTTTTGTAATAATTCTCTTATAAAAACAATTTAGGGTTAGATGTAATCCGAAGAGTTAGATAAATTTTAACTCTATGCTTGGGATTTAAAAAGAACAAGAAAGTTTTTGGAAGTGATGTATAATCACAATGTGTCATATATAAAAAGGATTTATTATGAGAATTAATACAAACATTTCATCTTTAACAGCTCAAGAAGCTGCACAAAATACAACAAAAAGTATAACAAGTTCGTTAGAAAAGTTAAGTACAGGATTAAAAATCAATAAAGCTTCTGATGATGCTTCTGGTTTAGCAATTGCAGATAAATTAAGAACTCAAGCTACATCTATTAATCAAGGTATTGCAAATGGTAATTCAGCTGTTGCATTGTTACAAATTGCTGATAAATCTATGGGTGAACAATCAAATATTCTTGATACAATTAAAGCTAAATTAATTCAAGCAAATACTGATACAACATCTCAAGATGGTAGAAATGCGATTGCAAAAGATGTTAATAAGCTTTTAACTCAGTTAGATAACATTGCTTCTCAAACTAACTATAATGGTACATATCTTTTACAAACATCTGCAACTGGTATGGGTTCAAAATCAGCTTTAAGCTTTCAAATAGGAGAGTCTCAAAAAGATAAAATTGATACATCAGCAATTCAAGCAAATACTTGTGGATATTCTCTTGGTACTCTAAAAACAAATTCTGGTGCAGCAACATTTACAAGAGCCCATGCTACTGCTGGGCAAACAGCTATTAATAGTGCTATTACTAAATTAAATGATTATAGAGGTAATATAGGTTCGACTCAAAACCAAGTAGAATCAGCTGTAAGAAACCTTATGACACAAGCAACAAATGTTAAAGCTGCTGAGTCTATTATCAGAGATGTTGATTATGCTCAGGAAAGTGCAAACTTCAATAAACAAAATATTATTGCTCAAGCTGGATCTTATGCTATAAGTCAAGCGAATGCAGTACAACAAAATGTTTCAAGACTACTTCAATAGTTTTTTAGGAAACAACAGGGGCTAAAGTCCCTGTTCAAAAAGTTCTCTTTTATAAAGGAAGGCTCTTTGAGTCTTCCTTTTTTATTTTACTAATCTTTCTAAACAATATACATAGTCATTTAGTATTTGAGAAATTTGTCTTATAAAAATTTCTTTTATTTTATTTATCTTTTTCTTTTCTTCTTTTATCTTAGTATCATTAAAATAGTATGTAAAATATGGTATATACAATGAATAGTATTCAAAAATTATTTGGTAAAACATTAAAAAGTTATTTTCAAATATTTGAATAGGAATTTCTATAATTTTTTCGTAAAATTCTTTGTAATTTAAAAAATCATTTGAATATATATCATCTAAAATAGTATTAATTTTTGTATTTAAGAAAGAGATTTCTATTTTTAATTTTTCGATTGAATCTTTATCTAGTCCTTTCATTGAATAGTTTTTTAAATACACCCTTAAATTTAATAATTTATTTATATCTTTGTATTTATCAATATTTATTAAATCTACTTTTATAGGAATTGTTCCATTGAAATATGAACCATGAGCAGATATATTAAAAATATTTAAGTTTGTATTACTAGATTTACTTATTGCTATTGCCTTTTCAACCTCTTTTAATGATATATAAAATAAAGGAGTAGTAAAAACTTCATTTTTGAGATTACCTTTAACTTTAATTAAATTATCCTTTAATGTAAATGTTTCTCTTGTTTCAGATTTACTAAGATCAAATTTTGATAGACCTGAATTAGCACTTTTAAAATGGCTTTCTCCAGTATCCTGATTTACTGCTAAATCTAATCCTATAATATAGATTTCTGATGGGTTGAATTGTAGAATTAAATTTAGAGTAAATTCACCTATTGAGTATCCCCCAAAAGAGATATTATCTTTATAAAATGGAATATAGGGTTCATATAAGAAAAGGCTTTCTTGTGAAAATTTCTTTAATATCTTTTCATTTGTTAGTATAGATGCAAGAATAACAGTATTTTTATTGATTTTAGATACACTATTATCACTAAATTGTAATACTTCTAATAACTCTTGTTCATCCAAAGTGGCTATAGCATCTAGTCTTATTCCTTCATTAATAAGCTTTTCATATGCTGAGCCTATTGTAATAATATAAAACTTGTTTTGATTTCTTTTAATCCATTCTAAATTATCATCTAGAGAAGGTCCTGCTGCTATATATAAAATTGGGTGGTTTTTAAATATATCACAAGTATTTTTTATTTGGTTAAATTGTAATATATTGTACTTAGGGATGTATTTAGTAGATCTATTAATAAATATATAATTCCTTCTATTATAATCATATAGTAAAGAAGAAAGCCCCTGTTTTATAGATAAAATTTTATCTATATACTGTTCTACATTTATACTAGTTGTAGAAAATTTTAGCATATAATTATCAAACTTGGAAATATTTAAAAATGTTTCAATACGTTTTTCTTCATCTAATGTATTATCCATTATTGAGAAAATCATACCTTTTTTTGCTAAGATTGTATAATCTACTGTAAAAAGTGAAAGTCTAAATATCTCTAAATTCCTTTCTAGCACTAAATATGAAGATGCATTTATTTTTTCTGCAATTCTTGGAATATGCCTACCTAACAATGTTCCTATAAATATAAATTTATCTATTCTTTTAAAGGTTTTTTTATCATTGTATATAGTCTTTAAGTAAGATGTATATTCTGATATATCTGAATAAGTCATGTTATTTAATTCCTCAAGACTATTTAAATGAAATTTATTTGATCTATCATAATTTATTTTTTTATTTATATAAAATTGTTCGGGAAAGTCTATAATAGCTTGCTTACTATCAAACTCAACTTTCCTTACTAGATCATCATTTTTCTTTTTTGGTTTCCTATCATATAAATATTTATCATTTACAATATCATATATATCGAAATCACCATCTTCCATTATAAAATCCAGAGCATATTTTTCTTTGTAAGTACCGTTTTCTATCATTCTTGAGAGTTCATCAACTCTATGATAGAGTTCGTTGTCATACTCACTTAAAAAAGCTAAGTTTGCTAGAAATGTAGTTGTAAGTGCATTTTGTAGTTGGATTTGTGCTTGTTCTTTTGTTTGTGTCATTTTTTGCCTTTTATATGTTTTCTAATAAAGTTTCTAGTTTCTTACTTATCTCTTTTGTAGTCGGAAGTAAATTTTTATACTCTTTTGGTAGAGTTTCTGTTAGTTTATATGTTGCAACACCTATTGGTTGATTACTATCTTTTAAAGCATATTCGACTGTTGTTCGTTTTTTGTCTTTACAAATAATTATCCCAATAGATGGATTTTCATCTTCTAGTTTTACTTTATCATTTAATGCTGATAGATAAAAATTCATTTTCCCTGCATATTCTGGTTTGAATTTCCCAATTTTTAGTTCTATTGCAATAAGTGATTTAAGTCGTCTATGATATAAAAGTAAATCTATAAAATACTCTTCATCATCTATTTCTAAGCGATATTGATTTCCTACAAAGGTAAAATCTGTCCCCATTTGAGCCAAAAACTCTCGTACACTGTTTATAAGTCCTAGTTCTAGCTCTTTTTCATCATATTTTTCGCTTAGACTTAAAAAGTCAAAATTATACTCATCTTTTACAGCTAAAACTGCTTGGTTTTTATATTTTTCTACAATAGTATTGTCAAAATTTGTTTGATTTAAAAGGAATTTTTCATAAGATTGGTTTTCGATTTGGTTTATTAAAACATCTTTTGTCATACCAAATTTTATAGTTGTTTTAATATAAAATTCTCTTTCAAGATTGTCTTTACATTTTTGGAAAATAATTACATTTTTTGTCCAACTAATTTCTCCAACCAGTGGTTGGAGTTTTTCATTTTGATAATACTCAAGATAAAATTGTCGCATATTCCAAAGGTTTTGCATACTAAAACCTTTTATTCCTATAAACTCTTTTTGCAGTTCATTTGAAAGATTTTGAACCACTGATTTTCCCCAGCCAAATTTTTCTTGCTTTTCTACAATATCTTTTCCAATCTCCCAATATAGGTTTATAAGCTCTTTATTTACTGCTTTTAAAGCTTCATATTGAGAAGATAAAATCTTAGTTTTTATCTCTTTTACAAAGTTTGTGAAGTCATTTTCTAAAATAGTTATATCTTTCTTCAATATTGACACCTTTTTATTGTAACTTATATTACAGTAATCCACATTACTATAAAATAGTTTACTCTTTCCTTCTAATTTTCTTAAATCTATCACTAAAATTTGTTTTTATAATAAATACTCTTTTACCCATTTTGGAATAGTATCAACTTTCATATCTACTTGCGAACCATTTGTGATTTCACATATCCAAGTTTTTTTGATAATTCTAAAAGCTCTACTTTATCATAAGAACTCATAACAGTTTCAAAAGTAAATGATTTTCTAGCTTCTAGTAGTTTTTTTCTTATAAAATCAGCACAAACAGAAGCAAAATATGAGTTTACTTGTATATCTGAAAAAATTAATTTATCATCACTATATT
Organism: Arcobacter vandammei; assembly: GCF_016106035.1. Taxonomy (GTDB): domain Bacteria; phylum Campylobacterota; class Campylobacteria; order Campylobacterales; family Arcobacteraceae; genus Aliarcobacter; species Aliarcobacter vandammei. The sequence continues at coordinate 4,900 of NZ_JADKPZ010000013.1, forward strand.
TTAAAAATTTTGCTTCAACTTCCAAACTGACAGATTTTAAAAGTGTAGAGTTGTGAAGAAAGTCTAAAACTTCATCTTTTGAAGTTTTTATTTGGTAGTGATTAAAATCTATAAAATCGAACTCTTTTATATATTTTTCTATCTCATCTGGATTTATATAAACTCCTAAAAGTTCTTTATTTATGACATCTTTTATAGTGCTTTTTCCACTTCCATTTGGTCCAGCAAACATTCTTAGTCGTTGTATTTCTAAATTCATATATTAAATACTTTTTTATCTACTTTTACAGCAGGATTTATATCTTTTATAAATTTTTTTGTACCATCTGGAAATATCTCATAGATTTTGTCTTCTATAACTTTTGTAACACTAAGCCCAGCACTTAAAGTATCTAAATATGCTTTTTTTACAGCACTATTTGCAAGTTCTGGAATATGGCTTTCCAAAAAATCTAACTCTTTTTGTGTTTTCATACGATACTCCTTTTTGGTGTTTTTTATTTGCTTTGGAGTTTGATTATAGCGAAAATATATATTTTAAACTATTATAAATATTCACTATTTATAGTTTAATTTAAAAAAATCTTTTTTATCTTTCTTTTTTCCTTCATTATTCTTTTTTCTATATATTTAATATTTGTATTGTTATTTTTATTGTGTTTATTTTTTTTATTACTCTTTTTGTTGTCCTTTCTCTTTTCTCTTTTTTCCTTTTCTTTTTTTTCCTTTTCTTTTTTTTCCTTTTCCAAATTTAAAATCTCTTCACCCACAATAAAACCAAACATATCAACCACTTTCGCAGATGAATATTTATTAGGTATCTTATTAACATTTAAACAAACATATTTTCTTGGCTTTATTTCTGTAAATTCCATTTTATAGAAACTCTTTGTATAGATATTTGTATTATCTACACAACTATTATTGTGTTCGTAAAAACATCTTATTTTTTCCAAACACTCTTTTAATTTTTCTTTCGTTATTTTAGAAGAATTAGTATTATTAAAACTATTTTTATATAAAATATCGAATGTTTTCACAAAATTTGTATCAAAAGCAGGAATACATGCAAATACACCTAGCATAATTTTAGTAATTAATGTTGAATAATTCTTATTTTTACTAGCATTTCCTAATATTTTTTCAATATCATAATATATTTTTATAATATCTTCAATTTTTTTATCATCTATATTTTTATAATTTCCTAATTCCCAATATTCTGGATTGATTTGTTTTCTTTCAATAATATATTCTATTATTTGTAGATAATACTTAAGACTTTTTTCCAATAAGAAACTAGAACCCCTTAGCATTCCCCAACTAGCAAGATAAAACCCCAAGACTAAACAAGATTTTTCTTTATCTTGTGCTAACTCATCTGCTGAACTATTTTTAAAATAATTATAGCAGTAATCAAAAGAAGCATATCTATCTTCTTCTTCCTTATTTTTATCCTTAAATTTCTTAATTATATTATTAAAATATATCTCTTTTCTAGTTGGCATATTGTATTCCTTTTATATTATATGTATTATTAAGAATTTAACTCCATACAAATCACTTTTTTATCATTTACAAATTTTTCACCAACTTCTATAAAGTTATAATGTTTATATAGATTATAAGCTTTTTCATTTTCAAAAAAAACTTCTGCAAAAATCTTTTTTACTTTTAGTATATCAAATGAAAAGTTTATAATGGTTTCTAATAATATTTTGCCATAGCCTTTTAGATTTGGGTTTGCATATATTCCCATTTCTAAACTTTCATTTTCTTTGATATTGTTAAAATCTATAACTCCTATAAACTTATCGTCTTTCTTTACCAAAAAATATAGTTTATTTTTACTATTTTTTAAATTTTCTATAAATTTTAGATGATTTCCTAAACTTATATTATCTTGAGTGTACATATATTTTTTGATATTTGGGCAATTTCTCCACTCTAAAATCATCTTTTTTTCATCCAAAGATAGATTGATAAAATTAAGAAGAGTTGTCCCCCCCCCATTTGTAAGTTCGATTTTTAGAACATATCTATAACCATCAATTTCAAAATATGCTGGATAGTTTTCGTTGTCCACAATTCTCAAAAGATTAAATTGTTCTTTTATACTTTTGTTAATATCTAATTTACTATCTTTTTCACTTCTTTTTGGATAAAAACTCTCTTGCCCAATTTGTGGTTTTGGAATTTTGTATTTATCATAATTTTCTACAAAATCCAAACACATATCAATAGTAAAATTAGCTTGTTTATCTCTTAGTTCTTCATTTAGTTCATAGCCAGTTAGTTTTAAAATCTTTTGCATATAAATTTCGCCACTATCAACACCTTCATCAACTTCAAACATAGAAAAAGGAATTTTGTTTTTTTCTTCCAAAATTTGCCAAAACATAGGCGACCAACCTTTACCTTGTGGTAATTCACTTGCATGTATCACTATATTGTGATTGTGTTTTGATAAATACTCTTTTGAGATGATTTTATGATAGCTTAAAATAAAAACAATATCGTAATTTTCTAAAATATCTTCGTGATTAAAATATAATTTTGAAAAAGCAAGTTTTTTGTTTAAAATTTTTGCATAAGGTATAAACCACTGATTTGGAGATGTTAAGATAGCTATTTTCATTATTTCAATCTTCCTATCATATCAAAACTATTTATATCCATTTTTGATACAGCAAACCATTTTTTACCCAAATCCTTTAAACTAGCTCCAAAGTGATAAACTTCTATATCATCGATTATTAAAAATCTATCGTGAGATAAATCAAACTTTTTTAGTTCAATTTTTGGATATTGTGAGTTGTATTTTTTTAAATCTAGTTCTAACTCTTTTGAGATATTTTTTGTATAAATAATAGCTTCTATATTTTCATCTTTCTTTGTGAAAAGTAAAAAAGTGCTTTCATCTATGTAGTTATCGATTAATTTTATAGATTTTTTTGCACTTTTTATAATATCGCTTACAAAAATATAGGCATCAAATATTTGCCCATCATAAAATATATGATATTTTTTTGTAGTAGTTTTGTCTTCTATGGCTTTAAAAATTTGATTGAATTTTTCATCTGATTCTATTTTGTATTTGAGATGTTTCTCCTCAATGGTTTCAAGTCTTGCGAAAATCGAGCTATTTTGAGATAAAAATTTTCTCATATTTACAAAAGAGTCGATTATTTTTATGCTTACTTCTACTGCTATTTGGCTTTTTAAAACGGCACTTAGCATTGATACACCTTGCTCTGTAAAAGCATAGGGCAAATATCTTCTTCCACCATGTTCTGGTATGGAACTTAAGGTCACAAATTGTGACCTTAAAGAACTATTCAAACTTGAGGTCGCAATTTGCGACCTCAAGTTTTCATATTCATCAGCAGTTAATTGAAACCTAAATTTTTCTGGAAATCTCTCTATATTTCTTTTTACTTGTTCATTTAATCTTTTTGATTCTACTTTGTACAATTTTGCCAAATCTTCATCTAACATTACTTGTACTCCACGAATTGTGTAGATTTTGTCATCTATTCTTTGATTATCTATCAAGCTTAATTCATTCATTGCATATCCAATCTATCTGCAAATTTATAATCTTTTTTAGCAGTTTTTCCTAAAATATCTTTTAGGTATTTTGGATGAAGACCATAAAAAGGGCGAACACTTCTTACATTTTCTTCACTAAAAACTTCTCCAGCTTTTATATCTTTTGTTACATACAAACTTCTTGCAAATCTTCTTTGTTTTTTTCGCTTTTCATTTAGACTGTAATCAACCTTACCTAGCAGTTTTTCAGCATCTCTTACAGCTTTTATCATATCAGCAAACTCTTGTTTATCCAAAGAAAATCCACTATCAGCTCCACCTATACTTTTATCTAATATAAAGTGCTTTTCTATAACTTTTGCACCTAATGTTACAGCTACAACAGGTGCAATATGCCCCATAGTATGATCAGAAAATCCAACTTCTACTCCAAAAGTCTCTTTCATATTTGCTATTGTTTTTAGGTTTGCTTCTTCTAGCTTTGCTGGATACTCACTTGTACATTTAAGCAAGATTATATCGTGGTTTCCTACACTTCTACAAATATCTACAACATCTTGAATTTCATCAATAGTTGCAACTCCTGTGCTTATGATAATAGGTTTTTGCTTACTTGCTATGTATCGTACAAGCTCATAATCCGTTATCTCAAAAGAGGCGATTTTATAAGCACTTGGGTTTAAAGTTTCCAAAAAATCAACTGCACTTTTATCAAAAGGAGAGGAAAAAATATCAATATCCAAACTTCTTGCATAATCAAAAAGTTCCTTGTGCCACTCCCAAGGTGTGTAAGCTTCTTCGTAAAGTTCATAAAGATTTTTTCCGTCCCAAAGTGTGCCACCATCTATCATAAAATCAGGATTTTTGCTATTTAGTGTGATAGTATCTGCTCTATAAGTTTGCAGTTTTATAGCATTTGCTCCAATTTCTTTGGCGGCCTTTATCGTTTGTTTTGCTACTTCTAAACTTCCGTTGTGGTTTGCACTAAGCTCTGCGATTATAAATGTGCCATCTTTTTGTAAATCAAAATTTCCTATTTTCATAATATTCTCCTTTTAACTAATCAAATTTTTTGATTAGTTGTTTTATATATTTTTCCAACTCTTTTTTATCAAACTTTTTAAGTGCAAAATAGCCATTTTTTGCTAGATATTCATACATCTCTTTTTGATTTTTTGCTGTTTTTATAGCAATCATTGGCAAGTCTAAAAAATAAGCTTCATTTGTTGTAACACTAGGAGTTATTATAGCAAAATTGCTTTGGTTCATAAGTTTTGCAATATTTCTTGAATTTATTTGCAAATTTATCCACTCTTTATTTTCGCAATACTCTTTTAGTTTTTCCAAATTTTTATTTGCATTTGTTGTTACTAGATTTACTTTTATATTTTTTTTGTATTGTTTTAAAACTTTTAATATTTTTATATTTAGATTTTTATTATCAGCTCCTCCCATTGCTAAAAAAACAGTTGTTAGTAGTTGATGGTTAGTGATTGGTGATTTTTTTATTTCTATAAATTCATCTCTAAGAAGAGTATATTTAGCCCCACATCTTAATTCACAAGATTCTGGAACTAGATTTTTATACTTTTTTTCACTTGCATAGATATTATGATTTAGTAAAATATCGCAATAATGCTTTTCATATGTATCATCTAAAACAAAGATTTTTAGGCTTGGGTTCTCTTCTTTTAATTTTTTTTCAAAATCATAATCAATATCGTAGTTATCGATTACTATCATATCAATATTTAGTTTTTTTATAAGGCTATTTAACTCTTCAAAATCACTACTTTTTAAAATCTCTACTCTATATCCAGCCTCTTTAATCTCTTTATTTATATTTCCTTGTAAATCTTGTGTGGCAAAGATAATCTTATTTTTAGATGGGGCTCTTGTGCTTTGCACTCTCTTTGAGAAAGTCCCATTTCCTAAATCTTTTGCTAAAACTAAATCTCTTTTTATATGCCCTGTTCCAATAATACTTGAAGAGTCTGCTCTTATTAAAATATTCATTTTTTCCTAGATATCTATAATTTCTTTTATCATACTTTCAAATAAACTTTGAGAGTTTGATATTATCTCTTCATTCATACTATCTATTTTTAATCTGAAATCTTTATTTGTAATATATTGTTCTATAAAATCTGTAATCCCATCAAAAGAATAAATATTATATTTATTTTCCAAACAACTATAAACATCACCATAAGGCAAAGTCATTACTGGGATATTGGCTTTTAATGCCATAATAGAACTTTGTCCTCCGCCTTGTCTTTTTGGATTTAAATAAAAATCTATATTTTCAATAAAATATTCTTCTAAATTATTAATATATCCTATAAATTCAATATTTTCTAATAATCCTTTTGGAATTATCGAATCAAAAACTTTTCCATCTAAAATACCAATTATTTTATACCTAATATTTGGAAGTTTTTTTAATGATTTATCTAGGAATTTAAAGAATTCCTTATCTAAATCAAATTCTAATCTATTTCCTACTATAGCAATATTTAAGATGTCATTTATTGTTTTTTTACTTTTTTGCTTTTCTTCACCTTTAGTATCTTTTGTAAAATTTGAATTTGAAAATATTATTTTCTGCTTTTCATTAAATATATTTTTAATAATAATATCTCTGGAATTTGCAACACAATATGCAGCATTATTAAATTCTATAGTTATTACAGCAGTAGGTATAGATATTTTATTATTAGATTTTATAAAATCAAAATGAATATTTGAATGACCTATAGAAATAAATTTATCACTTACTGTAAACTTCTGGTGATTAACAAATTCTAAATATAAAGATTCCGTTAGATATCCACCAAATTTTATAAATGTAATGTCATTGGTATTATACACATGATTATCTTCCACTTCTAATCTATTACTAAAATACTGTTCATTTTGTAATTCTACGGGATAAGGAAAATTATATGTAGGAGTAACAACAACAATAATTGTTTTAAAATATTTTCGTAAACTTGCATGTATTTTTTCCAAAATAATAGATGGGGCATGATTTGAATTAGGAAAATATAAGTTTATATAAATATATAATCTTTCATTCTTTTCTCCTCCTTGAATACAATCTAAATATCCAATATTTTCTATGCTTTCTATTAAAAGACTTCTATATAGTTTTTTATGGATATTTATAGCTTCATCATAGTCACTAAACTTATTAAAAGCAATTTGTGAATTTAATTTATAATAACAAGAGTATCTATCTTCGATTCTTTCTTCTTTATTTAATATATATTCAGCATAATCATATACAGTTAATTCTCTTTTTAAGCTATTAATACAAATATTAGGAAAATTTAGAATATAGTTTTGCTTCAAAATCTCAATCCAAGACTCAAATAACTCATTATTCTTACCTTGTTTGGCTAATTCTCTTAATAAATTTTTTAACTCTTCAATTTGATTCATATTATTCCTTGTAATCTATTAGATTTTGTATAATTTTATTTATATATTGCTCTTTCAGCCCATAATACATAGGCAATCGTATCAATCTTTCACTCTCTTTTGTAGTATATATATCTTTTCCACTAAATCTTCCAAATTTTAATCCAGCAGGTGCAGAATGTAAAGGTATATAGTGAAATATTGCATTTATCCCAGCATTTTTTAAGTGCTCTAGCAAAGCTGTTCTTTGCTCTAAATTTTTTACTTTGATATAAAACATATGAGCATTTTGAATACACTCTTTTGGAATTTTAGGAAGTTCAATATAGCCTTCATCTTCTATCTCTTTTAAACCGTCAAAATATTTTTGCCAAGTTGAAAGCCTATCTTGATTTATCTCTTCTGCTTTTTCCAAATTTCCCCAAAGATAAGCAGCACTAATATCATTTAGTAAATAGCTACTTCCTATATCAACCCAAGAGTATTTGTCTATCATTCCACGGAAAAATAGGCTTCTATTTGTACCCTTTTCTCTTATAATTTCAGCTCTTTGGATAAATTCTTCATCATTTATCAAAAGTAGCCCACCCTCTCCACCACTTGTATAGTTTTTTGTTTCATGAAAAGAAAAGGCACCAAAATGCCCAATAGTACCTAAAGCTTTACCTTTGTAGGTACTCATCATACCTTGAGCTGCATCTTCTACTACAAAAAGATTATGCTTTTTTGCAATTTCCATGATTTTATCCATATCACAAGCAACTCCAGCATAATGTACTGGCACTATTGCCTTTGTTTTTGGTGTAATTGCCTCTTCTATTTTTTTCTCATCTATATTCATAGTATCTGGACGAATATCAACAAAAACTATCTTTGCACCTCTTAGAGCGAAAGCATTTGCTGTGCTTACAAAAGTATAGCTAGGCATTATAATCTCATCATCTTTTTCTATATCTAGTAAAATTGCAGCCATTTCAAGTGCTGCGGTACAAGATGGTGTAAGAAATGCTTTTTTACAAGGTAAGTTTTTCTCAAACCATTCGTGGCACTTTTTTCCAAAAATTCCATCTCCTGAGATTTTGCTATTTCTCATAGATTCTAATACATATTTATCTTCATTACCCGTATATGGTGGTTTATTAAATGGTATCATCTTTACCTCTACAAATCATTTTAATTTTTTATAAGAATCTCTATAGTATTTTTAGCTTCTGTCCAATCATTTTCAACCAAATAGTATGTTCTTAGTAAGCCATCAATCTCATCTGTTGGTTTAAAACCTAGTGATTTATTGTATCTTATTGCTCTTTTATTATCTTCCATAATTTGTGCTTTGAACTTCTCAAGTTTCAATGTATCAAATACAAAGTTTATTACTAAATAAGATGCGAATAAAGGGTAGATACTACTTAGATATTTATCATCATATATAAATATCCCTCCTTCTGCTATTTTTTGGCTATAGTCAATATTTTTGACATCTACCATTCCTATATCTGTATTTTCTATATTTATAATAAAAAAATAGTTGTTGTCATTGTTTATTTTTTCAAACCATTTTTTTTGCATTTCTTGTGTTATATAATCACGAAAAGACATATATTGAGATATTTTTGGGTCATTTCTCCAGTTTCTTATCATTTCAATATCTTTTTCTTCTACTCTTCTTAAAAGTATATTATCCTGTTTCAAAATCAAAGTAAAGTTCTCCCCCCATCAATTACAATATTTTGTCCTGTAATCCATCTTGAATTATTAGAGATTAAAAAAGTAACCAAATTTGCTACATCTTCAGGCTCTCCAAGTCCCAAAGGATACATAGTCTCTAACTCATTTAAAAATTCTGGACTATAGATATCTTGATGTTGTAGTGCTAAATTCGTTTCAATATGTCCTGGTAAAACACTATTTACTCTAATACTTCTATTTGATACTTCCACTGCTAATGTTCTTACCAATGAATTAATAGCTCCTTTTGAAGTTGCATATGAAATTGTTCCTTTCGCTCCTAAAATAGAACTAATAGAAGAAATATATACTATAGATGAATTTTCTAAAGAGTTTCTTTTATCTACAAAACCTTTTGTTATCATAAGTAGGGATTTAAAATTAACATTATAAAGGCTATCAATACTATCTATATCTAAACTTTTTATCGGTAACAGCTCTAGTTTTCCAGCAGCATAAACCAAACCACTTAATTTTCCATATTTTTTTACAATTTCAGAAACTAAACTAGGTAAGTCATCTATATCTAAAGATAAATCTCTTGATATATATGTAAAATTATCTTTATAGCTCATTTCTTCTTTTACTAATTTAAGTTTATCTTCACTTCTTGCAATTCCTATAACATTTGCCCCTAAAGAGTTAAGCAATAGGCAAATAGCTTTACCTATACCATCTGAAGCACCAGTTACTAAGATATTTTCACCATTAAATTTTATCATTTCTTAACTCCTCAAAAACAGTGTGATTAAAAGTTGTATTTTCCAAATCAACTATTGCTGTTCCCATTGACATTCCAACACCGAAACCTATTAGCATATTGTATTTTGAGTTTGGTTTAAAATCAGTTAGTAGCAGAGGAATAGAAGTACAAGATGTATTTCCAAATTTTTCTATATTTATTGGAGTTTTTTCATCAACTCCGATTTTTGAAGATAAAAACTCTATCATAAATTTATTTGCTTGATGAAAATAGTATCCATCTATTTGCTCTTTTGGTATTTTTGTATATTCTAAAGTCTCTTCGATAATATTTGGAACATTATCTACAGTAAAACTAAATACTTTTGCACCATTCATATATAAACAATTTTTAGAGTTTATATTTCCATCTTCATCTTCAAACTCTTCAAAAGATTTCAAAGTTACTTTATTTCTTAGTCCACTATCTTCAACTATAATATTCTCAAACTCTCTTCCATCTGTTTTTAACACAAATGGTGTTTCACTTGAATTTATATCGTATTCAATAGCAGTACAGCTAACAGCATCACCAAATAGAAATACACTAGATTTATTTTTCGGGTGAATTAAAGTGCTAGAAGCATCTCCTACAAAAAGCAAGACTCTTTTTATATCTCCATTTGAGGCAGATATATTTGACATTGCATTAAAAAGCCCATAAACATATCCACTACACCCCATAGAAATATCATAAGCAAAAGCTTCGCTACTTAATCCCAAAGTTCCTTGTAAAATACAAGATGTTGCAGGAAGTCTATATTCAGGAGTTTGTGTTACAACTATAACTCCATCTATTGAATTTTTATCCCAATTTAAACTTTTGATTGTATTTATTCCTATTTGAGTGTACATTTCCAAAAAAGATTGATTATCTTCTAGTACATATCGTTGCACTACGCCTGTATTTTTGATAACTTTCTTTTTTAGTTTTTCATCAAAATCTAAATCAATATTTTTTACTATTTTTGATGGAACCATTGTTTCTATATGTTTTATTTTACAGTTTTTAATTTTTAGTTTCATATATCTTTTCCTTTAGTACTCAATTATAGTTGCTCCCCAAGAGTAACCAACACCAAAACCTATAAGAAGCAATTTATCGCCTTTTTTTAATACTTGTTTTTCATTTAAGTTATTTATTAATAAAGGAATAGTTGAAGACACTGTATTTCCACTGTTTTCTATAAATTTAGGGAATTTTTCTTCTGGTATTTCTAGTTTCTCCCTTAAATGTTCTAGCATAAAATCATTTGCTTGATGAAATAAGAAATAATCTATCTCTTCAAATTTTAAGTTATTTTTTTCTAAAACTGCTTTTATTGAATTTGGTATTGTTTCAATAGTAAAATTAAATATTTCACTTCCATTCATAAATAATTTATTTTCAAATCCTTCAAGAGTGAGTTTTTCTTTTGATAATCCACTATTGTTTACACATAAGCTACAAGAACCATTTCCATCTGTACCAAAAATAAACTCTCCAAATTTGCTAATTTCTTCTTTTGAAAGTAATGTAGCTGTTGCTCCATCTCCAAAAATAGTTTTATTTGCTCTATCTTGGTTGTCTATATATTTTGTATATGTATCTGTTGTTACAAGTAATACTTTTGTTGCTAAATTTGTATTTATAAAAGCTTTTGCTAAAGATAATCCATAGATATATCCACTACAACCTTGATTGTATTCTAAACTTGGAATATTGTTTGGTAAATTTAGTCTTTTATGCAATATGCTTACATTATTTGGTAGATTATAGTCTGGACTTTGTGTACAGTACAGAATATAATCAACTTCATTTTTATCAATATTGTATTTTGAAAACAAATCATTACAAGCACTGTAGGCTAAATCCAAGGCTGTTTCATTTTTTGATGCAACATGTCTTTGTTTTATTCCAGTTTTGGCAAATATCTTTTTTGCACTCCAGCCTAAGTACTCCAAATCTTCATTTGAAAGTACTTTTTTTGGAAGGAAAGTTCCTATTTTAAACATCTTTATAAACTTGCTTGATTTAATATATCATTTGCAGTTTTAAAACTTTTAATTGTATCAATATCTAATTTTTTACTCAATTTTTTATCAAAAAGTGCGATTAATGCTAGATAACTCATAGAATCCCAATCTTCGTAATGTGTTAAATTTTCTTCTAAATCTAACTCTCCCTCTTCAAGCATTAGAATATCTTCTAAACTCTCAATTAACTCTTCTTTTGTCATTTTATACTCCTTTTATAATTTATAACATTTCATTTCCTTCTCACTTAAAAATTATTTTTTATGTAAAAATCTTATTAGAGATAATATAATCATAATCACTATAAAAAAGGGCTTTTAAGTATTAAAAATTCTATCAAAACCTCTATAAGCAATATATTAAAATCAGATATTACTATCTATAAAAAGAGGTACAAACTTGACTTATATTTTATATTATAAAATAATTATAGGTATAAAAAGACATATAATAATTATACAATTTAAATAAAGATTTAATACTAATAATATATTTTATCTAAATCATCGTTAGCTTAATAGCTTCATACATTATCTCCGCTCTAGTCCAATCTTCAAGTGTATCAATATCTTGTACCAGATATCTAGGTAAGATTATAGGAATGCTATCTGCTCCAAACATTATCTCATCTGATTTTATATTTAAATTTGTCCAATAAAACTGCCCAGCATCTTGGAAAGCTTCTTCTAAATCTTGGCTTCTTTTTGAAAAGTTTTCTTTCCAAAACATCTCACATCGTTCATCTTTTGTAATCTTAAAAGTTCTTTGAATAGGAAATGGCATAGAAGTACAAGAAAAAGCATTTTTAGCATTTGAATTTTTTAATTTTGTAAAGCCCTCTATTAAATATTTTTCACTCAAAAATGGTGCAGTTGCATAAATAGTACAAATAAAATCTATTTTCTCACCCTTATTTAGTAAAAATTCAATTGTATGCTCCACAACAGCACCTGTTCCTGTGAAATCATCGCTTAGCTCTTTTGGTCGAATAAATGGCACAATTGCACCAAATTTTTGTGCAATTTTTGCTATCTCTTCATCATCTGTTGAAACTATAACCTCATCAAAAAGCTTTGATTTTAAGGCAGTTTCAATACTATAAGAAATTAGTGGTTTTCCATAAAAATCTTTTATATTTTTTCGTGGTATTCTTTTGCTTCCACCCCTTGCTGGAATTATTGCTATACATTTAGACATTTTAAACCTTTTCTTCATAATTTAGCTATTTTTTAATCTTTTTTATACTTCTACTAACTTTTGCAAAACCTAGATTAAACTCAAATTTTGTGGTAGTTTCTACCACTTCGCCATCTTCAGAGTTTGCTAAAATCTCATCCTCTATTTCGATGATCTCTTCTAAAATTTTGTTTGATTTTTCTGCTAAATCTCTTTGTGTTTTTTCATCTTCTGTTCTCATAATAGAGTTTATATTTCTTGAAAGCTCTTTTATTTTTGCAAAAGTTTCTATGATTTTTATAGTTGTTTGGGTTGCTATTTTACTTTTTATAATCGTTGCCAACATATAAAGTCCTTTTTCTGTGAAGACTTTTGGCAAGTGCGGTGAATACTTGATTGCAGAGAGGTGGTCAAAATTTTTTACCACCTCCATTTTTTCTTCTTCACTTAGCTCAATTATATATCCTTTTGGAAATTTATCAGGATTATTTGATACGGCTTGATTTATCTCTTTTGTAGTTACCCCATAAAGCTGTGCCACATCTCTATCAACTAAAACATACTTATCTTGATATTTAATCAATCTATTTTCTAACTCTTCAAACTTTATAATTTCCATTTATTTTCTCCTAAAATTTTATTTATAAAGAACCTCAAACAAACTTTTTATCACATAATTTTGCTCTTCAAAGCTAAGATTAGGATACATAGGAAGAGAAAAACACTCTTCATAATACTTATCCATAATAGGAGTTTTTTTATTTCCATAACCCAAAGATTTATAAAAAGGTTGCTGATTTATAGGGATATAGTGAAGTTGAAGTCCTATATTTTGCTCTTTCATTTTATTAAACAATTCTACTTTTGAGATACTCAATTTTGAAAAATCAACACATACCACATAAAGATGATAAGATGAGTTTCCATCATAGCTGTAAAGTGGTTTTACAATACTATTAAAAAAAGCTCTATCATAGTTTTGTGCTAGTTGTTTTCTTTTTTCTATAAAAGTATCAAGCTTTTTAAACTGGCTAAGACCTAAAGCACACTGCAAATCTGTAAGCCTATAATTAAACCCCAAAGAGTGCATCTCATAATACCAAGGGGCAATTTCACTCATTCTTTGCATTCCGTGAGTTCTTAGCTCTAAAAGTTTTTTATATAGTTCTTCATCATTTGTTGTAATTGCCCCACCCTCAGCAGTTGTAAGATGTTTTACTGGATGAAAAGATAATATACTGCAATCACTATTTACACAGCTTCCAGCTTTAATTCCTTTAAAACTAGCTCCCAAAGAGTGAGCAGCATCTTCTAAGATTTTCACACCATATTTCTCTTTTAGATATTTTAGTTTCTCTTGATTTACAGGGTTTCCAGAAAAATGTACCACATAAATAGCTTTTATATCTTTATTTTTTTGAAGTTTTTTTTCACATAAATCTAAATCTATATTTCCATCTTCACAAATATCCACAAAAATTGGTTTTGCTCCTACATATAAAATACTATTTGAAGTAGCCAAAAAGCTATTTGGAGTTGTTAATACCTTATCATTTTTTTCAAGCAAAACCATTGAAGCTAAATGCAAAGCTGCAGTACCATTTGATACAGCAACTGCATATGCAGCACCAGTAAATTCACAAATTTTATCTTCAAACTCTTTTACTTTTGGTCCAGTTGTCAAAAAGTCCGATTTTAAAACCTCTACAACAGCACTTATATCATCTTCATCTATAAACTGTTTTCCATAAGGTATAAAGTTTTTCATATTTTCTTAACCATCTCTAAAAACTCTTCACTACTTAACCACTTTGTATTATTTCCAGAGTTGTACTCAAAGCCTTGAGATACAGGCTTCCCAACTTCTCCTAAAAGATTTTTAGAGTAATCCACAAAGCCTGAGAACTTAATAGTAGGTTTTATCACATAGTGATCATCAAACTCCAAAGTCAAATGGCTATCATCAGCTGGACACATAATCTCATGAAGTTTCTCTCCAGCTCTTATTCCTATAATTTTGTGTGGTAAATTTGGATTTAAAGCTTTTGCCATATCAACTATTTTCATAGATGGAATTTTTGGTACAAAAATCTCTCCACCTTGCATTCTTTCAAAGTTTTTTAGTACAAAATTAACTCCATCTTCAAGAGTTATAAAAAATCTTGTCATTTTTTCATCTGTTATTGGGAACTCTTTTGCTCCTTCAATTAAAAGTTTTTGAAAAAACGGAACAACAGAACCACGACTACCCACAACATTTCCATATCTTACAACTGAAAATTTTATATCACTACTTCCTGCAAGATTATTTGCAGCAACAAAAAGCTTATCCGAAGCTAGTTTTGTAGCACCATAGAGATTTACAGGGTTTGCAGCTTTGTCAGTTGAAAGAGCTATTACTCTTTTTACACCATTTTCCAAAGCAGCTTCTATTACATTTTGTGCACCATCTATATTTGTCTTTATACACTCCATTGGATTGTATTCAGCTATTGGAACATGTTTAAGTGCAGCTGCATGAATAATATAGTCCACATCTTTGGTAGCTTGTTTCAGTCTTTGATTATCTCTTACATCACCTATAAAA
The DNA here is from genome assembly GCF_016106035.1 of Arcobacter vandammei. Taxonomy (GTDB): domain Bacteria; phylum Campylobacterota; class Campylobacteria; order Campylobacterales; family Arcobacteraceae; genus Aliarcobacter; species Aliarcobacter vandammei. The sequence continues at coordinate 20,123 of NZ_JADKPZ010000013.1, forward strand.
TATCTCATACATTTTGCACTATACTCTTGAGCCATTTCATATTGCTTAAGTTCATCTCTGCTAAAAATAATTATTTTGTTTGGTTTATACTTTTCTAAAAGTATCTTTGTATATTTTTTACCAAAACTTCCAGTTCCGCCTGTTATTAAAATATTCTTATTATTAAACATATTTGCCCTAAATTTGGAGATTTATTTATAGATAATATTAAATATTAAATATATCTTTTATTTTAACATATTATATGTATAATAAAACAAATATATTTTTTTAAGGGTATTTATGCAAAAGACGATTCCAGATAACATATTAAAAATACAAAAGAAACTTGCAACTTTTGAAAAAGATTCAAGAAATTACAAAAAATATACAAAAATTTTGGCAAATCATATAAAAACTCACACTATGAAAAAGAGGGTGAACTCACATATTAAGACTATAGAGACTATAGAAAATATCCGAAAAAACGGTATTGAAACTATTTTAAAATAAAAAATATTGCAAAATGCAATATTTTTAACTAGTTTCAAAAAATTCTGCTAAGATTTCAAAATAAAATAAGAATTAAGAAAAAGATGAGGTAAAACTATGGATGAAAATCAAAAAAAATCACTTGAACTTGCTATAAAACAAATTGATAAAGCCTTTGGAAAAGGAACACTAATAAGACTTGGAGACAAAGAGGTAATTCCAACAGAAGCAATTAGCACTGGTTCTTTAGGACTTGATTTGGCTCTTGGTGTTGGAGGTATTCCAAAAGGAAGAGTAATTGAGATTTATGGACCAGAAAGTTCTGGAAAAACTACTTTAACTTTACATGCTATTGCCGAAGCTCAAAAAGCTGGTGGAGTTTGTGCTTTTATTGATGCTGAACATGCTCTTGATGTAAAATATGCAAAAGATATCGGTGTTGATACAGATAATTTACTTGTTTCTCAACCAGATTTTGGGGAACAAGCTTTAGAAATACTTGAAACAGTTATAAGAAGTGGAGCAGTTGATTTAGTTGTAGTGGATAGTGTAGCAGCTTTAACTCCAAAAGTAGAGATAGATGGAGATATGGATGACCAACAAGTTGGAGTTCAAGCAAGGCTTATGAGTAAGGCTCTAAGAAAAGTAACTGGGCTTTTAAGTAAGATGAACTGTACAGTTATATTTATCAACCAAATAAGAATGAAAATAGGAATGACTGGATATGGAAGCCCAGAGACAACAACTGGTGGAAATGCACTTAAATTCTACTCATCTGTAAGACTTGATATTAGAAGAATTGCAACACTTAAACAAGGTGAAAACTCAATAGGAAATAGAGTAAAAGTAAAAGTTGTAAAAAACAAAGTTGCAGCTCCATTTAAACAAGCTGAGTTTGATATTATGTTTGGGGAAGGTATTTCAAAAACTGGTGAGATAGTTGATTATGGTGTGAAACTTGATATTATTGATAAAGCTGGTTCTTGGTTTAGCTATGGAGATACAAAAATTGGTCAAGGTAGAGAAAATGTTAAAGTATTTTTAAAAGATAATCCAACTATTGCAAAAGAGATAGAAGATAAGATTTTAAACTCTATGGGTGTAAATGATGCTATTATAACTGGTGGAAGTGATGATAGTGATGAAACTTCTGAACTTGATGATTAATCTTTAATCTTATAAATATAAATTGGTTGAGAACTTTTCTCATACCAATTTTCTCAAAGTAAACTACATAAAGTTAAATTTATTTTTATAAAAGCAAACAACAAATTTTTTTTAGCTATAATCTTAAGAAATTACAAATTTAGGAGACCTAAGTGGTATATATAGATAATGTTTATGCTGATGAAGTAATGGATAGTAGAGGAAATCCAACAGTAAGAGCAACAGTAATCTTAAGTGATGGTACAAAAGCTAGTGCAATAGTTCCAAGTGGTGCAAGTACTGGAAAAAGAGAAGCTTTAGAGCTAAGAGATGGTGATAATAGATTTATGGGTAAGGGTGTTTTAAAAGCAGTTGAAAATGTAAACACTAAAATTGCTGATGAATTAATCGGACAAAGCCCATTTAATCAAGCTGAAGTTGATGCTATTATGAAAGAGTTAGATGGTACAAATAACTACTCAAATTTAGGAGCAAATGCAGTTTTAGGTGTTTCTATGGCGACAGCAAGAGCAGCAGCTGCTTCACTTAATATGCCATTATATAGATATTTAGGTGGTGCAAATGCTATGACTATGCCTGTTCCTATGTTTAATATTATAAATGGTGGAGAACATGCAAATAACTCTGTTGATTTCCAAGAATATATGATTATGCCAACTGGAATTGAAAACTTCAATGAAGGTTTAAGAGCAGTTGCAGAGATTTATCAAAATCTTAAAAAAATCATTGATAAAATGGGAGAAAGTACAGCTGTTGGTGATGAGGGTGGATTTGCACCAAACTTAAAATCAAATGAAGAGCCAATATCTGTAATTATGGAAGCAATATCAAAAGCTGGATATAAAGCAGGTGAGCAAATCTCTATTGCACTTGATGTAGCTGCTAGTGAATTAATAAACGATGCAGGTAAGTATGTATTAAAAGGTGAAAATAGAGAGTTAAGTAGTTCTGAAATGGTTGCATACTATGAAGAGTTATGTGCAAAATATCCAATTGTTTCAATTGAAGATGGATTAAGTGAAGATGACTGGGATGGTTGGCAAACTTTAACTCAAAGATTAGGACATAAAGTTCAATTAGTTGGAGATGATTTATTTGTAACAAATGCTTCAATTTTAGCTGAAGGAATAAAAAGAGATATTGCAAATGCAATCTTAATTAAACCAAATCAAATTGGAAGTGTAAGTGAAACTATGCAAACAATTAGATTAGCTCAAAGAAACAACTATAATTGTGTGATGAGTCATAGAAGTGGAGAGAGTGAAGATGCGTTTATTGCTGATTTTGCTGTTGCACTAAATTGTGGACAAATTAAAACAGGAAGTACAGCAAGAAGCGATAGAATTGCAAAATATAATAGACTTTTAGAAATTGGTGCTGAAATTGGATATGCTGAATATTTAGGTAAAGAGCCATTTTCTAAAAAATAATGAAGAAGAAAAAAAGTGGTTTTGGGATTTTTGTGCTAATAGCGGTTTTATCGCTATTAGCAACATTGTATTTTTCATACTATGTAACAAATGTTCTTTTTGGAGATAACTCTTTGCAAGTTTATAACTCTTTGAAGTTTAAAAAAGAGTATCTTGAAAATGAGATTTCAAGATTGCAAAAAGATAATGCCTATTTACAAAAAGAGTATTTTGAACTAAAAAATTTGGAGCCAGAAGAATGAGAACTCTACTATTATCTACAACATTAGTGGCTTTTTTGAGCCTATCTTTACAAGCTAGAGAGAACCCTTTTATTTTATATGAAGATAAGACAGGAAAGGTTGTTACAACATCTGTAAAATCTAAAAGTGTAACAGATTTAGAAGAGGAGCAATTTATAAGAGATTATCAAAATAAGCTAAATCCTCCTACAACACAAGTACAAGAGCAAAAAGTACCAGTACAAACACAAGAGAAAACTTACTCAAAAAAAGAGGTTGATTCTTTGATGTTAAAAACAAAGTATGAAGCCGAACAAAAGGCTAAGTCTTTGGTTAAAAAAGAGTTAAATAAAGCACCAGAACAAGTGGTTTATGTAAAACCTAGAACAGATGTTTTAAATGATGAAACTCTTACATCAAAAAACATTCTTCCATTTGTAAAAGTTGATTACAATGATAATAAGCTTTTTATTAGCACTGAAGATATAGTGTTTAAAAAGTTTTCTATAAATCAAGAGAATAAACTTGTAATTGATTTCAAAGGCAAAAGAAATTTTAGTGGTGCTAAACATACTTTAAGTTCTAGTAATTTTAAAGCTATTTCAACTGGTAACCACTCAGATAATGGTTTTTATAGAATAGTTGTAGAACTTAGTTCAAAACCAAGTAACTATAATTTTGATTATACAGATTCTATTGTATCTATAAGTAAAAAATAAAAGAGAAAATCTCTTTTATTTATTGATGACAAGCAAAAGCTATCTCATATCCTAAAGCTGTAACAGCTTTTATATCATCTTCCGCACTAGCACCACCAGTTGTTAAATAATCTCCAACAACAATAGCATTTGCTCCATGTTTAAATACATCATATTGATTTTTACCAAACATTAACTCTCTTCCTCCAGCAATCATTAACATTTGATTTGGAAGATAAGATCTAGTTAATTCAATAAGTTTAAAAGCTTCATCTTTTGATAAAGGATTTTTAACTATTGGTAGAGCATCATTTGGATGGAAGAAATTAATAGGTACTGACATTGGTTCAAGACTAGCTATTGATTCAAGCATAGAGATTCTATTTTCTTGAGTTTCACCCAAACCAAAAATACCTCCTGTACAAAGATGTAATCCAGCTTTTTTTGCATCTAAACAAGTGTTATATCTATCATCCCAAGAGTGAGTTGTACAAATCGTATTATAAAATTCTCTTGCTGTTTCCAAATTGTGATTATAGTTTTCAACACCATGTTTTCTTAACTCTTTTAATTGTTCAAAAGTAGCTAATCCATTACAGGCAATTAGTGAAATATCTGGAACCGCTTTATGCACAGCATCAGCAGCACGACATACATAATCTAATCTTTTATCATCAAGCCCAGTTCCAGCTGTTACTAAACAAAACCCAACAGCTTTATTTGCTCTTGCTTTTTTTGCCTCTTCTACGATTTGTTCTATCTCTTTTCTTCTATATCTTTCAATATCTGCTTTATACTTTACACTTTGTGTACAAAATTTGCAATCTTCATTACAAGTTCCACTTTCAATATTTGATATTGCACATAAATATATTTGATTATTGCTCATATTTAAACTCTTCTTTCATAAAATTATTTTCATTTGTATTTCTAAAATATCGCGTGATTATATACTCATTTTGATTAATCTCTAGTTTCACACAAGAAATTATTGGCTCTTCTCTTGCACATACTTCTCCAGGGTTTAAGAAAAGTGTTTTGTTTACATATTGACAATAAAACTCATGAGTATGACCAAAAATTATAATTTTTGTATCAGGGTTTAGATGATAAGGAAGGTGCATTAATTTAAAGCTTATATCTTCTATTTTAAAGTAGTAAGGTTCTTTTTTTATATTATATTCATTTGATAAATCTATTAATGAGTAATCGTTATTTCCAAATACTTTTATAGTTTTGAGATTAGAATTTTTTAAAATATCCAAAGCCTCTTTAGAGCAAAAATCTCCAGCATGGATTAAGTATTCACAATTTTCATCTTTTAAAAGAGATATACACTCTAAAAGATAGTCAAGTTTATGATGACTATCTGAAACAATTGCTATTTTCATCTACTCTTTTTTTGCCTTTGTAGTTTTTTTAGCCGTTGTTTCTTTTTTAGTTGTAGCCGTTTTTCTTGCAGGTTTTTTAGTAGTTTTACTATCTTTTTCAATAATCTCTAAACACTCTTCTAAACTTAACTCTTCAGCAATTTTTCCTTTAGGAATTTTGTAGTTTTTTCTACCTTGTTTTATATAAGCACCGTAAGCACCATTTAGAATTTGTATTTTTTCTTTTTCAAAATCTTTGATTAAAGCTTTACTTTTTGCCTCATCTATTTCACTTATAATCTCTCTTGCTCTTTGCTCATCAACAGTATATGGATCATCTGTTTTTAAAGAGTAATATTTTGTTTTTACTTGTAGATATGGTCCAAATCTTCCGATATTTGCTTTTATCTCTTCGTTATTTAAAGTTACTCCTACAACTCTTGGAAGTGTAAATAAAAATAGGGCTTCATCCAAAGTTATTGTATCCATATTTAGATTTTCAGGAATTGCTACAAATTTTGGTTTCTCTTCATCATCTTTTGTTCCAATTTGAACAAACGGTCCAAATCTTCCAACTCTAGCACTTACAGGTTTTCCACTTTTTGGGTCAATTCCTAGCTCTCTTTGTTGAACATAATCAGATTTACTAATATTCTCTTCTTTATCTTTTATAGTATTCTTGAAATCTCCATAAAAGTTTTTCATCACATCAACCCAAGCTTTTTTACCATCTGCAATATCATCAAATTGTTCTTCAATTTTTGCTGTAAAGCCCAAATCTATGATATTTGAGAAGTGGTCAGTTAAAAAACTATTTACAATTTCACCTGTTGGTGTTGGAATTAGTTTTTTATCTTCTGTTTTACTTACATATTCTCTTGCTTGAATTGTTGAAATTGTTGGAGCATAAGTTGATGGTCTTCCAATTCCTTCACTTTCAAGTTTTTTAACTAGACTTGCTTCAGTGTATCTTGCTGGTGGTTTTGTAAAATGTTGCTCACTTAAAATATTTTCCAAATCTAAAACAGTTCCTATTTTGATATTTGGTAAGATTTTTTCACTACTTTCTAGTAGCTCTTCAGGATTATCACTTCCTTCAGTATATGCTTTCATAAAACCAGCAAAAATAATTCTTTGACCTTTTGTTTGAAACTCAAACTCTTTTTTTGCTCCAGCTTCTATTTTATATGTTGTATTTGCTATTTTTGCAGCTGCCATTTGAGTTGCGATTGTTCTTTTCCAAATAAGGCTATAAAGTTTATATTGTGCATTGTCTAAATACTCTTTTACCATTGAAGGTTTTAGACTCATATCAACAGGACGAATTGCTTCGTGGGCTTCTTGAGCCCCTTTTGCAGTTGATTTAAAAGCTCTTGGTTTTGCTAGGGCATAATCTTTTCCATACTCTTCTTCAATAACCTTTTTAGCTGCACTTGTTGCAACAGTTGAAAGATTTAAAGAGTCTGTTCTCATATATGTTATTAAACCACCTGTGTGATTTGGAATATTTGCTGTATTTCCCTCATAAAGTTGTTGGGCTATCATCATAGTTTGTGCAACACTAAGTCCTATTTTTCTACTTGCTTCTTGTTGCAGTGTTGAAGTTGTAAATGGAGGTGCAGGGTTTCTTGTGCTATCTTTTTCTTCAATATCAATAAGTGTAAAATTTCCACCATTTAAAGAAGCTTCAATCTCTCTTGCTTCTTGCTCATTTTTCACTTTGATATTTTTGCCAGATTTTTTAGCTAACTCACTTTGAAGCTCTGGATTTAAGAAATTTGCTTTTATTTTCCAAAACTCTTCAGGAACAAAGGCTCTAATCTCATTTTCTCTTTCAACAATAATTCTTACAGCAACACTTTGAACTCTTCCAGCACTAAGTCCATATCTAACTTTTTTCCAAAGTAATGGAGAAAGCTCATATCCAACAGCTCTATCAAGTATTCTTCTTGCTTGTTGAGCATCTACAAGATTTTGATCAACATCTCTTGGATTTTCTAATGCTTTTAAAATTGCATCTTTTGTAATTTCGTGAAAAACTATTCTTTTAATTGGGTTTTTTTCAATTTTAAGTGCAGGAATTAAGTGCCAAGCAATAGCTTCTCCCTCTCTATCCTCATCGGCCGCTAGGTAGATAGTAGTATCTTTTGTGATTTGTTTTTTTAGTTCAGCGATTACCTTTTTCTTATCTGTTGTTACTTGATAACTAGGTTTGAAGTTGTCTTCAGGGTCAAAACCTAAAGTTGATTTCGGTAAATCTCTTACATGCCCCATAGAAGCCATAACGGTAAAATCTTTTCCCAAGAATTTTGATATTGTTTTTGCTTTTGCTGGTGATTCCACTATTACTAAATTTTTCACTTAAACTGCCTTCATATTTTCTAAAAGTTTGCATTTTATCATAAAAAATGTAAGGTCTTCTTAATGAGTAGTTAAATTTTATTTTTTACTCAAAAATTATAATCTCAGTTTCAAGCTCTATCCCAAACTCTTCTTTTACTTTTTGTTTTGCAAGGTTTATTAAACTAATTGCTTCCTCAAAAGTTCCATCTCCATGATTTACCAAAAAGTTTGCATGAGTGCTTGAAAACTCCATATCTCCAATTCTGTGTCCTTTTAATCCAACAGCTTCTATAAGTCGTCCAGCAAAATCGTTTTTTGGATTTTTAAAACAGCTTCCAGCACTAGCCATTTGCGGTTGATTATCTCTCATTTTTACAAATTCATTTTGTTTTTCTTTGCTAAAACCTAGTTCTTTATGAAAAACTACTTCATAAACAATAGTATCAATTTTGGTTTCTCTATATGAAAAATCTATATCTTTTTTAAGTATATAGCCATCTTTTGTTTTAATTGAGTGAATATAGTTAAAAACTTCCCACTCTTTTAGCCCTGCATTCATTTTTACTAAACCACCCAAATTTCCAGGTAATTTTGCCAAAAACTCTAAATTTGCAATATTATTTTTTCTAGTGTATGTTAGAAGTTTTCCACTACTTGTAGCACATCCAACATAGATTAAACTGTTTTTTTCTTCTATATAATCAAAATTTTCACCCAAAATGGCAAACTTTTTTTTACAATTTGGTGAAATTAGCAAATTATTTGCTCGTCCTATTATTTGAAAATCTTGGTACTCGTTCTCTTTTTCTATCTCATTTATTACTAAAACTTCAAAAGTTCCACCAATATGAATTGAAGAATATCTTTTGAAGTCTATTGTTTTTGTTTCGTTTTTCATATTACTTTTTTGGCTCATCTACTTCTTAGTTCTTCATACTCACTTGGGATTAAAAAATCTTCAGATTTGATAAGATTTTGATAAAAACCATGTTTATATCCTAGTTCAAAAAGTTTATCTATTGCTTTATATTGAATAGGGCTTAAAAGTACTGAATTATCATTTGCATAAAGGTCTAAATATTTATCTAAAGTTTTTGCATCTACTCTTATAAGTCCTTTTTCTAGTAACATTGGAGCTAGAGTTTTTCTGTTTTTATTTGCAACTTCAACAGCTTTTATAAGTGCATTTTCATATTTTATAGCATCATGAAGTGGAATAGAACGACGAAGACACATTCCACCAAGTGGTAGGGGTAAATCTTCATTTTCAGTGACAGTTAGCTCTTTCCAAATATCCCAAAGCTCAATTTCTACTTCTAGTTCATCGTTGTAAGTTAAAATTGACTCATGAATTAAAACCCCAGCATCAACCGTTCCATCAAGTACCGCTTTTTCAATATCTAAAAAGTTCATATATGTAATTCTTGCATCTGGATAATATATTTTAAAAAGTAGGGCATTTGTTGTAAACTCTCCACTAAGAGCTACTTTGAAGTTTCTTTTTAGGCTAGTTCCTTTTTTCTTAATTAGTTTTGGACCATATCCTTCCCCAAAAGAAACAGCCGTTTTAAGTAGGGCATAATCATCTTTTACAAATGGATAAAGAGCAAAAGAGATTGCACAAATATCGTAAGTTCCTTTTAAAGTTGCTTGATTTAAAGTCTCTATATCATCTGCAATATTGCTAAAATTTGCACCATCAATATCTATCCAACCAAACTTTATAGCATAATACATAAAAATATCATCAGCATCTGGTGAGTGAGCTACACTTATATCTTTTATTATTTTTGTCAATTTTATTCCTTTAAAATTCTTAGGGAAGATTGTATCAAGATTGGCTTTAAAATAAAAAAAGCCCAAACCAAAAGGTCTGGGCTTTTCTGTTTGGAAATAACAAATCTTATAATCTTGACTCGTATCTTCTTAACATATATAGTTTTTTCAACATTTTTTTTCTAGCAGAAATTTTTTGCTTTTTTCTGATTTCAGTCATTGGTTCAAAATATCTTCTAGCTCTTGCTTCAGTAACGATTAGGTTTCTGTCGCATTGTTTTTTAAATCTTCTATACGCTTCGTCAAACGATTCGTTATCTTTAACTTTAATGCCTGGCACTAAAATCACCCTCTTTCTTTTAAAATTTAGGCTCGGATTATATTTAAAATATTCTTAATATCTATTTAACCTATCTTTTTATAGAATAAAATATAAATTTTATAAGGATAAACTTTGAATTTAACTCATCTTGATGATAATAATAGACCAAAAATGGTAGATGTTTCAGATAAAAATGATACAAAAAGAGTGGCTATTGCAAGTGGAAAAATAACTATGAGTAAAGAGGCTTATATTGCAATTATGGAAAATAGTGTTAAAAAAGGACCAGTTTTGCAAACTGCTGTAATTGCAGCAATTATGGGAACTAAAAAGACAAGCGAATTAATTCCTATGTGCCATCCTTTGCTTTTAACAGGAATAAATTGTGATATAGAAGAGAATGAAAAAGAGTGCAGTTTTAAACTCTTTGTAACAGCAAAATTAAATGGTCAAACAGGTGTTGAAATGGAAGCTCTAACTGGTGTTAGTATAGGACTTCTTACAATTTATGATATGGTAAAAGCTATTGATAAATCAATGGTAATTTCAGATATTCAGCTTGAAGAAAAAAGCGGTGGTAAAAGTGGAGATTTTAAAAGATGATAGATTTAAGTGATAAAAAACTGGAGCTAAATTACCCTTGTTCTTGGGAGTACAAACTTGTAGTTTTGGAAAGTTGTAATGTTAAAAAATGTGTAAAAGAGATTATTTTTGACAGAGAACATAGTATAAATGCTTCAAAAACAAGTGCAAAAGGCAAATTTAAAAGTTATAATCTAAAACTTTTGGTACACAATGATGATGATAGAACAGAACTTTTTAGACTTTTGGGAGAGCATAAAGAGATAAAAATGGTGTTGTAAATTGTATTATGTTTTTTACATTATGTAAAAAACATAATGGCTAAATCTTTACTATTTTAATCCTAGCATTATGCAAATTTAACCATAGATACAATAGTTTTAAAGAATTCGTTGCTCCAAAGTTCCAACTCTCTTTGATCATAAATAAATCTACTTACATCATCTTTTGCCATAGATATATCTAAGCTTTCTATTCTTTTATTTAATAATTCCATTATAGAATTCTGTGAAAAATCTTTAATTTCATTATCAAAAGCTTTACAGCTTTGTTTTAATCTAGCTTCAAGATGAGTTATATTTACTTTATAATCATTTCTTACATACCAAACTAAATCGTACCAATCTCTTCCTTTTGGTCTTGTTCCCCAAGCTCTACACAAAATCGCATGTATTTTTCCTGCAAAAAGTGAAGATATTTTCATAGTTTTTATCTGAAATGCAATTGGAACTAAATGTAATTTTTCTTCAACCTCAAAATCAAGTGGTGGATTTGTATCTACTTCAAATTTTATTTTTAGCTGTTTTGTAGGTGGATATTTTGCAACAATATCTTTTGGAGCATTTATTGAGATTAGCTGTTGTAAGGTATTTGTTTTTAAAAATGCTGATTGTATATCGCTATTCGTCTTTATTTTTGTATCTATTGAACATTCAAAACCATAGTTATTTAATGTAGTTAAAATAGTTTTTTCATATTTTGATAAGTCAAAAGAGCTATCAGGTTTTAACAAAGAAAAATCTAAATCTTCCGAAAATCTAGGAAGTTTATAAAGTATTCTTAGAGCTGTACCACCATAAAAAGTGGCATATTTAAAAAAACCAGCTTCATAAAGAGCATATAAAACTATCTCTTGTAAAATCTCTCTTAGAGCATCAAAAGGCTCATCTTTGCTTAAATCATATCTATTTAACATAGCTTCAATATGTGGATGAAGATTAGCCATTTTGTATCCTTTTTAATATTTTTGCAACATTTAATAAAACTTTAGAACCATAAGCCATAGATATATGCCAAAATAGTTTACTATCTAGTTTTAAAAGCTCATCGTAATCAACTCTTAAATCCTCTTCTAAATACGCTAAAATCTCATCTTCTTTTAGATTTTTAGCTCTTTTATCTATATAGATTTTATCACAAAGTGCTTTTTCTACTGTTGCTATAAAATGCCCACCATCTTGATTGTTGTATTTCCAATCTATTCCCAAAGAGTAAGCTTTTAAAGGTATTTTTTTATAAGAGAAATTTCCTAAAGTTGTAGAGTATTCAACAGATTTTGAAGAAGTAGCCGAAGTAATAGTATATACTCTTTCAGGAATTAATCCATAGTAAGATAAAGCATACTCAAAAGATACATAAGATGGCTTTTGCAATATATTTGCTAGTGAAATATAGTTTAATTTACTATTTCTATATTTTTCACTAAATGCATAAATACCTCTTTTAAGAGCTATTAAATCTCCAATTTCTACCATATAGTTTATTTTTTGGAGTGGTTGTTTGTACTTTTTCTGAAGCACACTTTTAAGAATATTTGTTGTTGTAATATTTTGATTTATCTCTTTTTTTATATCTATTGTATTCATTTTGTGATTTTAATAATATTTAGTTTTAATTAAGCTTATAAAATATAGATAATACGAAATATTCATATTTAAGTGTTATTTATAGCTTAATTTATTCTTTATAAATAGATTTGTATGATTTCTTAAATATTATACATATAAAAAAGGCTAAGGATAAAATATTTTTTACTAATTATTTTAAAGTTGCTTATAGTTAAAGTGTATTAATATTAATACATTATTAAATTTAGTGTAAAGGATTGAAAAATGGGAGTAAATGAAATTTTAGACGAAACTACAAAATTAAGCCCTAGTGAAAAATATTTGATTGTAGAAAATTTAATAGAAGATTTAAACCAAATAGATAAAAATATCGAAAAACTTTGGATAGATGAGAGTGAAAAAAGGCTAAATCTTTATAAGAAAGGCGAACTTGAAACTGTCTCTTTTGAAGAAGCTTTTGAGTTATGAAAATTGAGATTTCAAAACCTGCTTGGTTTGAAATATTAGAAGCACAAGATTATTATAACTTACAAAAAGATGGCTTAGGAAATATTTTTAAATATGAAGTAAAAAAAACTTTTGTGAGTATTGAGAAATTTCCAAACCTTTATCCAAATATCACAAAAAATATAAAACGGTGTTTACTCTATAAATTTCCATATACTGTTTTTTACTCTTTGATTGAAAATGAAAAAATCCTAATTTTATCAGTGGCACATCAGAAAAAGAAGCCTAGATATTAATTAAAAAAGGCTAAAGATAAAATATTTTTTAGAAATTATTTAAAATATGAGTAAATATTTATGATAGATAAATGTAGGTATTCCCAATTTGGAAATTGGGAACAAAAGAAGCTTTTTATTCTATTTTTTTATCTAAATCTACTATTTGCTTATATGTAATATCCCATTTCAGATATTTTTTATCTTTGCTTAAAATAACTTTTGCTTTTCCACTAGGACAACAATTTGCATCATTTTTTAGAAGATAATGTTCTATAACTTCTAATTTATTATCAACTTTTTTAAAGTCGCTAAGCCCTTTTGCAGAAAAAACAGGCTCTATATTGACATAAAATTTTTTGGAGAAATCAGGTCTAAAAATTTCGCTTATATAATTTGCAGATGTTCCTGAACCACCATCACACCCAATATCTCCAAACCATACAGCATAGTAATACTCTGTTTCGAATATATCTTTACCCAAATATATTATGTCTTCTGGTTTATAAATTTCTCTTTTATCTTCAAAGCTTGTACCACAAGCTATTGAAGTTGCATAATTTTTTAAAACTTTAAAAATTTCTTTTTTATCTTCTTCTAAATTTGAAGAAAATGCTATATTTACCAACAAAGATATTGATATTAAAATTTTAATCATTCATACTTCCTTGTATAAGTTTGTTTATTTCATTGTCTAATTCAATAATTGAATAATTTTTATATTTTTCGTAAATCATTTTACTATTATTAGATGCATTTGAATGTCTATTTATTCCAGCTATTGATTTATAATTACAAATTTTTGCACTAATACTTCCAGTTGATAAAGTTTTTGTTTCTTTTGATAATTCTTTACAAAACTTACTTTGTAAACCTCTAGGAAAATCTTTTTCAAATAATATTCTAAATATTTTATATACTTGAAGTTCAGTTATATTATTCCAACCAGATGCAAATCTATATGACATTTTATTTATATCATTTCGTAAAATTTAATTTCCTTTGTTAAGCTTTGATTTAATTATCTCAAGTTCAAATTCAATTCTTTCTTTAAACTTATCATTTTCTATAAGATATTTATTTGTTTCATTCGCATTCAATAAAATTCTATCTTCAAGTGTTTGAGTATTATACTCAACTAGATTTTCAATAAATGCACCATAAAGATTATTGGGAAATAGTGCTATTTGTATTAAAGTAATTATTACAAGAATATCAAACCATTCTGGTTTATAAAAATATGAAAATATAATACTTGCAACTAATAGAAGTCTTATAAAATACAATACTAATAAAGTTGTTCTACTCGAACTAATTAAGTCTTCTCTAATAGATTTATTTAATTGCATTTTTAACTCCTAATATTGACAATAATTTTGTCCAAAATATATTTGGTAATATTTTGCACTCGTTCCAAACCCAACTTTATAAGTTCCAATATAGCCATATTCATATCCAAATTGTCCCCAATCAAATTTTTCTAAATTTGCATAAGCACCACCAATCATATAAGCATTTGCAGATGAACAAAGAGTTAAAATAAATATACTCAAAATTAAAAGTATATGTTTTGTTTTTTTCATTTTATTTTCCTCGTATTTAATTTATTAAACTTGATTTTTTTGATGGTACTGGAAATGGAAATAACCACCACCTAGAATAAGCAGTTTTTGCTAATTCGTTATATTCATTTGCCAAATCATTATGTTTATCTATTTTTTTATTATATATTTTAAAAATTGTGTCATAGCTAGTTATATTTTTATTATAAGTATCTACCATTTTATTATATTGACTTTGATTGTAAGTTAAAGATATTTTTCTATTTATTTCTTTATTTTCGTACTCTAAATTTCTTAGATTAGCTTCCATTGAGTTTATCTCTTTTTTCATAGAATTCAAATCACTTTCCATTGTTTCACATTGTAAAATATTATCTCTTTGATTAAATTCTTGTACACCATATATTATTCCATTTAAAACTAAATAGACAATAAAAATAGAAAGAATAGTAAAAAAAATATTATTACTTTCATTTTGCCTTTTTATCAAATATCCTTGAGTTTCTATGGTATTAATAATATTTATAATAGTTTGTTCTTCAAAATTATAAGTATGAACAAATTTATCTACAATTTCTTTTTTAGGGATGCCATTTTTTAAATCATATATAACAGCTTTTTCTATTTCATAAAGTATCTCAATTTCTTTCTCATTTTTATTCATAACAAATTTACTATTTCCTTGTATTTTAAGAAAAAGAAATGACTAATTCTTATATTTAAAGTCCAATTGGACTTTGATTGAAAACTCTACAAAAAGTAAGCTTAATAAAATATAAAGTCTTATAGGGAGTTTTGTGGAAAATTTTGAAAAAGATGAGATTGATGAGTTATATAAAATAATAGGTAAAAATGTAAAAAGAATTAGAGAAGAAAAAGGAAAAAGTCAGTTAGATTTAGCTTTATCAATAGGACATTCATCAGCTGGTTTTGTTGGTAAAGCGGAGATTTGTATTCATAGTAAACATTTCAACATAGAGCATTTATATAAAATTTCAAAGATTTTAGAAGTTGAGATGTGCGAATTTATAAAACCTATGAAAGAATAAAAGAATTAAATTTTTTTTAAATGGTATAATCAAAAGCAATTTTAAATCAAAGGATTAATCATATTTATAAACCATACTCGTTTTTTAGTTTTTTGGTAATTTCTAAAATAGATTTAGCATACAAATAACCTGTGTCGCTTCTATATGAAAAACCAGTATTGTAGCTTGACCAGATTTTTATCCAATTATCTTTATGTACTTTTCGCCAATACTCTAATTCTATAATTGCATTTGCTGTTGCAAAACCAACATCATTCATAAGTTTTAGAGCAAAATATTTTCTATTTTGTGGAGTATCTTCCACATATTGTCTGCTTAAAACAGTTTTTATATTTGATTGAAAAAGTCCAAAATCATTGCTTTTAAAGTTTGCCATATTTTTGCCAACACTTGACTCTTTTATGGCAATTGCCATTAAAGAATATTTCATAATTTGCTCATCTGTTAGGGATTTAATCTTATTTAAAATCACTAAATCTGTTTTTGTAAGTCCCAAAGAGTTTGAAAAAAGCAAATTTGAGAATATCAAAAACAGAATTAATTTTTTCATTAAAAACCTGTATCTTTTAAGTAGTATTCTATTAGAGTTAAAAGTGGTTCAACCAACAAAATTGAAACAATAGAAAGAACTACAACAAGTGCAATAATCGACCTTGTTGTATTTGTTGCATTGCTCATAAACTCTTTTTTTGTGAACTCATCTGGGTCTTTTAAAAACATTGCTCCAACTGGTCTTAAGTAGTAAAAAGCAGCAATTACAGAGTTTATCACAATAATAATGGCTAATGCCAACTCATTTGCATTTACTGCACTTCCTATTAGTTGCATTTTTGCCCAAAACAGTGAAAATGGCGGAAGTCCTGCAAGAGAAAACAAAAACATTCCTAAAATAATAGCAGTCGCAGGAGATACTTTTACAAACCCACTAAAATGCTTAAAATGATATGGAGAGGTATAGTCTGTATAACCTTTTCCTCTATTTATCCAAAGCATTCCAAAAGCACCCATATTTGTAATTGCAAAAAGTATCCAATATAAAAAAAGTGTAACTGCTGCTTGATGAGTTGCTATTACCAAAGTAGCCATTGCCATTCCTGTATTTGCAATAGATGAGTAAGCAAGCATTCTTTTTACATCTGTTTGATGAAGAGCTATTAAGTTTGGAATAGTCATTGTAAGAACAACTGTAGTATAAAGCAAAATATGAATAATTTTATCATCAACTTGAATAAATATCTCAAAAAATCTCAAAGCTACAATAAAAACAGCCATTTTAGGAACAACAGATAAAAACCCAGCCATAACAGAAGTTGAACCTTGATAAACATCAGGAACCCAAATATGAAAAGGGAAAAGAGATAGTTTAAATCCTAAAGATACAAGCATAAAACAAAATGCACTTAAAACTAAAATATAGTTTGAAAAGTTCTCTTTACTTAAAAAGTTTTCTTGAGTTAGAACTGTTGCGATGCTATCTAATTCAAGACTTCCTGTAACTGCATATAAAAGCATACAAGCAAATACAAAACAAGCACCACCAATTGCTCCCATTGTAAAATATTTTAAACTAGCTTCTAAACTAGCCATTTTATTGTGCATGGCAATTAGTACATAAAGTGCTAAAGATGAACTTTCCAAAGCGATAAAGATTAAAATCAAAGAATCACTACTAACCATAAATTGAAAAGATGCGATTATAAATAGATATAGTGCAAAATATTCAGCCATTCTATACTCTTGAAATCTAAGTTTTGACATAGCAAAAAATATAAATATAATTGCAGATAAAATAATAATTATTTGAGATAAAATCGCTACTCCATCAAGAAGTATTAAATCAAACATTCCTCTTTCTTGACCATTAAAAGCAATAAGGGTAAAAAGGTCAAAAACCAAAAATAGAACAACCAAAAAAACATATAGAGATTTATCTAAATTTTTATTAAAAATATCTGTTAGAATAATACTCAAAGCTCCAATTATAGCTATTGACATAGGAGCAATTGAGCTTAAATTTAAAGATTCTAAACTAATATTAATTTCATTCATTACTAGCTCCTTTTATAGAGTTTAGCTCATTTAATTTATCTTTTGTTTCAATTTTTATGGCTTTGCTTTCCATAATTTGAAGGTGATTTATAACTGAAACATTTAATGGCTCTAAAATTATTTTTGGATAAATTCCTAAAAATAAGATTAAAATAACCAAAGAACCCAAGGCAACTAACTCTCTTCCATAAACATCTTTTATATTCATATTTATCTTTTTTAATCTTCCAAAAAAAGTTTGTCTATACATATTTAACATATAAATTGCACTTAAAACTATAGTTAGAACAGCAATTGATGCTAAAAGTGGTGAGTATTTGAAAAAGCCTAAAAGCGATAAAAACTCTCCAACAAATCCAACAGTTAAAGGAAGCCCAATTGATGCCATTAGGATTATTAGATAAAACATTGTAAAAAGTGGCATTTTTGAAGCTAATCCACCAAAGTTTTTTATAAGTTTTGTTCCTGTTTTATCATATAAAAGCCCAACACTCATAAATAAAGCTCCAGAAACAATTCCATGACCTATCATCAAAAATACAGCCCCTGATATTCCCTCAACATTTATGGCAAAAACTCCAATAGTTATAATTCCCATATGAGAGATTGAAGAGTAAGCAATTAGCTGTTTCATATCTTCTTGAGCATAAGCAATCATTGCTGTATAAATTATTGCGATAATTCCTAAAGTTGCAAGTAAAGGAATAAAATATACACTAGCATCAGGAAAAAGCCCTAAAGAAAATCTTATAAATCCGTAAGTCTCCATTTTTAGTAAAATTGCTGCTAAAACTATTGAACCAAGTGTTGGAGCTTGTCCATGAGCAAGTGGTAACCATGTATGAAAAGGAAACATTGGCATTTTTATAGCAAAACCAAAGAAAAATGCAAGAAATAGCCATATTTGAGTGCTAAAAGGAAGATTTATACTCATCCAATCATGTAAAGCAAAACTCCAAACACCACTTGTTTGATAATAGATATAACCAAAATATAGTATTCCTATAAGCATTATTAATGAACCAGCAAATGTATATAAAAAGAATTTAACTGCTGCATAAAGTCTTTTATTATATCCCCAAAATCCAATAATATAGAACATTGGAATAATAGTAAGCTCCCAAAAAATGTAAAATAAGATTACATCTAAAGATACAAAAACACCAATCATTGTCATCTCTAAAAGTAAAAGAGTAATTATTAAATTTTTTACATCTCTTTTTTCAGTTAAGGCAATAATTGCAATCATCGTCATAAATGTAATCATAATTATTAAAAATAAAGAGATACCATCAATACCTATTAGGTAATTTATACCATAAGAGCTAATTATTGGGATATTTATCATAAATTGAATATCAGGGCTTGTTATATCGAAGTTATAGTATAAAATTACAGATAAAATAAATTCAACAAAAGTAACCACTATAGCAAAAGCTCTCATAGAATTTTTATCTACTAAAAATCCTAAAATAGCTGCAAGAGCTGGAAAAAATATAAGCATTGTTAAAATATGTTCCATAAAAAACCTTTAATATACTAATAAAACTATGATAAATAAAAGAGCTATAAAAAGCCCAAGTACCATAAGTCTTAGTGATGTTGATAAATTCCCAGATTGAATTGGTCTAAATTTTGCTCCTAAAGTATAGGCACAAAGAGCTATTTTATCTATTGTATTATCGATTAATTTTGTCTCAATATAGATATTTATAAATTTAGAAAATCTATAATATGGTTTTACTAAAAGCTCTTTATAAAGTTTTGGTATATAGTACTCTTTTAGTAAGATTTTTTGTAAGAAACCAATCTTTTTATTTTCATTTGTATATTTTTTATATTTAAAAATTGCAAATAAAATACCAAAAATTGATACAAAACTAGCCAGTAAAATCAAAATCCAAAGTGTCTCATAAGATAGATTCATTGTAAATGTTGGAAGAAGTTTTGTTGTAAACTCTTCAAAACTTTTCTCAAGAAAACCAGCTATTATAGATAAAATAACTAGTGGAATTATAGAGAAAATTGCTAGAGTTTTTGCATCGTGAACAGAACTATTATCTACATTACTCTTTACAAAAAATACTTTCATAACAAGTCTAAAAGAGTAAAAAGCTGTTAAACAAGCTGTTATAAGCAAAGTTACATATAAAATTAAGTAATTTTGAGAATAAACACTCTCTAAAATTTTATCTTTTGAGAAAAAACCAGCAAATGGAAAAATTCCACTTAAAGCAAGAGATGAAATAATCATAATAAATGCAGTTACTTTCATTTTAGGATATAAATCTCCCATTTTTCTAATATCTAAATTTCCATGTGTTCCGTGCATTACATTTGCAGCACCTAAAAATAGGGCTGATTTAAAGAAAGCATGAGTAAATAGATGAAATAGTGCAATATTATATGCACCAACTCCAGCGGCTGCGAACATATATCCTAATTGTGAAAGAGTTGAATAAGCAATAATTCTTTTTAAATCATTATTTACCAAAGCCATAGAAGCTGCAAAAATTGCTACAAAAGCTCCAAGATAAGCAATAAGTTCGCCTAAAAATGGAACTTGTATATATATTTCATTACATCTAATAACTAAATAAACTCCAGCAGTAACCATCGTAGCTGCGTGAATTAAAGCTGAAACTGGAGTTGGTCCTTCCATAGCATTTGCCAACCAAGTATGAAGTGGAAATTGTGCTGATTTTCCCATAGCTCCTATAAATAAAAGAGTTCCTATTAAAAATATTGTGCTTTCTTCTAAAGATGAAATTGTCTTAAAAACAATATCAAAATCCAAACTTCCTATATTCCAATATATTACAAACATAGCAATCATTAAGCCCATATCTCCAACTCTATTTACTATAAAAGCTTCATTTGATGCTTTTCCTGCTTTTTGTTTTTTATAGTAAAATCCAATCAAAAGATATGAGCAAAGTCCTACACCTTCCCAACCTATAAATAAAACTGCAAAATTATCAGCCAAAATTAAAACTAACATAGAGAATACAAAAAGTGATAAGAAGCTAAAAAATCTATTAAATCCTATATCATCTTCCATATACCAAATTGAGTAAAAATGCACCATTGTTGAAACGAAAGTAACCACCAAAAGCATAATAATACTAATATGATCTAAAGAAAAAGAGAAGCCAAGATTTAAATTTCCTATATTTATCCAGTCAAATAGAAAGATTTGTAAAGATACATCATTTTCATAAATATAAGAAAATAGATAAAAACTACAAAGCATTGAGACAAAAATAAGTGTTGAATTAAAATATCCAATAAATTTTGCTGGTTTGAAAAAGGCAAATAATCCAGAAACCAAACTAGCAACTAAAGGGGAGAAAAGGGCAATATATAAAAACTTTTCCATTTTAACCTTTCATCTTTGCAATATCATCAAGATTTAAAGAGCCAGATTTTTTGTACCACAAAATCAAAAGTCCAAGCCCAATAGCAACTTCACTAGCAGCAACAGCGATTATAAAAAAGGCAAACATTTGACCGCCTAAATCATTGTAATATTTTGAAATAGCAACCAAACCAATATTTACAGCATTTAGCATAATTTCTGTTGCAAAAAATAGCATTAAAAGATTTTTTCTTCTAATTACTCCAAAAAGCCCAATAAAAAACAGAATGGCACTTAGGATTAAATAGTAGTTTAAACTCATACTTCACCCCTTTTTATTGCATCTTCATCTTTTAAAAGTTTATCGATTTGTTGTTCTTCTAGCTCTGAAAAAGATATATTCATCTTTTTACTTGCTAATACAATTGCTCCAATCATAGCAATTAGAAGCATTAAAGCTGCCATTTCAAAAGGTAGAAGATATTTTGTAAACAGAACCATACCAACATTTACACTATTTGAAACTTCATTGTTTATTGGGTTTTGAACTTCTATATTTTGTCCCAAAATTGGGGCTATTAAAATAATCACAATAATTAAAGCAATAACTCCTGATAGAAAAAAGCTTAATCTTGGATTTTTTATCTTTTCATCAACTTCACTCAAAGTATCAAAAAACATCATACCAAAGGCATAAAGTGCCATAACAGCACCACTATAAACAACTATTTGAACAACTCCCAAAAACTCTGCATCAAGTAAGAAGAAAAATCCTGAGATAAAAATCATACCAGCAGCAAGGGAACTTAGAGCATATAAAGTGTTGCTTGTTGAAACTGTTATTAAAAACATTGATATTGTTAAAATCGAGAAAATTGTAAAGGCTACTATTTCAAACATTTTTCATCCTAATAAGATAGTGGAGTTTTTTTGATTTTTTTATTTGCATCATTTGAGATACTTCCAAAACCGTCATACTCTATTTGCCATTTTATACCACCTTTTGGAGTTAAAATATCCTCTTTGAGTGTAAAATGGGCTCTTTGTTCACTTGCATTTTCATATCTTTGACCGTGAATAATTGCCAACTCTGGACAAACTTCTGCACAATATCCACAAAAAATACATCTTCCCATATTTATTGTATATTCTAAAACCTCTTTTCTTGAAGTTTCATCTATTCTTGTATCCATTTTTATACAATTTGCAATACATATTTTTTCACAAAGCCCACAACCAATACATCTTTCATTTTCTGACTCTAAAAGTCTTAAGAGTTTATGAACTGCCCTATATCTTGGGCTTATAGGGAGTTTCTCTTTGGGATAGTGAACTGTTGCACTTTCGTTTTTAAATAGTGTTCTATAAAATATCCCCATAGTTATTTTAAGCCCAATAAGAAGTTCGCCTTTTAGTGACCTTTTTACAATTTGTTTGAAAATATCCCAATTTGAGTTAGGATAATCTTCTTCAAAAACTAATTTATAATCTTTTTCATTCATCTTTTTTTCCTAAAACATCAGGACAAAGCCAGTAATTAAAATATTTAAAAATGCCAAAGGCATTAAAACTTTCCAACAAAGCCACATTAATTGGTCAGGTCTAATATGTGGCCAAGTAGCTCTTGTCCATAAAAACACAAAAATCAATAACATAACTTTTAAAATAATTGCAATTCCACCTGGAATAAACCAAATAGGGTTAAATCCACCTAAGAAAATAAGAGCTATTAAAAATGAAATTGTATATAAATTTGCATATTCTCCTATAAAAAACATTCCCCATCTAAGTCCTGAATACTCTGTTGCATATCCAGCAACAAGCTCTGCTTCGTGTTCTAATAAGTCAAAAGGTGTTCTATTTGTTTGAGCAAAACCAGAGATTAAAAAAAGCACAAAAGATAAAGGTTGAGAAAAAATAAGCCACGATAAAATACCGTCATTTTGGTAATTATTTATATCTATTAAAGATAAACTTCCTATCATCATCAAAGGAGAAATTAGTGCAAGTCCAGATACAACTTCATAAGATAGAAGCTGAATTGTTGTTCTTGCACCTCCAAGTAATGCCCATTTTGAAGCACTACTCATACCACCTAATAAAGCTCCATAATGCCCAGCTGAAGATACAGCAAGTACAAATAAGAGTCCCACATTTATATCACTAATTATTGGTTTTACTGTGTAAGAAAATATTGTAAATTCTGGTAAAAAAGGAACAGCACTCATAGCAATAAATGCTGTACTAACAGTAATTAGTGGAGCTAACATAAAAATAGTTTTATTTGCATTTGCTGGAACAACATCTTCTTTTGTAAAGAGTTTTATTCCATCTGCTACAATTTGTAAAAGTCCAGCAGGTCCAACAAGGCTAGGTCCAACTCTTCGCTGAAAAAATGCTAAAATTTTTCTTTCAAGATATGTTGTAAATCCTGCAAGAAATCCAAAAACAGCAAGAATGATAAAAATTTTTATAATAGTTTCAATGATTATTGCTTCCATATTAAACCACTCTTATTTTTGCTATTTCATAAGAATTTTCTAAAAATAGCTCTTTGTTTTCGTTTTTCATAAATGTTGAAATATAAGGAATATTTCCATTTAATTGATAATCTATATATGCATTTAAAATTAAAGTTTTATTTTTACTTGAAACTTCAACTTGATTTTTTATATCCAAAGTCATAAATTGCTCTTTTGAGAAAAATATTCCATCTTCTAAATTGTCTTTAAACTCTTTTGATACACTTGTAAACTCATTTACTTGATTTAATGGGTTTTTTCTATATATTATAAACTCATCATCATTTATATTTAAAGCTTCTATTTTTGGAAGAGTTATACTATTTTCTAAATTTACATTAAAAGTATTTAGTAAATATCCACGATTTTCAACACCGCTATTTAAAAAACTATTTGGTAAATCATCGAAATCTTTTGCCATAAAACCAGCATTTACTGGAAGTTGTTTTGTATAGTTTATTGTATATTTTACATCTTTATTCAATAAAGCATTTGCAATATCATTTAAAGTATAGCCATTGTATTTTAAAGCAGCATTTGTAGGAACAACTTTTTTATTTAGATTTGTAAAAGTTCCTTCTTGCTCAAGTAGTGTTGGAATATCTAAATCTTTTTCTCCAAAAGATGCTATTGTGAAATCTGCAATTTCATTGTAGCCAATAGTAAAACCATCAACTTTTTCTTCTAAATTACAAATCAAAGATACACCTAAAGAGTTTGTTTTTGGTGGGATTATTAAAACTTTGAAGTTTGTATATTTTGCTATTAAACCTATGATTTTTGCCAAAAAATCTCTATTTTTATGAGAAATAATATCTTCTCCAACCACCAAAGATAATTTAGTTTTATCTTTTGTAAAAGTATCAATAAGCTCTAAAAGTTTCTCATCTTGCTCTAATTTTTCAATTAAGAAGCTATCTTCAAAATCTATTAAGGACTTAAACTCTTCTGGAAGATTAATTGAGAATTTTTTTAGAATTAGTATAAAAATATACTCTTCAAGATTTGGTTTATGATATATAAACTCTGTATTTCTTCCTTTTTTACCAATAAGTTCCAGATTTGTATCAATTAAAGGGTGGAAAAATAGGGCATTCGCTTTACTTATTTTTACACTATTATTTATTGTATTTTTCACACTAGGTGCATTTGTTTTTAAAAAACTTCCAATACTAAGTATAAATTCACTATTTTTTATATCTTCAAGTGAAGCATTATATAAAGAGTTAGCACTTGTTTTTGAGTAATTCTCTAAAAACTCTTTATATAGTTTTGCTTCAGAGTTTACAAGTTTTGCACCTGTAAAATTTGCTATTTCTTGAAGAATAAAAGCCTCTTCATTTGTAATAAATGAGTTAAAAACTATATTTTTTGCCTTTTTTAAAGCTTCAATTGCTCTATCAAAAGCCAATTTATCTTTTATTGCATCTTTATTTTCATAATCAAAACAAAATCTAGCAGCCCCACAAAGGTCTTGAAAATGGAACTCATTTGTAACTCTATAAACTTTTTTTCTCTTATTATCTATACTTGTTTGTTTAACTTCATAAGTAAGAAATGAACAATCACTATAAAATGGATTTGATGCTGGGATTTTCTCTAATTCCCAAGCATTTGAAGTGTATTGGAAATTATTACTAATCATAGCTCCAGTTGGACAAACAGCAATACACTCTCCACAACTTATACAAGAGTCGCTATCGTGAGCAATTAAAGATTTGTTTAGTTTATTCCACATTGAGTAAGCATCTTTTGGCATACTCTCTTTTAGGCTTTTATCAAGCTCATCAGCACCTCTTTTTGTGGTACTTAAAGAGTTTGAACCAATAACATCACTACAAACAGTTACACATCTTTCGCAAACTATACATAAAGAAGGGTCATAATTCATAACTCCCCATTTTTGTTTTGGTTTATGAGAATCTCTTATAGAGTAGTTTTGATTGATAACCTTCATATATAAAGTGTAATTTTGTAGTTCGCACTCTCCACTTTTATCACAAACTCCACATTGTAAAGGGTGATTTACACAATAAACTTGCATTATTGCATTTCGCTCTTTTTCAATATTTTCATTTGTTGTACTTATTTGCATATTCTCTTTTACTTTGGCATTACAAGCATAAACTTGTTTCCCGTCGGCTTCAACTAGACAAAGCCTACAAGCAAGAGTTGGTGAACAAGAGTTTAAGTAACAAATAGCAGGAATAAAAATATTATTCCTTCTTGCTAGATTTAAAATTGTCTCATTTGGTTTTGCTGTAAACTCTTTGCCATTTATTGTAAGCTTTACTTCACTCATCTATTCACTCTTTTCAATTTTTGCTAGTTTGTATCTATAATCATTTGATAAGTTATCAACACCTAAAAGAGCAATTGTTCCTAAAAGATTAGAATCAAGTTTTACAACTCTTTTGTAGTTTTGATTTTTTGTAAAAATCTCAATGTGGTCACCATTTTTTACCTTTGCAATATTTAAAAAAGTTTGACTAGCAATTAAATATTTTTCATCAGCCAAAATTTCATAAACAATAGTTCCATTAAAAGATTTTAAATTATCAACATCTTCTAAAACTTCATCTTTAAAATGCTCAATTTTTTTCTCTAACTCTTCATCTAAAATAACAATAGATAAATCAGTAAATTTCTCTATTTTTCCTATAAGTCTTGCTATATTCTCAACTCTTTGATGATTTTTTATATCATCTCCAATAATTAAAATTTTGTTATTTGCTTCAAATCCTAAATCACAAGCCTCCTCAAATTCCTCTTCTCCCACACTACATTCAGCAGATAAATAGCCAAAATCTAGCTCATTTAAATAAGCTTTTGTTTTGTTATCTAAATGGTCTGAAAAATTATTTAAAAGTAGGGCAAGAACAGCCTCTTCGCTTCCAGCTTCATATTTTATAAATTGATTATGGCTATTTCTTAAACTATTATTTGCAATTGGAAACATATATATAAAATTTATATTTTTTGCTTTATTTAAAACTATATTTTTTAACTCTTCATTTTCAAAAAAAGTTCCTATTGAAATTATAAAATCACTATTTTTTAACTCTTCAACTCTCTTCATTTTCAATCTCCTCTTTTACTATTTTTATCTCTGGTTCTATATTTTTTACAACTATTGTCCAATCTGCTTCATTGAATTTTAGTGAATTCATAAGGGTAAATTTATTTTCATAAATAAAATCTGCAACTTTTTGAATATGGGAAAAATCTCCTATTTCAAATAAAAAGATAAAAACTTCTTCTTTATTAGATTTTTTTAGAGTTTCCAACATTTTTTCATAAAAATCATCTTTTAGATGTCTTAAATCTACTCTTATCATCTATCTATCTCACCAAAAACTATATTTAAATTTCCAATTATGGTAACCACATCAGCCAACTGGCAACCAATTAAAAGTTCTTCAAGTAAAGCTGTATGAAAAAAGCTAGGAGCTCTAGCTTTTAGCCTATATGGATACTGTGTCCCATCGCTTTTTATATAAAATCCAAGCTCTCCTTTTGGAGATTCAGTTGCCACATAAACTTCTCCAACAGGTGGACGAAGCCCTTGAGTAACCAGTACAAAATGTTGCATTAAAGAGTAGTTTTGAGTCATAACATCTTCTTTTGTAGGGCTTATATATCGTGGGTCATTTGTCATTAATTGACTTGTTGTTTCATAATATTTTGGAAAAACTTGCTCTATTATTTTTATTGACTCTTTCATCTCTTCTATACAAAGCCTATATCTTCCATAAGAATCACAAGTTTTTGAAATAGGAACTTCAAAATCAAGTTCATTGTATATACTATAAGGCATCTCTTTTCTTAAATCCCATTTTATACCGCTTCCTCTTAGAGCAACACCAGAAACTGCAAATTCATAGGCTAACTCTTCTGAAATCACTCCAACATTTTCGAGTCTCATTCTCCAAATTCTATTTTCATTTAGTAATTTTTCATAATTATCTATCTCTTTTTTGAGATTATTTAAAAATATTGTGCAGTTTTCTATCCAGTTTTTTGGTAAATCCAAAGGAACTCCACCAATTCTAATAGCACTATGAGTAAGTCTAGCACCACAATAATCTTCTATTAAATCAAGTGCATACTCTCTTTCTCTAAAGCAGTACAAAAACATAGACATAGCTCCAACATCAAGAGCATGAGTTGCCAACCAAAATAGATGTGAAACCACTCTATTTAATTCTAGTAAAATAACTCTAATGCACTCTGCTCGTCTTGGAATCTCTAAGCCTAAAAGCTCTTCAACAGCCTTTGCATAAGCATAGTTATTTGATGTTGCTGCTATATAATCCATTCTATCTGTTGTTGGTAAGAACTCATTGTAAATCATATTTTCGGCCATCTTTTCCATACCACGATGTAAATATCCAATCATAGGAGTAGATTTTATAACCTCTTCTCCTTGAAGTTCTAGCACAAGTCTTAGCTGACCGTGAGCAGATGGGTGCTGTGGTCCAAAATTTACACTCATTGTGTTATCTTCTCTTTGAAAGTGGATATTTTCAAAAAAAGGTTTAAGTCTATTAGGAGTTTGCATTATTTTCTCTTCTCCAAAGTTTTTGTTTTGTTTGGGTCTAATTTTGTTACAAGTTTTTGATTATCTTCTTGATATTTAATATCTGTATTTTGTGTTGTTTCTTCAAATCCAAAAGGAACTTCATGACCAAGCCTTGCAAATCTTGTAGTATCATATCTATCAATACTAGCACTATCCCTGATTTCAGGTCCTATAATATCTCTTGCATTTTTTCCAAAAATTTTATCAACTTCATACCAAGCTGCTGCTTCATCTCCTTGAAGTGGATAAGATTTTTTAAGTGGGTGGTCATACCAATCATCTGGCATTAAAAGTCTTTTTAAATTTGGATGATTTATAAATTTAACTCCAAACATATCATAAGCTTCTCTTTCACTCCAGTTTGCACTTTTAAAAAGTTTTGTAACAGACTCTATATTTTCATCTTTTAAAATAGTAGTTTTTACTCTTACTCTTTTTCTTTTTTGTGTAGAAAGAAGCTCATAAAAAACCTCAAAAGAGTTTTTTTGTGCCAAATAATCAATACAAGATAGTTCAATTAGCATATTGTATTCAAGATTTTTTAGCTCTTTTAAAAGATTTGTAATTTCATTTTTATTTATCTCTAAAACTAAATGAGTGTGACAAATATATGCTTTTTCTATTTTTGATACATTTTCTAAAATAGCTAAATCTTTTGCAAAAATAGTGTCGCTATCTACATCAAAAGTCTCTTGTGTTGGGCTTACAAAAAATCTATCATTATAATAAGATTTTTTTTGTACATCACTTTTATTTCGATACTCTCTCATATTAATCTCTTATTTTTTATATTTCTAAAAATTGACTCTTTTCTTATCTTTTGTTGTAACATCATTAAAGCATACTGCAATGTTTCAGGTCGTGGGGCACATCCTGGAAGATAAATATCAACAGGAATAATTCTATCTGCTCCTTGAACTGTTGCATAAGTATTAAACATTCCACCAGTATTTGCACAAGAACCCATAGATATAACCCATTTAGGATCAGGCATTTGGTCATATAATCTTCTTAAAAACTCAGCATGTTTTTTTGTTAGAGTTCCTGCAATTATTAAAACATCAGATTGCCTAGGACTTGCTCTAAAAATTGTTCCAAATCTATCAAAATCATATCTTGAACCACCAGTTGCCATCATCTCAATAGCACAACAAGCAAGTCCATAAGTCATTGGCCAAAGTGAGTTACTTCTTCCAAAATTAACTATTTTATCAATAGTTGTTAATTTTATTGCAGCTCCACTATCTTGAAAATAGTTTATTTTATGCTGTGCCACTCTAAAGCTCCTTTTTTCCATGCATATAAAAATCCAATTGCTAAAATTAGTAAAAACATAAGCATCTCTATAAATCCAAACCAAGCTAAGGCTTTAAAATTTATTGCCCATGGAAACATAAAAATAATCTCAACATCAAAAAGAATAAATAAAAGTGCAACTAAATAAAATTGTGTTGAGATTTTATTTGGTTGTTTTGTAACTTCAACTCCACATTCATAAATTGTTGTTTTAAGTTTTTCAGTGTTTAGTCTTGCTATTTTTCTGCTTATAAATCTTGATGCTGCCAAAGATATACCAAAAATTGTAAAACTTAAAATAAACATCATAAAAGCACCAAAATATGGATGTGCAAAATCTATATGTGTCATAATCTACCTCTAAAAAAATCCAACTTTGTTTTCACTATCAAACTGCCCTTTTTTCTCTTTACTTATCTGTTCTTCAAAATCACTTAATTTAAAAATTGCATCTTCTAAAACGGCAAGTTTATAGGCAGTATTTTTTATAACTAGTTCTATTTGCCCACCTGTTAGTTCATATTTTGCAATTTTTTCTATATCAAAACCATCTTCTAAAGGTAAAGAACTAGGAAGAAGTTTTTTCCATAAAGCAACTCTTTGTTCAAAATTTGGTTTTAAAAACTCAATTTTATAGTTAAATCTTCTTGAAAATGCTTTATCAAGATTTTCAAGCAAGTTTGTTGTAGCTATTAAAATCCCATCAAACTTCTCTATTTGTTCTAAAAATATATTTTGCATTTGATTATGCATTTTATCAGCACTACTTCCAGTTCCAGAGCTTCTTGAACTTAAAAACTGATCAGCTTCATTTAGAAGAAGTACAGGTTCACTTTTTGTTTGCTCTTTTATCTCATTGTACTTATCAAAAATATTTCGTACATTTTTTTCGCTTTCGCCTATATACATAGATAAAATTTTTGAACAATCAAAGCTTAAAACATCTTTTTTAAGAGATTTTGCAAGAGCAAGAGCAGTTAAAGTTTTTCCCGTTCCAGCAACTCCATAAAAAATTATTTTTGCATCAATTCCTCTTTTTTTATCTTTTATTCCCCAAAGTTTTAATCTATTTATTACATTTTTATCAACTTGTTTTAGAAGATTATCCAAGGTTTCTTTAGTTTTTGAAGCTAAAACAACATCATCTAAAGTTTTTGTAGTGCTAGTTAGCTCAAAAATATCTTGATCTTTTATTATGCTTTCTAGTTTGATTTTTGCAACTGTTGAGCCTTTTTTTGTTGGATGAGAGATTTTATATAAAACTTCATCTGGAATATAAAAATTTCTATTTATTCCACCAAAAGGAGTTAAAACTTCATCATAATCTATTAAATTTTTTGAAATTAGAGTTGAACTCTCTTCTAGTAAACTTCTATATTTTATCTTTTCATAGTCATCATTTGAGATTAAATCTATTAGATAGTTCATCTCTCTAAGTGTTCCATCTCCTCCACTATATTCTTCTTTTAAAAGAGCTAGAAATAGAGTTTGCTCTTGAATACTTAGATTATTATCTTTAAAAAAGTCTTCTATCATAATTGGGTTTGTTGTAGCATTTAATCTATCTTTTATTCTATTTTCCAATAAAGCTTGTTTTGTCTTTAATCTATTAAAACTAGGACTATTTGCATCAAAATTTCTTTTTACAATATTTAGTTGTTGAGCTAAATCTATTTTTAAAAATTGGTCTTGTAAATACTCTAAGTGGTCACCATAATTCTTAATTTCAGGCAAAATAAAATCACTACTACCACTTTCTAGCATTTTTAAATATGAGCTTGAAAGTGTTACATTTGAGTTGATTAACTCTAATTTTGAAGCTTCATTTAATTTAACTTGGTCAAAAGATGCCTGTATTAACCAACCATATTCCAAAAGAGATTTTATAATATCAAGTTTTTCTAAATGCTCATATTTTTCAACACTATAAAATTGCCCTAAAATATCAATTACATTTAAAATATCTCTTCCATTTATGTACTCTTTTGATAAGTATTGTAATATTCTTGCTTCATCAACTGTACATTTTAGTTGTTCATAAAACTTTGTTTTTTCTATGTTTTTTGCTTTTAAAAACTCAATTACTTCTAACATTTATCCTCAAAAATTTATATTTATCTTTATATATTATCTTTTTATCTCTTAACTGCAAATGAATAAAAAAATGATAAAATAGTCTCCTTTCAAATAACTAAGAGATAAAAGAGGTAAAATGACTAGAATTTTAAAACCACTAACCCTTGCTTTTATGCTACTTTTTTTAGGTGCTTGTTCTAATACAAAGATAATTGAAGCAGTTGGAAATGAGCAAGAAGTTGCAAATGAGTGTAGAAATCAAAACTTCAATGTGGAGCTTGATTGTTATGATTTAATTGCACATAAAAATAGTTTTGCACAACTAAGATTAGGAATAAATGCAAAGTATAATGGTAATTTTGTAGAGGCTATAAATAGATATGAAATTGCAAAAAAACAGAAAAATTTTTATGCAAATGCTTTAATTGCTGATTTATATATAAATGGTTTTGGTGTTGAAATGGATGAAAATAAAGCTATTTCACTTTTAAAAGATACAAGAAAATTAGACCCTATAGCAGCTTATAAGTTATCTCAATTTTATTTAAGAGATGGTGATATTAGTGATGCTATTGAACTTTTAGAATTTGCAGGAGAAAATGGTGTAAAAGATGCACAAAATCAGTTACAAATTTTATACTCAAACTCTCAATATATTGACCCAGATTTTGAAAAAACTACATATTGGCAATCAAAATTTAATGAAAACAATAAAGACTTTATAAAAGAAATTTATGGAAGATAGATGAAAAAACAGATTTTAATCTCGACAATATTGGCTTTTATTTTTAGTGCTTGTTCTATGAAAATGCCTGAAATGTTAAGCTTTGGCTCAAGTTCTAACTATGATGAGCCTTTAAAAGAGGCAAATATTTGCCAAAAATTAGAAAAAGATAATGAAAAATTAGCTTGTTATAGAAAAATAGAGAATACAAACTCTTTTGCACAAATTAGATTAGGTACACATTATGCTGATAAAAAAGATTATGTGAATGCTTTAAAATATTTAAATATGGCAAAGAAAAATGAGAATATTTATGCAAATTTACCAATATCATTTTTATATTATAAAGGTGATGGTGTAAATAAAGATATAAATAGATCCTTTGAACTTCTAAATGAAGCAAGTAGTGTAGATCCTGTTGCTGCTTATCAACTATCAAGATTTTATCTTCAAGGTATAAATACAAAAGTTGATGTAGAAAAAGGAATGGAACTTCTTCTTTTTTCAGGAGAAAAAGGTGTTAGACAAGCTCAAGATATGCTTGTAAATATCTATAAAACAGGTCTTTTTGATCAGCCAAAAGATGGTGTAAAATATAATTTTTGGTTAAAAAAGCTTAATGATAATATAGAAGATAATAACCATAAAATATATGTTTTGTAATTTTTAAATAAGGTCGCTAATTCTATTTAAAAAGAAACAAAGATGAAAAATAATATTTTTTCTGGTCTAACTGTTGGAATAATAGCTTTGCCATTATCTATGGCATTAGCTATTGCAACAGGAGTTCCCCCACAACTAGGTCTTTATACAGCAATCATTGCAGGTATTTTTGCAGCTATTTTTGGAAGTAGTAAGGTAAATATTTCTGGACCAACTGCTGCTTTTATAGTAATTTTAATCCCAATAGTTCAAGAGTTTGGAATAAGTGGTCTTCTTTTATGTGGGCTTATGTCAGGAGTCATATTAATCCTTGTAGGACTTTTGAAGCTTGGAAATTTAATAGAGCTAGTTCCATATCCAGTTACTGTTGGATTTACATCAGGAATTGCAGTTGTAATTGCAACTTTTCAAATAAAAGATTTTTTTGGACTTACAATAGAGAATTTTAGTGGATCTTATATTGATAAAATAGTGCTTCTTGCACAAAATTTTAATACTTTTAATATCTATGAATTTTTGACAGCTAGTGTTACTTTATTGATTCTTGTTTTTTGGAGAAAAACAAAAAGTAAAATTCCTTCTGCTTTAATTGCCTTAGGTCTTGTATCTTTATTTGTAGCATATTTTAACCACAAATTTGGATTAAATATCTCTACAATAAATTCTACATTTTCTTATGATATAAATGGAGTTAGTGGAAATGGAATTCCTCCTATTCCTTTACAATTTTCTTTGCCTTGGGAGTTTTTAAAACCCGAAGAGATAAATATTGATTTGTTTATAAAACTTCTACCACATGCAACAGCAATTGCAATTTTGGGTGCTTTAGAATCGCTATTATGTGCTGTTATTAGTGATGGAATGACTGGGAAAAAAACAGACCCAAATAAAGAGTTAATAGGGCAGGGAATTACAAATATATTAGTTCCATTTTTTGGAGGAATTCCTGCAACTGCTGCAATTGCAAGAACTGTTGCAAATATAAATTCTGGAGGAACTTCAAAACTTTCAAGTATAGTTCACTCTTTATTTATTTTGGTTTCAATTTTATTTATAGCTCCTATTATCTCATATTTACCAATGGCTGGATTATCGGCTCTTTTATTAATGGTTGCTTGGAATATGAGTGAGATTAAACACTTTGTAAATATCTTGAAAACAGCACCAAGAGATGATATATATGTTTTACTTATTTGTTTTTCTTTAACTGTTTTAATAGATATGCAAGTTGCTGTTGCAGTTGGAATAGGTTTAGCTTCTATACTATTTATTAAACGAACTATTGATTTATACTCTATTGAGCTGGTTAGTGAAGATTTAAGTTTACATCCAAATCTACCACAAGATATAATAATTTATGATATAAATGGACCTATGTTTTTTGGAGCTGCACAAAAAGCTATGAAAACTCTTTTGAACTCAAACGATAAAAGAGATATTATTATTTTAAATATGAAAAATGTTTCAATGATTGATATGACGGCTATGGTTGCTTTAAAATCAATAATAGATAGTTTTGAAGCAAAAAATAAGAAGCTAATTTTTTCAGGATTAAATCAAAGAGTATTAAAAAAACTTGAACGAGCAAAATTTGAATATGTTACAAGTTTTTCAAATATTAATGATTCAATAGAATATGCGAAACATTTAAAAAATATTTTACATAATAATTAAAAAAATTTGTAAAATTAAATACAAATTAAGAAATATTATAAAATAATGATAATTTATATCAATAAATAGGATTTATAAATGGATTACAGAATAGAAAAAGATACAATGGGCGAAATTAAAGTACCTGTAAATAGATATTGGCAGGCACAAACAGAGAGAAGTTTGGAAAACTTTCCTATTGGTGATGAGAAAATGCCAAAAGAGGTAATTGAAGGTTTTGCATATTTAAAAAAGGCTTGTGCTATTGTAAATAACAAACTAAAAAGACTTGATGATGTAAAAACAAAGGCAATTAGCCAAGCTTGTGATGAGATAATTGAAAGAAAACTTTGTGGTGAATTTCCTTTGGTTGTTTGGCAAACAGGTTCAGGAACACAATCAAATATGAATGTAAATGAGGTTGTATCTTCAAGAGCTAGTGAGATTTTGGGAGAAGATTTTAGAGTAAAAAAAGTTGTTCATCCAAATGATGATGTAAACAAAGGTCAAAGTTCAAATGATACTTACCCAACTGCTATGAGAGTTGCTTTTGTACTTGATGTACAAAAAAGATTAATTCCAGCAATAAATGTTTTAAAAGCTACTTTAGAGAAAAAAGTAAAAGAGTTTGAAAATATTGTAAAAATAGGAAGAACTCACCTTCAAGATGCAACTCCTTTAACTTTAGGGCAAGAGTTTTCAGCTTATGTTGATATGCTTGATAAAGCCTTAGCACAAATTGATGATGCTATGAAATATATGGTTGAACTTGCAATTGGTGGAACTGCTGTTGGAACTGGATTAAACTCTCATCCAGATTTTTCACCTATGGTTTGTGAAGTTTTAAATGATTTAACAAAAACAAAATATGCTTTTAAATCTCATCCAAATAAGTTTCATGCACTAACAGCACACGATGCAGAAGTTGTTTTAAGTGGAGTTTTAAATGCACTTGCTTCAAATTTAATGAAATTTGCAAATGATGTTAGATGGTTATCAAGTGGTCCACGATGCGGAATAGGTGAACTAAATATCCCTGAAAATGAACCAGGAAGTTCAATAATGCCAGGAAAAGTAAACCCAACTCAAAGTGAAGCTATGACAATGGTTGCAGTGCAAGTTATGGGAAATCATACAACTATAAGTGTGGCTGCAAGTCAAGGAAACTTTGAATTAAATGTATTTAAACCTGTAATTGCTCTAAATTTACTACAATCAATTAGACTTTTAAGTGATACTATGTTGGCATTTAATGATAATTGTGCAGTTGGAATTGAGCCAAATTTAGGAAATATTGATAAATATTTAAAAGATTCACTAATGCTTGTAACGGCACTAAATCCATATATTGGATATGAAAAAGCAGCACTTATAGCAAAAACAGCACATAAAAATGGTACAACATTAAAAGAAGAAGCAGTAAAACTTGGAATTTTAAGTGAAGCTGAATTTGACTCTTATGTTAAGCCTGAAAATATGATAAAACCTACTTTATAATTGGAATTGTGATTGAAAGAGTTAGAAAAATATTTTTTAATAAATGAATTTGAAGATGGCTGGGGAATGGATAGTGATTTTATATGCCAAGAGCAACTTTTTGAGTATTGTGTAGAAGCACTTTTTATTCCTGAGGATAAAATTGATGAGCTAAATATGCTTGATGATGAACTTGAAATTGTATTAAAAGATTTGGACTTTGAAGATGCCGATGAAGATTGGTATGTAAATCTTCAAAAGTGTTCAATTGAGAGTAAATTATAAAGTCAAGTAATTTTACAATTGTAATATCTAGGAACTAAGGCTTTGGCCTTAGTTCTAAAAAAATAAAAAAGAGAAGTTTGAAAAACTACTCTTCAAAAAACTCTCTTATATCAATATCTAAAACCTTTGAAATTTTTGCAATATGAGTGATGTTAAAATGATGATTATTTTTCCTAATTTCAGCTCTACCTAAATAAGCACTACCATTTAAGCCAATCTCTAGCGATAACTGAAGCTGTGTTAAGCCTTTTTCTTCTATAAACTTTTTTACATTTTTTGAGACAATATCCAAAACTTCTTCACTATAAATGTCTAAATCTAAAACTACATTATTCAATGATATTTTCCTAACGATATATATATCTAAGTTTTGGATAATATAATTTTTGCTAATATTTAGACAACGATATATATATATCGTCAAATATCTACCTTTAGTGATTACTACAAAATGAAAAGTAAAATTAGTAGTGAAGATTATTTATACTTAATTGAAATAATAATTTCTACAAATAATCAAAGAAAATCAAGTGAAATATTTAATATCATAAGTAAAATGGTAGATAATAGATATATTAATTATGAAGAGTTTAAGAAAATAATTCTTGACAATAGTTATTTTGCACTAATTAAGAAGCATTTAGACCCAGATTTAATTGATTGTGAAGATTATGAAAATTGTAGAGAATTACTAGAAAATTATATAAAGTAGGCTCATAAAGAGCTACTTTAAAATTATTTCTGAATAAAGCTATATAAAGTTTTTATCTCTTCTGCCCAAATACTCTCATCAATAGTCTCTAAAATAAGTGGAATATCATCCATTCTAGAATCATTTGCTAAGAATTTAAAAGCATCCCACCCAATTTTTCCAACTCCCAAGCTATCATGTCTATCGACCCTGCTTCCTAAGTCTGGTTTTGAGTCATTTATATGCATTCCACTTAAGTATTCAAAACCTACAATTTTTCCAAACTCATCCCAAGTTTTATCATAAGCTTCTTTTGTTCTTATATCATAACCAGCTGTAAACATATGACAAGTATCAATACAAACACCAATTCTGCTTTTATCTTCAACTTTATCAATAATATAGGCTAAATGCTCAAATTTATATCCAAGATTACTTCCTTGACCAGCTGTATTTTCAAGAACAAGTTTTACTCCACTTGTTTTTTCTATCACTTTATTTAAGGATTGAGCAATATTATCTAAACACTCATCAATACTTATTTTTCTCAAATGCGAACCTGGATGAAAATTTAGTCTATCAAGAGCTAAAATCTCGCATCTTTGAACTTCATCAATAAAACTAACTAAAGATTTTTCTCTAGCATCAGAGTCTGGATGCCCTAAATTTATTAAGTATGAATCGTGTGGCAAAATATGTTTTGCTTCGATTTTACTCTTTTCAAGGTTTTCAAACCACAAATCAATTGTTTTATTATCAAGTGCTTTTGCACTCCACTGTCTTTGATTTTTTGTAAATAGTGCAAAAGCTTTTGCACCAATCTCCATAGCATTTAAAGGGGCATTAAAAACTCCACCACTAGCACTTACATGAGCTCCAAAATATTTCATCTTCATTCCTATTATTTTCAAAAAGTAACATATGTAAACACTATAAAATTTTTTTTTATAGATAATTGTTACTTTTTATCATATCCTAAAATAGCTAAGTATAGAATTGTCAAATATTATTCTGTCCAAATTAATACAAAAAGTTTGAACTAAAATTAAATCAAATAAAAGGTTTGTCTCATATGAAGAGAGTCGTTATAATCGGTGGTGGATATGCAGGAATTTATGCATTAGGTGAGTTAGTAAAAAATAAAAATATAAAAATTACTTTAATAGACAAACATACATATCATAATCTTCAGCCAGAGGTTTATGATTTAATAGCAAACAACTCAAATTTTGCTGATGTAACTATTGATTTAACTACATTAATCAAAGGTTTTGATCACGAACATTTAGAGTTTAAAAACTTAAAAGTTAGAAAAATTGATCAAATAGCAAAAAAAATCTATACAGAAGAGCAAGAAACTGTTGAATTTGACTATTTAATAGTTGCAGCTGGAACAAGAACATTTTTCCCACCTTCTATTCCAGGGCTTAATAATGCTGATGATATTAAAAAACTTCATAGAGCAATTACATTTAAGCAAAGCTTTGAAAAACAGCTATTTGAAAAGGTAAGAGATGAAGCAAAAGAGTGTGAAGATACTCATATTGTTGTTGTTGGAGCTGGTTTATCTGGAGTTGAAATAGCAGCTGAGATGGCACACTATTCAAATAAATTTTTCAAAAGGGGAAAATTTTCATGTGATAACTTGAAAATCTCTTTGATTAGTAGCTCTTCTTCTATTCTTCCAGGATTAAAACAAGATTTAATAAATATTTCTCAAAAAAGATTAAGAGATTTAGGAATAAATGTAATAACAGGAATAAAGCTTCAAAAAGTTGAAGATGGTTTTTGTCATTTCTCAAATGGAACAAAAATTCAACACTCATTTGTTGTATTTACAGGAGGGGTTGAAGCCTCTACGATTTTAAGTGAAATTGATGATATAGAGAAAAATGCAAAAGGTCAAGTAATTGTAAATGAGTTTATGCAAACAACTACTTATGAAAATATTTTCGCTGTTGGAGATATTGCAGAAATTAGAAACAAAAAAGGTGAAATAATGCCTCCGAATGTTACTATTGCCAGAATTAGTGGTAAAAATGCAGGTATTAATCTTTTAAGACTAATGGATGGAAGACCTTTATTAAAATGCGACCCTAAATTAGATGGAATTTTAATAGCTCTTGGTGGGTCTTATGCTGCTGGTGATATTTATGGTCTTTTAACTGTAAAAGGAAGACTAGCTTATGAGATTAAAAAATATGTATTTAGCTCATATAGAAGACCTTTATTAAAACTTATTAAAAAAGGTTATGCAAAACTTAAAAGATTATAGAACTTTTTGATAATATACTTCAAGAATTTTATAAAGGTTGTTTTTGCACAAAAATAGATTTTCAAGAATTGGTTATATTTTAGCAATTGCTGGAAGTGCCATAGGACTTGGTAATATTTGGAAATTTCCATATATTACAGGTGCAAATGGTGGTGGAGCTTTTGTTTTGGTCTTTTTACTTACAGTTTTTACTATTGGAATGTCTGTATTTATTGCTGAAATTATTTTAGGTAAAATAGCAAAAAAAGATGCAGTTAGTACTTTTGAAGAACTCTCTCCAAAAAATCGTAAATATTTTAAATATATTGGTTTCTCATTTCTTACAGGAATTATAATTATCTCATTTTATCCAGTTGTTATTGCTTGGATTTTACACTATATTGGAGTATCCTTTAACTCTTTACCAGCAAGTGTAAATGAAGCAGAAAGCTATTTTCTGAACTATTCACAAAACAGTATATTATCGCAGATTTTTTATTTTACTCTTGTATTTCTTGCTATTGCTTATGTTATTTCAAAAGGTGTAAAAGATGGAATAGAAAGGTTAAACAATAGCTTAATTCCAGCACTATTTTTGATATTTTTATTTATGCTTTTATACTCTTTTTCTCTTGATGGATTTGGAAAAGCTTTTCATTTTATGTTTTATCCAGATTTTGAGAATTTCAATACAAACTCAATTTTAATAGCAGTTGGTCATGCTTTCTTTTGTCTATCTATTGGAATGAGTACTATTTTGACATATTCATCATCAATAAGTGAAGATACTCATATTTTTAAAGCAGCTTTATTTGTTGTGATTATGGATGTAATAACAGCAATTGTAGCAGGGCTTATAATATTTTCTATCATCTTCACAGCAGATGCAAGTCCAGATAAAGGTGCAGGTTTGGTATTTATTACTCTTCCTGCTATTTTCTATGAGATGGGAAGTGCTGGAGTTGTTTTTGCTGTTTTCTTTTTTGTAGCTTTGGCATTTGCAGCTATTACATCAGCAGTTTCAATGATAGAACCAGCTGTAATGTATTTAATAGAAAGAAGGGGATTTTCTAGGAAAAAAGCTACAACTACAATTTCTTTAATATCTTATATTTTGGGGATAATGGCAATTTTATCTATGTCAAATGATTTTAAAGAGCTTCTTACTTTTGGCAATAAAAATCTTTTTGATTGGTTTGATTTTATAACTTCAGCAATTTTAATGCCTCTTGGTGGAATTGCAATTTCCATATTTGTTGCTTTTATTATGGACAAAAATCTTGTAAGAAAAAATCTTGTGCCATATATGGGAGAGTTTTTATTTAAAGTTTGGTTGTTTATTCTAAGATATTTAACACCACTATTTATTTTGGCTTTGATGTTAAAAGAGTTAGGAGTTTTAGACTTCTAACTCTTTTTTATTGAATAGTATTTAAAATATTTGGTCTATTGTTTTTTGTATATTGATTTAAAATAGAGTTGTTTTCATTTATATTACTATTGTATTGCGAAGCACTATTTTTAAAATTTTCTAAAAGTTTTTTTAGTGGGTCTCTAACGGTTGCCAAAGATTGTTCTCTTATTTCATTATGTTCCTCTTTTGACAAAGGGTATTCATAAAACATTTGAAAACTTGCAGTTTTGTGTAAGTTGTCGTAATAATCCAATCTATCTTCAAAAAAAGAAATTATAGTTTCAAGAATAAAGTTTTGATAATCTATAGATTGTTTATAATTTATAGTTATATCACCAGTAAATGAAAATTTTATATCTTTAAAATCATCTGGATTTTCCTCTTTTAGTTTTTCTAGTTTCAAAGCAAAAGCTTGAAACTTTTCCAAAAAACCATCTGTATCATTTGCTTTTTCGCATAAATCAGGATTTCCAGACAACCATGCAATATCTCCAAATAAAGAGAACACTAAATCAAAAGGTGCTTCCCCTTCTAATTGATCAAGGGTCTCTATAAAAGCTTTTTTTAAAACTGGATTATCTATTAGATGAAAACCATGATTTTTTGGATCAGGATAAGGCAAATCATATAATGTTGCAACTTTTTGTTTTCCATAGTCCAAAACTCCAGCATAAGCATATAATTCTGCTCTTTCAACTGCTTGGTCAAAGGATAAACCTTTATCCATCCATTTATATACAAAATTTTCAAAATCTTTTGCATCTTCAAAAGCATTATCTTTTGTAGCCATTAGCCACTGGTATCGTCTTTCATTTTCGTGATAATATTGATCTTTAAATGTGTTTTCATAAAAATATTTTCCTCCATATTGACCTTTATGAATAGAGTTTTCGGGGAGGTATTCAAAATTGTCAAAATATTGGTTTTCTTTATTGCTTTTAATTTCATTTTTTATGCTTGGACTACTAGAACCTATCCTTGATTCATCAATTCTAAAAATATCTGTGTTAATATTTTTTATCATTTATTTAATCCCTAATTATTTTTATTAAAATGAATTATTGCATTATTGCAATTTTCTTTAACTTTAGCTAATCCAAATCTAATTATCCACTCAATTATAGATAGATTAACTCCCTCATAATCGTGTGCAATATAAGTTCTTACATCATAAAGACCTCGTAAATCCTCTTTATCAAAGAAACTTAAAATCTCTTTCTCATCTTTTATTTTTAATTTATTAAATTGTTCTGCAATTGCAGTTAAATGCATTAAAATAGCAGGTCTATTTGTAATAATGTCGTTTAGTGCATTTGAAATTGAACCACAATTTATTATAATTTTTTCAATATATTCTATTTTTTCAAGCACTAAATATATTTTTGAGATATTTTGATTATACATAAATTGTTTTGTCTATTATAAATTTTTTTGCAGTTTTACCCATATTTGAACTATCTGCTAAATCAACAGGTCTTCCAAAGAAAGAACTTATTTCATTTTTTATTTCATTTACTCTATTTATCGCATTAAAACCATATTTTGAAGCAAAAAGTGGTGTAGCTTCAACTAATATATCTATATCACTATTCTTTGTGGCTTCATCTTTTGAGTAAGAACCAAAAAGACCTTTAATAATAAAACCCTCTTTGTTATAAACTTCTTTTAACTCTTTTAGTTTCAAAATAATTGAATTTTTATCAAGCATAGTAATCCTTTATGAAGATAATTAAAATTATAACATATAATTAATCTCTAATTATTTTTATCAAAATACCATTTTCGCCATCTCTATGAATTATCTCTTTATCTTCTTTATCAAAAAGGTTTTTTAGAAAATTCTTTGGATAAGTGGAGCTTAGATTCTCTTTATTAAAAACTTCCATATCTTGACATTTAAAAGTGCTTTTACAAACCTTATTTTCATATATTTTCATATCCAAAATAGCAACACCAGCATTAAAAATTTGAACTTGTGTATAATCTTTGTATTTAAAAATAAAACCTTTATCGTGAAACTTCATATTAGGAGTTTTAAATAAAATTGTTGCACTATTTGAGCTTAATTGTGGCTCTTTTTGGCTACAACCAGTGATAAAAAATAAAATAATTGCTAAAAAAAGTAAATTTTTGATAGTAAATCCTTTGTTTAAAAATTTTTAACTATAATTGTACCTTATTTTATATTTAAAAGGTTTTTATGTTAGTACATATTTGTTGTGCTGTTGATAGCCACTATTTTTTAGAAAAAATCCAAGAAGAGTATCCAGATGAGAAACTTGTAGGATATTTTTATGACCCCAATATTCACCCTTATAGTGAATATAGACTTAGATATTTAGATGTTGAATACTCTTGCAAAAAATTAGGTATTCCTTTAATTGAAGGCTCTTACAATCTGGAAGAGTGGTTAAAAAAAGTAAAAGGAATGGAGCATTTGCCTGAAAAAGGAGATAGATGTACAGTTTGTTATGATGATAGGCTTGATAATAGTGTACAAAAAGCACTTGAATTAGGACATGATAAATTTACAACAACACTTCTAATCTCACCAAAAAAATCTCAAGAAAAGCTTGATATTATAGGAAATAATTTAGAGAAAAAAACAGGTGTGAAGTTTATTTTCAAAGATTATAGATCTGGAAATGGAATGGAACTTCAAGGAAAAAGAGTAAAAGAAAATAGCCTTTATAGACAAAACTATTGTGGTTGTCTGTTTGGGCTTACTTCTCAAAGAGAGAACCAAAAAAAACTTATGGATGAGATGTTTAATCCTATTTCAAATCAAATTCTGCCCGAATCAATAGAAGAAAGATTAGAGCTTTATAAAAAAAGAAACACTCTTGAAGAAGAGCAAAAAGAGTATAAAATCATCAAACAAAGATTTTTAAATTATAGACTTTTATCTGGAAAAATCGTACTTGAAAAAGAGGCAATTCCATCATATATTTTTGCTTATTCTACAATTTCAAGAAAAAAAATTGAAGCAAAAGTTGAGTATGAAAAAGATGGAATCTCTTATTTATCAAGAGATGAAGTTAAATTTATTTCAATAGAAACATTTAATAGTTTTGCAAAAACAGATTATAAAAGTGTAAAAGATTTAATCTATACACCACTAAAGTTTGAAGAAGAATTAAAAGTTAGAAACACTATTTTAAACTCAAGTTTTGATTTATCAGCTTTAATTGTTCTTGATGAAATTACAGATAAAAAGTATGAAATTTTTATTGATAGTATTACTTATGAAGATGTAAGGGAGAGTTTGATTTGAAAATTTTAGTAAGTGCTATGGAAGCTTCTTCAAATGTTCACTTAAAAGAGTTAAAAAAATATTTAAGTAGTGATGTTGAGTTTGTTGGAGTTTTTGATAAAGAGTTAGGAAATCCACTTTATGATTTAACAAGCCTTGCTATTATGGGATTTGTTGATGCACTTAAAAAACTAAGATTTTTTTTTAGGCTTAGAGATGAACTTGTAAGTCTAGCAAAAGATTGTGATAAAGTTTTATTACTTGATAGCTCTGGCTTTAATCTTCCATTGGCAAAAAAGTTACGACAAACATACCCAAATAAAGAGATTATATACTATATCTTACCACAAGCTTGGGCTTGGAAAAAAGGAAGAGTAAAAGTTCTTGAAGCAACTTGTTCAAAACTTTGTTCTATTTTGCCTTTTGAAAGTGAAATCTATAGTGATAAAAACAAAATATCTTATGTAGGACATCCACTTTTAGATGAGA
Source organism: Arcobacter vandammei (assembly GCF_016106035.1). GTDB lineage: Bacteria > Campylobacterota > Campylobacteria > Campylobacterales > Arcobacteraceae > Aliarcobacter > Aliarcobacter vandammei. The sequence continues at coordinate 64,468 of NZ_JADKPZ010000013.1, forward strand.
TAAAAGAGTTTAAAAAAGAGCTTTCAAACTCTGGAAAAATAGTTTTTATGCCAGGAAGTAGAAAAACAGAGATAAAAAATCTTATGCCTATTTTTAAAGAGTTAATCAAAAAAATTCCAAACAAAGAGTATGTTTTAGTAATTCCTCAAAAATTTGATGATGAATATATCAAAAAAACTTATGGAGATATACAAGAGTTTACAATCTCAAAAAATGCACACGAAGCTTTAATAAGTGCTGAATATGCTTTTATTTGTAGTGGAACAGCAACACTTGAAGCAGCACTTATTGGAACTCCATTTACTTTAGCATATATTGCAAAAAAACTAGACTTTTTTATAGGAAAAACATTTGTAAAGTTAAACTATGTTGGATTAGCAAATATCTTTTTTGAGAAAATGGGTAAAGAGCAACTTCATAGTGAATTTTTACAAGAAAATGTAAATATAAATAATCTTTTAGATGATTATAATAGCTTTAATAAAGAGAAGTTTTTTGAAAATTCAAAGCTTTTAAGAGCTTATTTAAAGTACGGTAGCTCCTCAAATGTAGCAAAGATTATAGAAAACTAAACTTCTTTTAGATATAATCATCAACTTTAGCAAATTTTTATTCAGGAATTATTATGTTTGATATTATACAAATCCAAGAGATTTTACCTCATAGATACCCACTTTTATTGGTAGATAGAATTACAGAAATGGAAGTAGCAAAATCTATAAAAGGTTTTAAAAACATCTCTATATCTGAACCAGCTTTCCAAGGTCATTTCCCAGGACATCCAATTTATCCAGGTGTTATGATACTTGAAGGTATGGCACAATGTGGTGGAGTTTTAGCACTAAAAAGTTCAGGTCTTACAGATGAACAGATGAAAGAAAAAGTTATCTATTTTATGAGTATAGATAAAGCAAAATTTAGAAATCCAGTAAGACCTGGTGATAGATTAGATTATGAATTAACAGCTGTTAAGATGAAAAGTACTTTAATGGTGCTTGAAGGAAAAGCTTATGTGGACGGAAAGCTTACAGCTGAAGCTGAATTTAAAGCTATGATTGTTGATAAATAATTTAGGATTAAAATGAAGAATATTCATAAAACTGCCATAATTGAAGATGGTGCGATTTTAGGCGAAAATGTAACAATTGGTGCTTTTACAATAATAGGAAAAGATGTAAAAATTGGATCTGGAACTATTATTGATTCACATACGGTAATTGCTGGAAAAACAACAATTGGAAAAAATAATCATATCTTTTCTCATGCTAGTATTGGAACAATTCCGCAAGATTTAAAATTCAACGGCGAAGATGTTGAGTTAATAATTGGGGATAATAATAAAATTAGAGAGTACACTCTATTTAATCCTGGAACTATTGGTGGTGGTAGTGTAACAAAAATTGGAGATAATAATTTATTTATGGGTTATGTTCATGTGGCTCATGATTGTATTATTGGAAACAATTGTATCTTTGCAAATGGAGCTACACTTGCAGGGCATGTTGAGTGTGATGATTTTGTTGTTGTTGGTGGATTAACACCAATTCATCAATTTTGTAAAATTGGAACTCAAGTTATGATTGGAGGAGCAAGTGCTGTTGCACAAGATATTCCTCCATTTTGTTTAGCTGAGGGAAATAAAGCAGTTTTAAGAGGATTGAATTTAACAGGTCTTAGAAGAAGATTTGAAAATAGAGAAGATATAGATGCTGTAAAATCAGCATATAGAGAACTTTTTGAGTCTGGAAAACCTTTGCAAGAAGTTGCAAAAGAGTTGGAAAATAGCCAAAATAAATTTGTAAAAGAGTTAGCTAATTTTGTATTAAATACAAAAAGAGGAATACCTTTTGAAAGAAAAGTAAAGAGTAGTGATGAGTAAAATAATTTGTGATTTTTGTGGAGCAGCTGATACAAAAGCAAATCCTGTTATAACTGGCGATAATGCTTGTATTTGCAAATCTTGTGTAGGTGCAGCTTATGATATTATGAATGGTGATGTTTTAAATGAAGATAATTCTACTTCAACAAAACCAAAAGATATAAAAATAAAAACTCCAGCAGAGTTAAAAAAGATTTTAGATGAGTATATAATTGGACAAGATAGAGCAAAAAAAGTTCTTTCAGTTGCTGTTTATAACCACTATAAAAGAATTTTTAGAAAAGATGAGCTGGAAAGTGATATTGAATTAAATAAATCAAATGTACTTTTAATTGGACCAACAGGAAGTGGAAAAACACTTCTTGCACAAACTATTTCAAAATATCTTGATGTTCCACTTGCTATTGCAGATGCAACAAGTTTAACAGAGGCTGGATATGTTGGAGATGATGTTGAAAATGTTGTAACAAGACTTGTTCAAGCTGCCTCTGGTGATATAGAAAAAGCTCAAAGAGGAATTATTTTTATTGATGAGATAGATAAAATTGCAAGAATGAGTGAAAATAGAAGTATAACTAGAGATGTTTCAGGGGAAGGAGTTCAACAAGCACTCTTAAAAATTGTTGAAGGTGCTTTAGTAAATATTCCTCCAAAAGGTGGAAGAAAACATCCAAGCCAAGAGCTTTTACAAGTTGATACTTCAAATATTTTGTTTATTTGTGGTGGAGCTTTTGATGGCTTAGAAGATATTATAAAAAGAAAACAAGGTTCAAATGTTTTAGGTTTTAACCATGAAAAAAAATCAAAAAATGATGAAGAAAAAGTTATTTCAAAAGTTGAAACAGATGATTTAGTAAAATATGGACTTATTCCAGAATTAATTGGAAGACTTCATATGGTTGCAACTTTAAATGAGATTACAAAAGAAGATATGGTTCATATTTTAACTGAACCAAAAAATGCTCTAATCAAACAATATGTAAAACTTTTTGAGATGGATAAAGTAACTTTAGAGTTTGAAAAAGAAGCACTTTTAGAACTTGCTGATTTAGCAATAAAAAGAAAAACAGGTGCAAGAGGATTGAGATCAATTTTAGAAGATATTATGCTTGATATTATGTTTGACCTTCCAAAATATAAAAATAAAAAAATTATTATTTCAAAAGATGTTGTTTTAAAAACTGGTGAACCAAAAGTTATAGCAAAGGATAAATAGATGATTGTAGATAAATTAATAGGATTTTTTTCAACTGATATGGCAATCGATTTAGGAACAGCAAATACTGTTGTTTCTATAAGAGGTAAAGGAATTATTATAAATGAACCATCAGTTGTAGCGATACAAAGTGAGAAAAATGGAAAAGATAGAATTTTAGCAGTTGGTCAAGAAGCTAAACAGATGATTGGAAAAACTCCTTTAAATATAAAAGCAGTTCGTCCTATGCAAGATGGTGTAATTGCAGATTTTGAAATGACAGAAAGAATGATTAGATATTTTATAGAAAAAGCACACTCAAGAAAATCATTTATAAGACCAAGAGTAATTATTTGCATTCCATATGGCATTACTCAAGTTGAGAAAAAAGCTGTTGAAGAGTCAGCAATGAGTGCAGGAGCTAGAGAAGTATTTTTAGTAGAAGAACCAATGGCAGCAGCAATTGGAGCTGGAATTGATGTATCAGGACCATCTGGTTATGTAATTGTTGATATTGGTGGTGGAACTACTGAGATTGGAGTAACTTCACTTGGTGGATTAGTTTTATGTAGATCAATTAAAGTTGGTGGAGATAAAATAGATAGAGCAATAACAGAACATGTAAGACAAAACTACAATTTATACATAGGTGAAAGAACAGCTGAAAATATAAAAATTGAAATAGGTGCTGCAATAAAACTTGAAACTGAACTTAAAATGCAAGTAAAAGGAAGAGATAATTCAGGGCTTCTATCAACTATTGAGTTTGGAAGCGAAGGTGTAAGAACTGCAATTAAAGAGCCTTTAAGAGAGATAGCTAGTGCAATAAAAAGTGTATTAGAAAATATGCCACCAGATTTAGCAAGTGATATTGTTGATAATGGAGTAATAATCACTGGCGGTGGAGCTTTAATTAGAGGATTAGATACTTACCTTGCTGATATTATTAAATTACCAGTAAAAATATCTGATGAACCACTTTTATCTGTAGCTTATGGTACAAGTAAAGTATTAGAACAACCAGAATTATTAAAACTAATTTCAAACTAAAATATGCGAAAATTAATCTTTGTAGCATTTTTTACAATAGCCATTTTAGCTTATATATTTAAAGCTGATGAGTTTATTGTAAAAAATTTTACATTTTTAAATGATGTTAAAACATTTTATATAAAAAATGTTTTAAGTATTTCTAACTCACTTGAAAAATATTTCAGTCAAGTAAAAACAATCGAAGAATTAAAATTAGAAAACCAAGAGCTACGAGATTATAAAATATTATACAATATTGCAAAAGAAGAGCTAGAGATTAAAAATGAGTTTTTAGCAAATCTAAACCTAACTCAAGCAGATGAACAAGTTGAATTAGTAAAAGTTATTTCCTACATTAGTTTTAATGATTTTACAAAAGTTTGGCTAGGTAAATATCTACAAAGTGATAAAATTTTAGGTCTTATTTCAGATAATTTTGCAGCTGGAATAGTTGTAAATCAAGAAAATAGAGCAATTGGACTTTTAAATGGGAACAAAGATTGTTCATACTCTGTTTTTATTGGAAATGAAAAAAGTCCAGGAATTATAATGTCATCTGAAAATGAAGATAGCCTTCAAATAAAATTTATTCCAATTTTGGCAGAGATTAATGAGGGAGATGAAGTTATAACTTCTGGAATGGATAATATTTTTTATGAAGGTTTAAAAGTTGGTGTTGTAACTGAAGTTACAGCTTTAGCAGATATGAAAATAGCAAAAGTAAAACCATATATAAATGCTAGTAAAAAAAGGTATTTCTATATTTATGGAAATAGTCAAAATTCACATAATAGTTTACAAAAAACAAATTAGTAGTGAGCCATAATCCTATCAACATCACCCCATGATAAGCTATCATCTTTTTTAAACATATTGTAAACATATCTTGCAAATAAGTCTGTTTCAATATTAACACGGCTTCCTACTTTGTAGGTTTTAAAGAGTGTATTTTGAATTGTGTGAGGAATAATTGTAAGTCTAAAACTATCTTTTAAAACTTCATTTATAGTCAAAGAAACCCCATCTATTGCTACACTTCCTTTATTTATCATATATTTTATAAACTCTTTTGGAACTTTGATATAAAAATCAGTTGAATTTCCATTTTTCTCTATTTTTTCAATGGTCCCAACACAATCGATATGTCCTTGAACAATATGACCTTCAAATCTATCACCTAGTTGCATAGCTGGTTCAATATGAACTTCATTTTTGTAGTTTTCAAGAGCTAAAAGGCTTGTACTTTCTGGAGATAACTCTACACTAAAAGTTCCATTTGAAATTTTAACAACAGTTAAACAAGCTCCATTTACAGCAATAGAATCACCAATTTTAGGAGTATAATTTGCTTTAAGAGTTAAAATATTGTTTGAAAAGCTTGAAACCTTAGCCATTTCTCGTATAAGACCTGTAAACACTTAAAAAACCTTTAGATAAAATTTAGTTATAATAGCCAAAAATTTATAAGAAGCTAATTTTTACTAATATTTAAAAATCTGATACTCTTTAAAAAAAGGAAAATAATGCAATACGATATTATCGTTGTAGGAGCTGGACATGCTGGTATTGAAGCAGCACTTGCTGGTGCAAGGCTAGGTAAAAAAACACTATTAATTACAATGCTAGTTGAACAAATTGGAGCAGCTAGTTGTAACCCTGCAATTGGTGGTTTGGCAAAAGGGCATTTAGTAAGAGAGCTAGATGCTCTTGGTGGAGAAATGGGACTTTGCACAGATGCTACAGGAATACAATTTAGAATTTTAAATGACTCAAAAGGTGCGGCTGTTCAAGGAACAAGAGCCCAAATTGATATGGATGAATACAAAGAGTATATGAGAAAAGTTTGCCATAACACTCCAAATTTAGATATTTATCAAGATGAGGTAAGCTCTTTGATAGTTGAAAATGATGAAGTAAAAGGTGTAAAAACAAAGTTGGGAGAGGAGTTTAAATCGAAAAAAACTATCCTTACAACAGGAACTTTTATGAGAGGATTAATCCATATTGGAGAAAATACTTACTCAGCAGGAAGAGCTTGGGAGTTACCATCATCAACACTATCAATTCAGTTAAAAGAGTTAGGTTTAAATGTAGGAAGACTAAAAACTGGAACTCCTTCAAGACTTGATGCAAATAGTATAGATTTTTCTGTTATGGATATGCATGGAGGTGATATAAAACCAGCACCATTTTCTTTTAGAACAGACAAAAAAACTTTTAATCCAACGCAATACCCATGTTATGTAACTTACACAAATATAGATACTCACGAACTGATAGCTGCAAATTTCCATAGAGCCCCAATATATACAGGACAAATAGAAGGGCTAGGACCACGATATTGTCCAAGTATTGAAGATAAAGTAAAAAGATTTTCTGAGCGAGATAGACACCAACTATTTTTAGAGCCACAAACAGCAAAATGTACAGAGTATTATATAAATGGAATGTCTAGTTCACTTCCTATTGAAGTTCAAAAGCAGATGATACACTCTGTAAAGGGATTAGAAAATGCAAGGATTGTACGATATGGTTATGCAATAGAGTATGATTATGTTGATCCAACAGAACTAAAACACACACTGGAAACAAAAAAGATAAAAAACCTTTATCATGCAGGGCAAATAAATGCAACAACAGGATATGAAGAGGCAGCTGCTCAAGGGCTGATGGCTAGTATAAATGCAAGTTTAAGTATAGATGAAAAAGAGCCTTTTATTTTGCGAAGAGATGAGGCATATATTGGGGTTTTAATCGATGATTTGGTTACAAAAGGAACACATGAACCTTATAGAATGTTTACTAGCCGTGCTGAATATAGACTTCTTTTAAGAGAAGAAAATGCTGATTTAAGACTAAGCCAATATGGATATGAGTTGGGATTAATCACAAAAGAGCAAATAGAAAAAGTCGAAAATAAGCGAAAAACTCTTGAAGATGCAGTTGAATTTATGGCAAACAGTTGGATAACTTCAAAAAAAGAGGTTTTAGAACTTCTTGAAAGTATTGGAGAAGAGAAAATCAATGATAAGGTTTTATTGATAGATTTAATAGGAAGAAATACTATTGATAAAGAGAAATTTGATGTTTTAGTGCCTAGTTTAAAAGAGCTTGATGAGTATTTAAAAGAGCAAATAATTATTGAAGCAAAATATTATAGATATATTCAAAAACAGCAAAAACAGATAGAAAAAATGAAAAAAATGTTGAAATTAAGTATTCCAGATGAATTTTCATATAAAGGACTTGCTGGACTTTCAAATGAAGTTGTTGAGAAGCTTGAAAAACATCGTCCACCAACACTTTATAATGCAAGTTTAATATCTGGTATTACTCCTGCTGCTCTTGATATTATTCATCTTAATTTGAATATGTTTATAAAACAAAAATAGAAGATTTTCTTCTATTTTTTTACTAAAATTGCTCCACACTCAATATGTTCAGTGTATGCAAATTGATCAAACAGTGCGAATTTTACAATTTTGTGAGATTTTGTAAGTTCTTGTAAATCTCTATGCAAAGTTTCAGGGTTACAGGAAATATATATAATATTCTCAAAATCTTTTGCTAAGTTTCTAGTTGTATCATCTAAACCACTTCTTGGTGGATCCATAAAAATAGTGCTAAAATCATACGATTTTAAATCAATATTCTTAAGTCTATTAAAAGCTCTAACTTCATTTAAAGCTTGTACAAAATCTTCAGCACTCATTCTTATAAACTCAATACTATTTATATCATTTAAAGCACAATTTCTAAGAGCCGATTTTATAGATGTTTTTGATATTTCAGTTGCTAAAACTTTGTTAAACTTTTTTGATAATGGAATTGTAAAATTTCCACCACCACAATATAGTTCGCATAAATCTTTGCTCTGTTTTGGAGTGTTTTGTAAAACCCACTCTATCATCTGTACATTTACAGCTGTGTTTGGTTGAGTGAAGCCGTTTTCTTCGTATGCAAAGTGGAATTTTTGATTTTCTATATTTAAAGTCTCATTTATAAAATCACTGCTTAAAACTATTTTTTGTTTTCTGCTTCTTCCAATTATTTTGATATTTAGTTTAGCTTCGAGATTTTTTGCCAACTCTATCCACTCATCTTCTAGTTTTTTATGATAAATCAAAGTTACAAGCATATCAGAAGTAGAACTTACTAAAAACTCAATAGCAAAAAGCCTAAAAGATAAAATCATAGAACTTTGCAAATCTTCTAAGATTTTTGGCATAAGGTTCGCAATATCAGGGCTTACAATAGAGCAAGAGTCTATTTCTAAAATATCTTTTTTTATATCATTCATAGCATAAGATAAAATATCTTTATCATTTTGTTCATCTTTTTCCCACCAAATTCTAAATTCAGCACGATTTCTAAAGTTTTTTGGTTCACTTTTTATGATGTCAAAATCTATATTTGTAAAATTTGAAAATCTTTGTTTCTCTCTTTCTACTTTATAGTTTAGTTGTTCATCGTAAGTTTTATCATACAGTGTACAAGATGCACAAGTTCCAAAATATTCACAAGTCATTAAAAAATATCCTTTTTATTTAAAAATTTATTATATAGAAACTTTGCTTTTTTTGGATATAATCTAGGAATTTTAAAAGGAGTTTGTATGAAATCATTGGTTATAAATGTAAAAGATGACTCTTTAATGAATAAGCTTATTCAACTACTCAATAATTTCAAAAAAGATGAAATAGAGATTGTTTCTAAAGAAGATTTAGATGATTTAAAACTAATCAAAGATACAAGAGATGATGAAATAATAGACTTTGAAGAGTATTTAAAAAATGAAAATAAGTATTAGAAAGTCTGCAATAAAAGATTTACAAAATATTAGTGAACCATATAAGAACAAAATTCAGAAGAAAATTTTAGAATTAAAAAACTATCCAAATGTCCAAAATATAAAAAAACTAACAAATTTTGAACCATCATATAGATATAGAATAGCAGATTATAGAGTTTTGTTTGATATAAGTGATGATTGTATTATTATTGCTAGAGTTTTACATAGAAAAGAGAGTTATAAATAATGAAACAAAACAACTGGCAAGAAGATTTAAAAAATTTATTAAACTGCGATTTAAAAACACTTTATCCACTAGCAAGAAGTTTAAAAAGAAAACTAGAGTTTTATGTGGGACCCACAAATAGTGGAAAAACATATAATGCTATGAAAGCTTTAAAAGAGGCGAATAGTGGGTTATATTTAGCACCTTTAAGACTTTTAGCGTTGGAGGGTTATGAAGCTTTAAAAGAGGCTAATATTGAAGCATCTTTAATAACAGGCGAAGAGCAACACTTAAATGAAGATGCAGCTCATATATGTTCAACTATTGAGATGCTAGATTTTGATTTAGAAGTTGATGTTGCAGTTATTGATGAAGTTCAAATGCTTGAAGACTCTGATAGAGGTTGGGCTTGGGTAAATGCAATTATTGGAGTTCCAGCTAAAAAAGTAATAATGACAGGAAGTGTAAATGCACTTGAAGCTGTAAAAAAAATAGTGCAATATTTAGGCGAAGAGTTAGAAGTAATTAAACATAAAAGAAAAAATCCGCTTTTGGTTCTTAAAAAATATACAGGTTTAGAAAATCTTGAAAATGGAACAGCGTTAATTGCATTTTCAAGAGCAGAAGTTTTAAAGCTAAAACAAAAACTTCAAAAAAAATATAGTGTATCTGTGATTTATGGAAACTTATCTCCTGAAGTAAGACGAGATGAAGCAAGAAGATTTAGGGAGAAACAAAGCCAAATTCTAATAGCAACAGATGCAATAAGTATGGGATTAAATCTTCCAATAAAAACAATTTTATTTACAACAGATACAAAATTTGACGGTATTAGTAAAAGAAAAATATCTGTAAATGAGATAGTTCAAATAGCTGGAAGGGCTGGAAGATTTGGGCTTTTTGAAGCAGGATATTTAGGAGCAACAAGAAGAGATGTATTGGAATATATAAAAAATGAGTTTGAAGCTCCAATAAAGACTATAAAACCACCATTTAAAGTAAAAATAAACAACAATCAACTTGAAAATCTCTCAATGCATTTAAAAACAAAATCTTTAACAAAGGTACTAAACTTTTTTGCACAAAATATGAAGTTTTCAGGTCCTTTTGAAGCTGCAAATCTATCATCTATGCTTGAAGCTTCAAAAATTGTGGATAGAAAAGAGATGCTAACTTTAGAAGAGAAATATCTTCTAGCACAAGCTCCAATTACTACAAAATCGACTATTATCGTACAAGCTTATGATTCATATATTGCAAGTATTATTAAAAAAAGAGTAAATCACTATAAACCATCTATTACTTTGCCAAAAAAGGCTATTACTCAAAGAGATTTACTTTTAGTTGAAGATGAGGTTAAAAAAATCTCTTTATATTTATGGCTTTCGTATAAGTTACCAGAACTTTTTCCAGACCATGACAAAGCCTTTATTTTACGAAACTCTTTTAATGCATTTATAGAAAAATCATTAAAATTAAATTTAATTGATGATAGAGATTTTGAAAGAAGATATGAGAGAGATAAGGCTAAGCAAAAAACCTTTTCTAAAAAGCAAGATAAACCAAAAGAGTTTAGAAAAAGAGCTAGAAAAAGTTTTTAATTCAAATTTGGATAAAATATTAACATTTTACAAAAAGGGTTTAGGTGTTTAGTTTTTTTAAGGTTGATGAAGAGGCTTTTTATAGAGATCTTTTTTCTGATAAATTTGAGAGTTCAAAATTAGAAAAAGCGATTAAAAAAGGTATTGATATAAATAAACAAGATGAAAATGGTAATAGTTTGCTCTTTTTACTTGTTTCTTCTAAAAAATATGATGCTATAAAATTACTTTTAAATAGTGGGGTTGATATATATTTAGAAAATAAATTTAAAAAAACTCCACTAGATGAAGCTTGTGAAAAATCTGATGGCGCAATGGTGCGATTTTTACTAGAAAATGGTTATGATATAAATGCCAAAAATTCTATTGGAAGAACTATTTTACAAAGCACTGCTATTTTATCAAATGAGAAGATTTTTCAAGTTTTAATGACCTACAAACCAGATTTCAACATACAAGATAGTGAAGGAAAAACTGTACTTTTTCATGCAATTGAAGGAAAAAATATAAATATCTTAAAAGATGTTGTAAATAATGTCGCAGAGATAAATTCACTAGATAACAACTATCAAACTGCCCTTTTTTATGCTGTTTTAAAAGACGATCCAAATATCGCACTAACCTTAATAAATCACGGAATAAATGTCAATTTTCTTGATAAAAATGGGGAGAATGTACTTTTTAATGCGATTATTCAAGGAGAGTTAAATATTCATGTTATTGAAGCTTTGATTAAGAAAAATATAAATATGAATATTGTTGATAATAAAAATAGAAATATTATCGATGAACTTTTATATATAGTTGATTTACAAGCAAATGAAGTGAAAAATCTTGAAGGAAGATATAAGTTTATATCGCCAAAAAGAGATTATCTATCTTTGGCATTACTTTTTATTGAAAATGGTTTACAAATCGATACTGTTGATGATAATGGAAAAACAACATTACAAAAAGAGATAGAAAATAAAAACTTTGCAAATGCAGATTTTTTAATAAAATGTGGGGCAAATGTAAATATTACAGATGAAAATAATAGAAATATTATTTTTAATGAGATTTTAAAAGGCTATTCAAACTATAAAATGATAGATTTTTTAATGGCAAGAGGTGCTAATATCGATATAAAAGATATTGATGAAAAAAGTGTTATAGATATTATTGTTGAATTAATAGCTGTTACAAAGAATCTAAAAAAATTAACTCCACAGTTAGCAACGATTTATAAAGAGGGTGAAAAATACGATATTTTACTAAAAAAAGTTCTTACTTGTAAACCAAATATAAATATTCCAAGACTAGATGGAACAAATATTTTATTTGATTTAGTTTTATACAATGATTTTGAAACTCTAAAAATTATCGCAAATTATGGGATAAATCTAAATGCTCAAGATAAAAAAGGAAGAACACCTTTAGCTTTTATGGTTGAAGATGGTTTAAATATTAGAGAGAAAAAAGAGAAAGACAGTTTTTTTGAAAGACTTGTAAATTTCCTAAAATATCGTGTTAGTGTTGATGTCCAAGATATTGAAGGAAGAACAGTAATTCATAAGGCTGTTATAGCAAATGACATAGCTGTAGTTGAAAAACTTCTTACAAAAAAAGCAAATCTTAGTTTAAAAGATATTCACGGAAGGACTGCTCTTCATCATACTCAATGGAAAGGGAATTTTCAAATAGCAAGATGGCTAATCGCTGCTGGTGCTGATATTAATCAACCTGATAATAGTGGATTTACTATCTTAAATTATGCTGCTATTTTTGGACATGCAAAGCTTATTATGACTTTGGTTGCTGCTGGGGTTTTAATGTATAATAAAAATGTAAAAAATAGAAAAGTTGCTCAATTTTTCAAAGATAGAGAGAGAAATTTGGACAAAATGGTTTTGGAAAATAGTGCAGATGGATATGTAAAAAGTACTTTAGAATCTGTTGTTGAAAATCTAAAAAAAGAAGTAAATGAAGCTTTGGCTCAAAATTAAAAACTAAAAATGAGGAAATAAATTTGAATAAAAAATCTGTAATAATCCTTGCAGCTGGACAAGGTACAAGAATGAAATCAACTTTGCCAAAGGTTTTGCATAAAATCTCTGGAAAACCAATGCTTTATTACTCTATAAAAGAGGCTTTAAAACTAAGTGATGATGTAACTGTTGTTTTATATCATCAATTTGAAAAAGTAAAAGCTGAAATAGAGAAATACTTTTCAAATATAAACTTTGTAATTCAAGACCACGAGAATTTCCCAGGGACTGGTGGAGCTGTTATGAATATTGTTCCAAAATACTCTAAAGTTTTGGTTTTAAATGGAGATATGCCTTTAATTCAAGCTGTAGAACTAGAAAAATTTGATATAAATGCAACAATTGTAATGTCTGTTTTAAAGCTAAAAAGTGCAGATGGATACGGAAGAGTTATTATAGAAAATGGTAATGTAAAAAAAATAGTTGAACAAAAAGATGCAAATGCTAGTGAGCTAGAAATCACAACAGCAAATGCAGGAATATATCAGTTTGATACAAAATTCTTACTTGAAAACTTACCAAAATTAAACAACAATAATGCACAAAAAGAGTATTACATTACAGATTTAGTAGAGATGGCAATAAATAGTGGTGAAGTTTTAAAACCAATTTATGTAAGTGAAGAGAACTTCAAAGGGGTAAACTCAAAAGTAGAACTTGCTGATGCTGAAGTTATTCATCAAAATAGAATCAAAAAAGAGTTCTTAAAAGCTGGGGTTATTATGAGACTTCCTGATACAATTTATATTGAAGAGGGTGTAGAAATAGAGGGTGAAAGCATTATTGAAAATGGTGTAAGCTTACTTGGAAACTCTAAAATTATAAACTCTCATATAAAAACAAATTCTGTTGTAGAAAACTCAATAGTTGAAAATAGCGATGTTGGACCAATGGCAAGAATAAGACCTGATAGCAAAATAATAGATACTCATATAGGAAACTTTGTAGAGACAAAAAAAGCTATATTAACAGGTGTAAAAGCTGGGCATTTAAGCTATTTGGGAGATTGTACAATAGATAGTGGCACAAATATTGGTTGTGGAACAATTACTTGCAATTATGACGGAGTAAATAAATATCAAACAATTATAGGAAAAAATGTTTTTGTAGGAAGTGATACACAATTTGTGGCACCTGTAACTATTGAAGATGATGTATTAATTGGTGCTGGAAGCTGTGTAACAAATAGTGTAAAAAAAGGGCAATTGTTTGTAAATAGAGCTGAAAAAAGAGTGATAGATGGCTATTTTTACAAACACTTTGAACAAGCAAAAAATACAAAAAAGTAAACAGTAATGATTTTAAAAGATAAAAATATATTATTAGGAGTTACAGGCTCAATTGCTATTTATAAGAGCTTGGAGCTAATAAGACTTTTTATAAAAGCTGGTGCAAATGTAAGAGTGATTATGAGTGAAAGTGCTAAAAAGTTCATAAATCCTATAACTTTTGAAGCTATTTCACAAAATAAAATCTTAGATGAAAATAGTGAAAACTGGGATAAAAATCAAGATTATAATCATATAGATATTGGAAAATGGGCTGATATTTTAGTTCTTGCACCACTTAGTGCAAATAGTATAAATAAAATTGCTTGTGGTTTGGCAGATAACTTAACTCTTCAAACAATTCTAGCTTTTAAAAAACAAATCATTATCTCACCTGCAGCAAATACAAATATGATAGAAAATCCAATTACTTTGGAAAATTTTGAGAAACTAAAAAATTTTGGCTATAAAATTGCTCCTACTCAAACAAAAGAGCTTATTTGCAAAGATATTGGAAATGGTGCAATGGCTGAACCAAAAGATATTTTTGATATGTGTGCAAGAGAGCTTTTAAAAACATCATATTGGGAAAATAGAGATGTAGTTATAAGTGGTGGTGGAACACTGGAGAAAATTGATGAGGTAAGATATATCTCAAATTTTTCTAGTGGAAAAATGGCAAGTTCTTTGGCTCAAGCTTTATATTTAAAAGGTGCAAATGTAAAATTAGTTAGCACTAGAGGTTATGAAAATATAGCAAAAAATATAGAACTAAAAGTTGTGCAAAGTTCAAGTGAGATGTTTGAAGCTTTGCAAGAATTTATGAAAAATGCGAAACTAAGTAAAAAGCCTTATTTGTTTAAAGCAGCAGCTGTAAGTGATTATATTCCAAAAAGTCATTTTGATGGGAAACTAAAAAAAGAGAGTTTAGGAGATAGTTTTAGACTTGAAATGGTACAAAACATAGATATTTTAAAATCATTAGATAAAAAAGATTTTATAAGTGTTGGATTTAAAGCAGAACTAGATAAGCAAAATGCACTTAAAAATGCTACAAATATGTTAGAAAAAAAAGAACTTGATATGGTTTGTCTAAATATTCTTGAAGACTCAAATAGTTTTGGAAGTTCTACAAATAAAATAGAGTTAATCTCAAAAGATTTTACACAATCTTTTAGTGGAGAAAAACTAGCTTTATCAATAGAGATTTTAGATTTTCTTGAAAGTAAAAATATATGAGTTCAAATAATTTTCCAGAACATATAGCCATTATTATGGATGGAAATGGCAGATGGGCAGAAAATAGAGGACTTAAAAGAACAGCAGGACACGAAGAGGGTGCAAAAACTGTACGAAATATCACTATACATAGTGCTAAATTAGGAGTTAAATATCTTACTTTATATGCTTTTTCAACTGAAAATTGGAATAGACCAAAGCTCGAAATTGAATATTTGATGAGACTTTTGGAGAAATATCTGAAAAATGAGTTAGATATATTTTTACAAAATAGTATAAAATTTAAAGCTATTGGAGATATTAGTAAATTTTCAAAATCTTTACAAAATACAATAAAAGATATGGAAGAAAAAACAAAAAATGCAAAAGGACTTACTCAAATTTTAGCACTAAATTATGGTTCAAAAGACGAGATTTTACGAGCTATAAAAAAACTAAATGAGAAAAATCTTGAAGTAAATGAAGAGAATTTTGAAGCCTGTTTGGATACAGCTGGAATTCCAAATGTTGATTTATTAATAAGAACAAGTGGTGAAATAAGGCTTTCAAACTATTTGCTTTGGCAAAATGCTTATGCAGAGATGTTTTTTACAACAACTCTATGGCCAGATTTTACAACTTTAGAGATTGAAGATATAATTGAAGATTTTAAAAAAAGGCAAAGAAGATTTGGAGCAGTTTAATATATTTGAGAACTTACTTTTTATAGTTTTTTCTATAAATTTAATTGTTTTAGCAATTTATGATTTAAAATATAAAGCAGTGCCTGATTATCTACTTCTTTTTGCTCTTATTTTATCTTTTTTTGTTACAAAATATGAGTTTTTTGATAGCCTAAAAAATGCTTTTTTATGTGCTGGGGCTTTGGTTTTATTAAACTTTATCGTAACTTTTTATATACAAAATATAAAAGCTAGAGTTTTAAAAGATGAGAGTTTAAAAACTCAAACAGCTTTGGGCGAGGGCGATATTCCAGTAATTGCTACATTTGGTATAATTTTGGGTTTAAATGAGGCAGTTTTTGCAATATTTTTAAGTGCAGTTATTGCTATAATACATGAAATGTATTTAAGATTTATGAAAAAAGAGAGAGAAGTTCCGTTTATACCATCTCTTGTTATAGGCTTTTTTATTGAGTATTTTTTTAATTTAACAGATATTTTTAAGGATTTTTATTGAGATTAAACAACTATTTACATTCACAATTAGCTATTAGTTTTTTTCCTATATTTTTAGGGCTATTTTTTATTACTTCTATGGTTTTCTTAGTAAAAATAGCAAGTCTTACATCAATTATTACTATGAACTTTTTCGAGTTATTTAAACTATTCTCATACTCAATTCCACAAATTATTTTTTATACTTTGCCTATTACCTTTTTTATATCTTTGGCTATAACTTTATCAAAGTTATCTAGTGAATATGAGCTTACAGTAATTACATCATTTGGTTTGAACCCAGAAAGAGTATTGAGAATATTCTTCCCAATTACTTTTATCTTAACAATTTTACTTTTAGTTATTTCAGTTGCTTTGATTCCAAAAACAAAATATTTATCAAAACAATTTATAGAAATTAAGAAAAAAGAGTCAAATTTCAATATAAAAGAGAGTGAATTTGGACAAAAATTTGGAGATTGGCTTATTTATATTGATTCAAAAGAGAATAATAAATTTAAAAACCTAAAACTATTTCAAGCAGAGAAAGATAAAGACCAATTTGTAATAAGCAAAGAGGCTGAATTAAACAATGAGAAAGGTTTTTTAAGTTTTAGATTAGATGATGGAGTTGTTTATATTATGGATAACAAAGAGCTAAATCAGATTGAGTATGATAAATTATATATAAATGACTCTTTAGCTGATACAAAAGCTGATAATTTCACTAATACTTATGATTATTGGATAAGTAATTTTAAAAATAATAAAGATATAGATGATTTTACCTTTTTTATATTAACTTCAATTTTTCCTCTTATATCTTTGTTTTTTGTAATAACATTTGGTTATTTTAATCCAAGATATGAGAAAAATAAAACAGTTGCTTACTCTATTTTGACAGTTGTTATTTATTATGTACTTATGAAATATATAGCAGATAGATTGCTTCTTCATGCCTTATATATTATTCCACTTGTTTGGCTTGTTTCTAGTTATGTTTTATACTCAAGAACTATCAAAAAAGAGTACTAAATTTTGAATTTAAAATTTACTATCTCTTATGATGGCAGTTCATTTTTTGGTAGTCAAAAACAACCAAATAAGCTTACTGTTGAAGATGAACTTTTAAAAGTCTTTAAAAGTATAAATATTGAAACAAAAATAATACTTAGTGGAAGAACAGATAAAGATGTTCATGCAAGTGGACAAGTTTTTAATTGTGAAATACCAGAACATTGGGAAGATTTAAATAAATTAAAACAAATCATAAATAAAAGAGTGAATAAAAGTATAAAAATTTTGAAAATCAATAGAGTAGATGATGATTTTCACTCAAGATTTTGGGCAAAAAAAAGAGTTTATAGATATTTAATTACAACAAAAGAAACCACACCTTTTAATCAAAAATATATAACTTATGTAAAAAATATCGATGAAACTTTAATAAAAGAGGCGATAAAAGAGTTTATAGGAATTTTTGATTTTGAATATTTTCACAAAACAGGTAGCGAAAAAGAGCAGACAAAAAGAGAAATTTTCGATGCAAAATTTTATAAATATAAAGATATTTATGTTTTTAAATTTGAAGCAAACTCATATTTACGATCTCAAATAAGATTAATGGTAGGTTTTTTACTGGCAATTAATGATAAAAAATTAAAGATAGAAGATTTAAAAGAGCAACTTAACTTAAAAAAACATATCTTTAAAACACCTGCAAATCCAAATGGTTTGTATTTAGCAAAAATAAAATATTAAGGGTAAATATCAAAATCCTTCTTGATATTTATAAAATAGCCAAAATTTAGAAGTAAAAATTTTAATTTGATTTTACATAAAAAAATGGTTGAAAAAGAGAACATTTTCATAATATAGTAAATAAACTCAACAAATTATTAATAAAACCAAAAAAATCTCAAATTTAATATCTTTATAAATTATTTTGTACTAATATTTTAAATTATTTAATTTTCTAATTTGAAATATTAAATATATAAATCTTATAAAGAGCT